>JAQGMS010000508.1 GCA_028292245.1 Ramlibacter sp.
GTTAGAAGCACAGGTATGCCCCTATGCACACCGGCCTGCGCATATCGGATCGATAAACCATCTATTTCAGCGGTCGCGACTTCGCCAATGTTTGGTAATGTGTCCGTGCTCATCTTAACGTAATTTCCTGGAGTAAACTTTTTTAAAGAATGTATTTATTCGAAATAATTCAGGAAAAAGTTGGCCTGGTCAACAAACATTTCAGGGTATTCATAGAATGATCCATGCGCTGAATCAGGATAATAACTAAGAACAGCATTCGGAATTTGATTAAAGAGTTCGTATGATGTCGCGCTATTCATCATATCATCGTTACTGCCTTGTATGATCAAAACCGGATGCTTGATGTCTTTCAAGGAAATGTTTACAGGGTCAGTTCCCCAGCTCGTGAGTGCTTTGATCTGCGCTTGTACCGCCGGCATGCCCGTTTCCTTATCCCTGTCTTTCGTTCTTTGCATTATTCGCTGAAGACCTGCCGTCATTTTAGCTCTGCTTTTATCCGATTTTGCCGCAAATACGGCCAGGAAACGTTCTATGGGGTCGTCCTGCTTGAACGCGTTACCAACAAACTGCGCGAACGAGTGTAACGCCTTCGTTCCCTGAGGTGCTGTTCCAACAAGAATGATTTTACGTAACAACCCCGGTTTCATGACCGCTATTGCCTGCGCAATAAACCCGCCTAATGAATAACCCAGCAAATCACATTGCTCAATACTCAATGCGTCAATGATCTTAATGGCAGCGACCGCCATGGATCTTACGTTGTCGGGGGTCTCGCCTTCGGAACTTCCGACCCCGGCGTTATCAATCGTGATGACGTGCCGGACTTGCGCGAGGCCATCCATAATAATTGGATCCCAGTTATCAAGAGTACCTGTAAAATGTTGAAGGCAAACAATGGGAATTCCTGATTGTTTACCAAAAGAACGGTAGGCATAGTTTATGCCCTCGACCTTAACTAACTCAGTTGGCGTATTTACATAGCCTGAATTTTCTTTGCTCATTTTGATTTACAGTTGACGTTATTAATAATTGCCCTGGTGGCAGTTTACTGGCAGACACCCATCGTAAATATAGCTTGAGAAGGTCCGCTTGGACAGATAGGGTCAACCGACATGCCGATTTATACACACCTGAAAATCAACGCTAACCAATTTTAACGGGTTTAATAATTTTCGTTATTTCGGTAGTCTTTACGTTATGCCGTTAAATCCAATAATAAAAAGTATCGATCGGGTAATCCGGGAGGGGACAGATGCTGCTGTGACGATATTGCCGGGACTGTAAATAGATGCCTGAAAGAATGGGGAAATAATTTAACTGGCGGCAGAAGGCCATTTAATTCCCAGCTTTTTCATTTTGGAATTAAGTGTAGTTGGAGGCAATTGTAATAAAACAGCGGCACCATTTTTTCCGGACACTCTGCCTTTGCACCTGGCCAGCGCCGCAAGAATATGTTCCCGGTCAACTTGAGCTATGGGTTTAAACTCTTCACCGGCAATTACAGGCTTTCCACTGAGTTGCAATTCTTCAGGCATTTCGAAATGATCGATTGACCCCGTTTTCGAAGTCAATACATGCCGCTCAATTAGGTGTTCCAGCTCTCTGATGTTACCAGCCCAATCATAAAGCTGAAGCTGTTGTAGTGCAGATTTAGAAATTTTGGCTTTCGTGTTGTGATATGGATTATAACGCTTCAAAAAATGTTCAGCAAGTTCTGGAATATCTTCCTTTCTTTCCCGCAAGGGTGGAAGCGTTATCGGAAACACATTAATCCGGTAATAAAGGTCCATCCGGAATTTTCCATTTGAAACTTCTACCAGAAGGTTTTTATTTGTGGCCGCTATTATCCGCACATCTACTTTAATAGATTCCTTGACGCAAATCCGGTCAATTTCTCGCTCTTGTAAAACCCTTAACAATTTGGCCTGGGATTCCATTGAAAGCTCTCCAATTTCATCAAGAAACAAGGTTCCGTTATTTGCAAGTTCAAATTTTCCCATACGCTGCTCAATGGCTCCGGTAAACGAACCTTTCTCATGCCCGAATAGTTCAGATTCGATTAGGGTCGGCGCGATGGCAGCGCAGTTTAACCTGATAAAAGGACCATTTCTACGTTCTGATAGATTATGAATTGCCCGAACAAGCGCTTCTTTTCCCACCCCCGTTTCTCCAAGAACCAACACCGAGCTTTCAAACGGCGCGACATGAATAGCCTGATCGAGAGATGAGACCAATTTGGAACTTTTCCCAACAATGCCTTCGAACTTTGAATTGACCGGTGAAGTGGGAGCATCTATAAATTTGGGATTGATAGAAAGCGGTTTACCACTTTTTATTTGTTTTCCCCTTATGTTCAAAAATACTTTGGTAAGTATATTTTGAAAATTACGCATGAACGCTTCATGGCTTTCGTTATAACCATTAAGATCTTTGCTATAAAAAACCAAACACATATCTATTTTGCCATTGTTGAAAACGGGAACCCAAATCCTGGAGTTGAATTGGTAAGCTTTTCGAATTTTATCCCCATAAACTGATTGGCTCGTTACCCTTATAAATTCGTCACCGTTTAGAAATTCTATATCTTTAATTAAGCTGTAAAACCGCCGGACAGAATAATATTCGTCTACAGTTACTTTGCAATCCCGTAAACAATCTTCTCCGTTTAAGGGATCATATTCATTAAAGCCATTGCGGTGATAGGCATAAAGCGCTGACAAATCCCTTTGCTGACTATCTGTATCAATGACCATGCAATCAAACGGCACAAACGAAGCAAAAGCTCTTACCAGAGACAAGAGTTTATCAGCTTTTTTGCCCGGGCTTTCCAGGATATTCAACAACAATGTCTCAACCCACTTTTCCTGACGCTGGTGAATGGCTCTAAGAGTGTTACTTCTATATGCGGCTGTTTCCAAAGCTGCAACCACGTCAACACCTGACAGCGGCTTAATCAGAAATCCATCCGGGTTTACTTTTTTGATGATACGCCGGATCTCTGGCGTATATGAGGAGCCGGTAAGAATGAAAGGAATTTGTCGCTCTTCCAGATCAGTCGCGAACGCTGTAGCAGCATTTTCAAAACCATCTGCAACATTTAATAATACGATATCAGGTTTCAGGTCATTTAAATATCTGGTGACATGGGATTGAATGGTAGTTGAGCCCAAAACAAAATGACCGGCCTGTTCCAGTACGCTCACCAAGTTTTGACTGTCGGATAGCTCATTTTCAACAATGAATACTTTAAGATTCATAACCAAACTTATGGAATTTTTCGCCCTTTAAGATGTAGCCTATTGTTGAAATTGTGGAGCACCATGATAGTGATATTTATCTTGTGAGATAAAGTTATACAAAAACATACTACTTGGTACTTTTTTGTATAAAAAAAATTACCTCATTGAATCGAGATACTTTTTTAATTCTTTTAGATAAGTACGATAAGGCCCTTGATTATTGGCGAGTTTGCCCAAAGTTCTGATCCCCCAATAACCAGATATTATAAATATAACCGCCTGTTTTGCATTTATGTCATTTCGAATAATGCCATTTTTCTTTCCATAGTCAATTTTAGCAATTAATTCCTTTTCCCATTTTTTTGCCAATTCATTTAGCGCTTTCCCGAACAGTTTATTCCATGGCATCATCTCTTGTGTAAGGTTAGCCACAGGGCACCCGTACTCAGGTTTTAAAAATTTATCTTCTATCAGCATATAATGCATCTGGGCATAAATCTGCTCAAGAGGATCGCCCTCCCCTTGCAACGGCTCTATGAAACGCTGAATAAGGGAAGGCTTCAATATTTCATTTATGATAGCCAGGCCCATTTCATCCTTTTGTTTAAAGTGATAATAAAACGCGCCCTTGGTTACTTGTGTTGTTGCAATAATGTCATCTATACTTGTAGCCTGAAATCCTTTTATATATATAAGTTCAAAAGCTTTTCGAAGGATCATTAAACGCGTCACTGCTGCTTTCTTCATATAAAAAGTACTAACTGGTATGTATCCCAAAGAAACGAATTAATTTGGGGAT
>JAQGMS010000401.1 GCA_028292245.1 Ramlibacter sp.
ACAACGGCCTCCGCGCAGCCCAGCAGCAGCAGCCAGTTGAAGCGAAACAGCCTCCAGGCGACTTCGGCCTCTGGAGATTGCGAAATCGCGTGGCCCGAATGCGCGGCGGTGTGATCGCGACCTGGGTTCGGGACGGCGGAACTGGTTTGTGTTGCAATTCCCGGTTGGAAACTGCGGGGCGCCTTGATGGAGCCGGGTGTGGCCATGAGCCATCCTTCTCGCGCAATTGCAATCTAGCATTGCGATAGATAAGAATGACAGCTATTAAGAGTTTCGGAATCGGGCGTAGCAAAACGCGTGCGAGGCGACACTTACGCCTTGAGGTTTAACGCTCTGCGTTATTCCGCACTGGGCATTTTATCGTTCGGGAACCCTGTGAATTCTCAGAGATCTGATCGGCCGGATGCCTAGATAAAGGTTCCGCGGCCGATGCGCTTCCGCTCCCATGTCGTTGGCCTGACAACAAAACTTGCAGCTTTCAGCAGTGGCTGCTGCGCGGCGATTCCAATCCGTCGCCGAGAACCGGGGGGCCGCTATGCGGCGAGGGCCGTGTCGATGACGGTTGCTTGATCGGCTTGCGCTCGGACGCCGCACGCTGACTGCCGGGATGTTCGCTGGCCATTCGGTTTTCTCCAGATGCTGCAGCACAACATTTCTGCAGCAGACTGGTTCCGTACACGCGCTTTTGTGCGCGATCCCTTAGATCGGGTGAGCGGCGACGTGCGCCAGCATCAATTCGTTGACGCGATCGGGCGCCTGGTCGGCGGCAAAGTGGCCGACCCCGGGCAGCGCTTCGAAGCGATAGGGTGCTGCGATGAAGTCTTCGGTGCCCTCGGCGGCCATCCGCCCGACGGTGTCGTCGGCGTCGCCCCAGATCGAGAGCGTCGGCACCCGGATAGGACCGAGCGGCCCGCGGATCGCGCCGCGGGCGCGGTACCAGGCCAGGGCTGCTTCCATTGCGTCCTTGTTGCCGAGGACGGCAAGATGTCTTTCGATTGCCTCAGGGGGGACGCCGTTGGCCGCAAGGCGGTCGCGCAGCCATTTGGCGTTGTCGGCCAGAACGACGTCGGCGGCGTCGGGTTCGAGGAACGCCTTGTGATGGCGCGAGCGGTGCGCCTGATCGCCGTCTTCCATTTGCAGGGCGCGATTGAAGGCATTGGGATGCGGCCGCGACAGCACGGTGAGCGACGCCAGCCGGGCAGGGTATCGATCCGCCAGCGCCCAGGCGATGCTGCCGCCCCAGTCGTGACCGGCCAGATGAAAGCGGCGCTCGCCATGCCCGGAGGCAGCCACGATCGCCATCGCATCGTCCATCAGGCGGTCGATAAGATAATTCGCCGGTTCGTTGACATCGGGCCGCGCGCCCGGCGAATAGCCGCGCTGGCTGGGCGCAACGGCGCGATAGCCCGCCGCTGCCAATGCCGCCATTTGCGCGCGCCAGCAGTGCATCGATTCGGCAAAACCGTGCAGCAGCAGCACCAGCGGCGCGCCCTGCTCGCCGGAGACGAGGGCGTCGAAAGTGAGGCCTGGCGCAATCGTGATTTTTTCGAGTTCGCTCATGGACGCGGCCCCCAAAACCCTGATTCACGCTGGGATCAGGATCCCACCCTCAACGGCGCAGCGAGTTTTCGCAAGTAGGAAATCACCGATAGCGCGGTGATGCGGCCGGTCCTGGGATTGTCGGACGGGATGTTTTCGATCGACATCGAGAAGAAGGCAGAATCCGAATCGACCTCGATGCGGTGCACGTTGCGCTCCAGCGCGGGATCGGCCCAGATCTCCAGCGTGGTCTTGTCGGCGCCGATCCCCGCCAGCGAAAGCGCCACGGCGACGTTGAGGTTGGCCGGAAACCCGATCGCCGCCTCGCGCGGCGTGCCGACGAAAATCCGCGTCGGTTCGGTGATGTCCTCGATGCGGATGTTGTGCTCAGTGAGATAAGGCGCGCCGGTAAGGCCGCGCACCGGCTTGCGGGTGACCATCCGCACGCTGCGGATTTCGCCTTCCGCCGCCGCCGTGACCGCGTCGAGGCCGAGCAGCGCCCCGGTAGGAACCACGATCTGGCCGCCATGCCGGCGCGCCAGGTCGAGCAGGTGCTCATTGGAGAGAATGGCGCCGGCGCTGAGCACGATGACGGTCTTGCCGGCGCGCAAAAACGGTTGGGCAATCTCAGGCAGCAACTTTGCCGGCGCGCATTCGACCACGATGTCGGCCAGGGGCTCGAGCCCGTCGAGCTTCACCACCGGCACCGGACGGGACAGATGCGATAACCGTTCGGTGGCCTTGTTGAGGTCGTTGGCCGAAACCGCCGCCAGCACGCAGCCGGGGATTCCGCGATCGAGCGCCTCGGCGAGCTTCAGGCCGATGGCGCCGAGGCCGGCCACGGCGACGCGGAGGGCGGGCTTTTGCCGACGGGCGAGGGGCTGGGGTTCGGTTAGCACGTGAGTGTTCATTTCATCAATCCATTCACCGCAGCTTGCATCAGTCCGCTTTCGCTGCGCTCAAGCTAAGCCGGACACGCTTTGCCCCTGCGGCTTCCGCGGGCTGCGCCACGCGTAGCCCAAAAGGGCGAAGCGTGGTGCGGGCGGTGGGACTCGAACCCACACGACGTTGCCATCGAGGGATTTTAAGTCCCTTGCGTCTACCAGTTCCGCCACGTCCGCTTTGGTCACGAGATCAGAGACTTAGCGC
>JAQGMS010000534.1 GCA_028292245.1 Ramlibacter sp.
GACGAGCCAGTGTATGACCGTCGGCGCGCTCGTGTCCGGCGGAAACACCGGGTAGAACACGTGCTCGATCGCGCCGTCGTGGATCACGAGGGTGAGGCGCTTGATCAGCGTCATGCCGTCGACTTCGAAAGTCGGCAGCTTGAGGGCGCGGGTGAAATCGAACGCCTCGTCCGACAGGATCTGGAAAGGCAGGTGCAGTCGCTCGACGAGCTCCTGCTGGTACGCCGTGTCCTGCGAGGACAGGCCGAACACCGCGTCGATCCCGAGGTCGCGGATTTCCCGGTAGTGATCTCGATAGCCGCACGACTGCGGGGTGCAGCCTCGCGCGCCGGGGATCGCATTCCAGCCGGTCGGCGGCTCCTCATCGGGACGCCCGGTGCGCGGGTAGCAGTAGACGATGGCCCAGCCGGCGAGCGCGCCGAGATCGACCGTCCCTCCGCCGGTGGCTTTGAGCGCGAGTGGACTTGCCCCGAATAAGTGGACACGGTTTAAGTGGATAGTCTCTCGTATTGCACCGGTGATTGGTAGGCCAGACTCGAATGCTGGCGTTCGTGGTTGTAGAAATGGATGTAGGAGCGGATGTTCTCGATAGCCTCGAGCGCCGATCTAAACGCCCCTCCGATTTCGAGCTTGAGACTCGCGAAGAACGATTCGATGAAGGCATTATCGTAGCAATTGCCCTTGCGGCTCATGCTGGGCTCGAGTCCGTATACGGTTAGCAGCGATTGAAAGGCGTGCGCGGCATACTCGACGCCCTGATCGGAGTGAAAGAGGGTTCCAGGCGGAGGTTTACGTTCCTCTAAGGCCATGCGCAAGGCCTCTCGCGGGAGGTGGGCGGTGCGTTGACGGCTGAATGACCAACCGATGACGCGCCGCGTATACAGATCCAGCACAACAGCCAGATACAACCAACCCTGCGGTGTACGCAGATACGTGTAGTCCCCCACGCACAGTTCGTCCGAACGGGATGCCGCCGCGCGCCGGAGCAGAAGATTGTCAAATCGGGCGTAAAGGTCGTGGCGAGCACCACGGTTGCGATAACGTTCAGTGCGATTGGCCACAATGCCATTGACGCGCATGAGACGAGCGACCCGATGACGTCCGCAACCGTAGCCCTCATTACGCAGCTCCCGGTGCATACGCGGGCTGCCGTAGCTGCGCTTGTCGCCCCTATGGACGCGCTTGATGGCCGTTACCAGTTCAAGGTCCTTCTGCGCGCGAGCGCTCTGCGCCCGATCGCGCCAGGCGTAGTAACCGCTGGTCGACACCTTCATGTATTGGCACAGCCAAGTCACTTTGAACCGCCCCCCGTGTTCCGCGATGAAGGCGAAGATTTCCGCCTTCGAGGTGAGCCGGAGGGTCCGAGCTTTTTTAGAAGGTCGTTCTCCTCACGTAGCTGGGCATTCTCGCGCTCAAGCTCCCGGATTCGCTCGTCCGCCTCCTCCACCGTGGCCGCCCGCAGTTGCTTCCTGGGCTTGTCCATCAATACTTTCCCGCGCAGCTCCTTCTTCCAACGCGATAGCATAAACGGATGGATGCCCAACGCCGCAGCCACATCCTGCGTGCGGATTTCGGGGTGGTTCGCCAGCTTTACAGCTTGGCGCTTGAACTGGATATCATGACGCTGATAATGCTTCTTCAATGAACACCTACTGCGACAAAATGCCGGCATGGTGTCCACTAAACCGGGGCAAGTTCACCTCCGCTCCAACTGAAGTTAGATCACATATGCTGATTCATTACCCCTTGCGGTCAAGTCTTGTCGAAATGCGGTATTCCAACATTATATTGTTGAGAGCTTCCGCGTCAGGATATAGATCGTGTCTGATAACTGCACGCAAAAAGCGACCTAGCGAGTCTTGACCGATGCCCGGTGTTTCCGCCAGTGCGCGCAGATCGATATTAGCAACGTCGTCCGCATAGACAATCTTGTTCTCGCGCAACCACTCGCGCATCCGCCCTGGAAGATTGATGACGTCGACATACTTCACTAACGGTGTTTTGGTTTTCAATCCGATGGGTGATCGTGACGCGACAGCCTCTTGTACCGGATTACTCGTGCGATCTAACGCTGCAAGGAGTTCTTTGAGTGCTTTGTTCAGATCCTCACCGAGCCTCTTGCTCCCAGTGATTGTTTGTTCGTACAGTAAAACCCGATAGCTCCGAATATCGAAGGGCACATCTTCTATCTTTTGCGCTGTCATGATTGTCTTGTTGCCGACCGAGTGCGCGATGCCGAGTTCATAGAACACGTTTGGATTTTGACCGGTGAGGTCGGCGATAACCACTTCGGCGTCGATAATTCCCTCGACGATGTCACGTGTGATCGAACCAGGGCGAGCGATTTCATCTACCCGCCAGCAGTGGAGCTCATTCGCTTCACATACGGGTCTGTAGACCTCGCGATATACCTCTTCATAAGCCGAGTCGAATGGCATCAAGACGAAACAACGCTTTGGGGGCATTAGAGGCGAGGGCATCTGGAGTGCGATCTAACGAGGCTGTAGAAAAAGGCCAAAAACGCGATGTTTTTGGTCTTCCCGAAAACGGAGTGATTTTTGTAAGTCGATAGGGTTCATGTGGCTCCGGCGCACTACGATTCGATCTGTGAGGAGATCGCCGGTTGCGTCAACCTTCGCGTCAAATCCTATCTGATCTGCGCTCATATCGCATTTAAATCGGTCGCCAATCTGGCCATGACTTTAATACAGCCTCAACGATCGCGTTGAGCGGGCGCCGAGGAGCGCAGCGACGAGGGCACCCGGCAGCGCCGCTGACGGGCGCTCCGCTCGAAAACATAGTTGGGCATCGCGCTATATGACCACATACAACGGATTTTGTCGGTATGGTACGCGGATGCATTGCCGCTTGATATTGACCGTGAAGGCCTCGATTCCGTCGAGACGTAAAAGCGGTGCAACCAGCTCATGTCGCGAAAGGATCTTTCGATGGGCGGAGCGGTGTGCCACATAGATCCAGGCGTTACACGCCAGACTGGGGCCTTCCAAACTGACGCGCACAAAATCGAATATCTCTTCGCCAGGCTGTAGATTTGTTTTCCATTGGATTGGCGAAGTTCTGTGATCAGGGCACGCAACGATTAACGGTGCGTCAAACTCAACGTTGATCGTGCCTGGATGGCAGTTTCGAATCTCGGGAAACTCCGCGGCAATCAGTTTGAGCTGGGCAGCTACGGTTCTACTAGCGTTTCCCTCTCCGACAAAGCGAGTGGCCTTGAGCGATGTCGTACGCGCGCTCGCGACGCCCAACGTCATGTTGAGCGGCGTGCGCTTGTCGCGCGTTCGCTCGAATGATGGGATGGACTCCTCCCGCTCTTTTGTTGCGGCATCATCGTGCCATGCTGAGTCATTGGGTGGCGTCAGCGAAACGAACGGAAGGAGTCCGACATGAATGCTACAACCGTTGCCGTCGATGTGGCAAAGAACGTCTTCGAGCTGGCGATCGCGGATGCGCAATGGCGCGTGGTCGGTAGCGCGCGGCTCACGCGCGCACAGTTCGAGCGCTGGTTCGACAACAGGCAAGTCGAGCTCGTCATCATGGAAGCCTGCGGCTCGGCGCATCACTGGGCGCGAACGCTCGCGGCCCGCGGCATCGAGGTGCGACTGCTGCCGGCGCAGTATGTGCGCGCGTATGTGAAGCGCAACAAGACCGACGCGGCTGATGCCCGCGCCCTGCTCGAAGCGGCGCGCGCCAGTGACATCAAGCCGGTGAGGGTCAAGTCGATCGAGCAGCAGGCGCTGCAGGCCCTGCACCGCACGCGCTCGGCGTGGAAAGCCACACGCACCGCCCGGATCAACGCGCTGCGCGGCTTCTGCCGCGAGTTTGGACTCATCGTGCCCGAAGGCGCGGCCACCGGCATCGCGCAGATGGCGCGCTACCTCGCCGACGAGCACTCGGGGCTGCCCGAACTGCTGCGCGGCTCGATGCGGCTCATGCTCGAGGAGATCCGGCTCCTCGAAGCGCGCAGCGGGCAACTGGAGTGCGAGCTGGCAGAGCTGGCCAAGGCGAGCCCCGCCTGCCAGGCGCTGCTCAGTGTCCCCGGCATTGGGCTTCTCACCAGCACCGCCATGGTGGCCGCGGTCGGCGACCCGCGCAGCTTCGATTCGGGGCGGCGCTACGCGAGCTTCCTGGGACTCACGCCGCGCGAACACTCTTCCGGCGACAAGCGTGTCCTGGGCGGCATCTCCAAGCGCGGCGACCGCTACCTGCGCATGCTGCTCACTCACGGCGCGCGCTCGCTGCTCAGGGCGGCCGTCGTTGCCCGACGTGCGGGGCGTCCGATCGACCGGCTCAAGGCCTGGGCGCTCGAAGTGCAGGCCCGCACCAATCACAACAAGGCAACCTGTGCGTTGGCCAACAAGCTCGCGCGCATCGCCTGGGCGGTGTGGACGAAACACGAGAAGTATCAGTCGGCGGCCGCCATCGACGCGACCGTCGCGTAACCGAGTTCTTTAACCCACCCGCGGTTTGCGAAGAGAAACCCCGCCCATCATGGCGACAACGGTCGGACCGTCACGGGGTAAAGCCGATAACTTTGCTGATCGATGCTCGATCGCTCAGAACGTGTGGCTCTCCGTGCGCAGCTTCCATGTCGGCACGAGCGCAACGACGCTCACTCAAGATGCCGGATATACGACTGCAACCGATTCCCGCGTCGAGCCACTTAACGGCGTTTCTCTGCTTGCGTTGCGGGAGGGGTCCATATACCGAAGTTAGACAGCAACGCTGCGAATGGCGCGATGTTAGAGCGGTTCAAGCTGGATACGTCTTCCGACAGGACTCACTTCCGACGTCCCAACCTCCTTATCCTGCAGGTCGCGTACGCTCACTCTGGCCCTGCCCGTGAACTCGTTCCCGTCCGGACTCAAGATAAACTGCGCCGCCACGACGGTGCTTC
>JAQGMS010000173.1 GCA_028292245.1 Ramlibacter sp.
TCCGTGTAGCTGGCGTTGAACGCGTCCTTCAGCCAGGGGAACAGCGGTGCCAGCAACAACTGGCTGAAGTGGCTGATCATGTGGGCCAGCCCGACCATCCCGATCACGCCGGCGTCCTGGCGCAGGCTGACGGGTTGCGAAGCCGCGTCCGCGGTCATTGTGCTCATGGCCCTATCGTAATCTCCGCGCCGCTTTCTGAAATGCGACGGAACGACAGGATTCGGCGAGAATCAGCCAAGGACCTGCACCTTTCGTTTTCATGGCCCGCACCAGCACCATCGCAGCCGTCGGCGACACCGTCGCTTTCCGGCCCAGCCGCCAGCGGCCGGTGCGGGTGCGCGCCCGCACCATGCAGGCGGACAGCCATTTCCAGCCGCATCACCACGCCTGGTCCCAATTGGCGTATTGCGCCAGCGGCATCGTGCAGGTCACCGCCGAACAGCACGCGGGCAAGGGCGACGAGGTCACCTTCATCGTGCCGCCTTCGCGCGCCGTGTGGATTGCACCGGGCGCACGGCACGCGGTCCACGTGCTGGAGGACGCGCAGTTCCGCACGTTGTACATCGACGCGTCGGCAACGCCGGCCGGCTGGAGCCGCTGCCGGGTGATCGTGGTGTCGCCGTTGCTGCGGGAACTGATCCGGGCGCTGGACGCCGCCGTCGCCGGGCCGATGCCCAGGCCGCGCGAGGAGCGCCTCATCGACCTGGTGCTGGACGAGATCACCCACGCCGACATCCAGGCCCTGGGCGTTCCCCTGCCGCACGGGCAAGCCGGCGACAAGCGCCTGCGCGCGTTGTGCGAGGCCGTGTTGCACGCGCCCGCGCAGCGCGCGACGCTGGCCGAATGGGCGGCCGAAGTCGGCGCCAGCGAGCGCACGATGGCGCGCCTCTTTCGCGACGAGCTGGGCACCAGCTACCAGCGATGGCGCCAGCAGGCCATCCTGGCCCATGCGCTGCCGATGCTGGCGCGCGGTGTGCCGATCAGCCACGTCGCCGCCGCCAGCGGCTATGCCAGCGACAGCGCCTTCACCGCGATGTTCAAGGCGGCGATGGGCCAGCCACCCAGCCACTTCCAGGCGCGCGGCGCGGCGGCCGCGTGACTCGCGCCTAGCTCCAAAGGGCACGCATCGCTGCGCGCATGCCGCCGGCCAGGTCCGCGTCCGCGCCTTGGGGCAATTGCTTGCGGCCGGCGACGAAGACATCGCTGAATCGCGCCTCCGGGCTCGAAAACACGAGTGCGTCGAGCAGATGGTCCGCGGGCACACCCGACAGGGCCGGCGAATCGGTATCGATCACGACGAAATCCGCGCGCTGCCCGGGCGCCAAGCCACCCAGCGGCAGTCCCGCTGCGGCGGAGCCGCCTTCCAGCGCACCCTCGAATAGCGCCGCAGCACTGCTCTCGCGCAGCGCCGCTCGCGCGGCGACATTGCGCTGGCGCAGGGCCAGCCGCTGCGAATACTCGAGCAACCGGAGTTCCTCCTGCCAGCTGCGGGTGACATGGCTGTCCGAGCCGATGGACCAGCTCCCGCTCTGCCCCATCCAGCCCGGCAGGTCGAACACGCCGTCCCCCAGGTTCGCTTCGGTGCTCGGGCACACGACGATGGAGGCCCGCTTGTTGCGCAGGCCTTCCAGCTCCGCCGGTGTGCAGTGGGTCGCATGCACGAGATTCCAGCGCGCATCGACCGCGACCTTGTCCAACAGCCACTCCACCGGCCGGCGCCCATGCCGGGCGATGCAGTCGTCCACTTCCAGCTGTTGCTCGGCGATGTGGATGTGCACCGGCATCGAGGGCGTGGCCGCGGCCGCGAGTTCGTGCAACGCCGCCTCGTCCACCGCGCGCAGCGAGTGGATCGCCACACCCGAAATCGAACGCCCTCCGTCGCCGGACTGGCGCGCGAACGTTTGCGCGATGCGCAGGATGGATTCCGGCGTCGAAGCGAAGCGGCGCTGGTCTTCGCGCAGGCCCTTGGCCGCGAAGCCCGAACGCATGTAGAGCGTCGGCAACAACGTCAGCCCGATGCCCACGCGCTGCGCGGCGCGCAGCAGCGCCAGCGACATCTCGGCGGGCTCGGCGTAGGCCTTGCCCTGCGGATCGTTGTGCAGATACTGGAACTCGCAGACCTGCGTATAACCCGCGCGCAGCAGCTCGGCATAGAGGAAGGCGGCAACCGCTTCGAGTTGATCCGGTGTGATGCGATTGGCCACGCTGTACATGCGGTCGCGCCAACGCCAGAAATCATCTTCTACACCGGCGCTGCGCTCGGTCAGTCCGGCGATGGCGCGCTGGAAGGCATGGCTGTGCCCGTTGACCAGGCCCGGCAGCACCGGGCCCGCGAGCCGCTCGGCGCCACGCCGCATTTCAGGCGAAGCCGCAGGCGTCACCTCGTTCCAACGGCCCGCAGCATCGGCCACCAGCAGCACATCCTGCACCCAAGCGCCGTTGACCCAGGCCGACGGTGCGAGGAATCGCGTTGCCTTCGGCTCAGCGCGCATACAGTGCTTTGCAGGCCGCCAGCGCCGCCGCCATCATGTCGCGGATCACCGGCTGCACGCCGGGTGCGAGCTTCTCGTCGTAGCCGAAAGGAGCCTGCTCGCTCATGTACAGGTTCTGGCACATCTCCAATTGCACGGCGTGCACCTTCCGCGCCGGGTTGCCGTAGTGCCGCGTGATGTAGCCGCCCTTGAAGCGGCCGTTCACGACCTGGCTGACATCGCCGTACCGGGCCGCCGCATCCGCAACGGCGTCGGCAATCGAAGCATCGGCACTCGCGCCGCCCGCGGTCCCGATGTTCAGGTCCGGCAGCGCGCCTTCGAACAGCCAAGGAATCCGCGAGCGGATGCTGTGCGCGTCCCACAGCAGCGCGAAGCCATGTTCGGCCCGGATGCGCTCCAGCTCCTCGCGCAGCGCATCGTGATACGGCTGCCAATAGACCTCGCGCCGGCGCTGCCGCTCTTGCGGCGAAGGTTCGCGCCCTTCGCGGTACAGCGGATCGCCGCTGAAGAACCGCGTGGGACAGAGTTCGGTATTGGACGCACCGGGATACATAGGCGCATCGTCGGGCGGGCGATTCAGGTCGATCACATAGCGCGAAAGCCGCGGCCGCAATACCGATGCACCGAGCGCCGGCAGGCAGTTGTACAGGCGATCGAGGTGCCAGTCGGTATCTTCGGCGGCCAGCGCTCGTGGCACATAGTCGCTTCGCAAGTCCGCCGGGATGTCGGTGCCGATGTGCGGCATGCTCACCAGCAGCGGTGACGTGCCGGGGTTCAGGATGAAGCTCACAGCGGCCGGCCCTCGAACACGGTTTGCCGATGCGGATTGAATCCCATCGCGTAGCTCAATTGCGCGGGCTGCTGCACATTCCACAAGACGAAGTCGGCGCGCAGGCCCGGCGCCAGAACGCCCCGGTCCTTCAAGCCCAGCGCCAGTGCGGCGTTGCGCGTGACGCCTGCAAGTGCCTCCTGGGGAGTGAGCCGGAACAGCGTGCAAGCCATGTTGAGCATGAGCAGCAGCGAAGTGCATGGCGAACTGCCGGGGTTGCAGTCGGTGGACACCGCGATCGGCACTGCGTGCTTGCGCAGCAGGTCCACCGGCGGCACGCGCGTATCGCGCAAAAAGTAAAAGGCGCCGGGCAACAGCACGGCGGCCGAACCGGCCTGCGCCATCGCCGCCGCGCCCTCCTCGCTCAGCCACTCCAGGTGGTCGCAGCTGAGCGCGCCGTAACGCGCGGCCAGTTGCGCGCCGCCGCTGTCGCTCAATTGCTCGGCGTGCAATTTGACGGGCAGGCCCAGCCGCCGCGCGGCCTCGAAAACCCGCTCGGTCTGCGCGGTGCTGAACGCAATGCGCTCGCAGAATGCGTCCACCGCATCGACCAGGCCCTGCTGGTGCAAGGCCGGCAACATGCGCAAGACCTCCTCGATGTAGTCGTCAGCGCGGCCGGCGAATTCCGGCGGCAGCGCATGCGCGCCAAGAAACGTGGTCCGCACGTCGACCGGTTCGTCGCCCAGCGAACGGGCCACGCGCAGGCACTTGGCCTCCTGCTCCAGCGACAGGCCGTAGCCGGATTTGATTTCAACCGTCGTCACGCCGTCGCCCATCAGGGCGCGCAGCCGCGGCAGGCTTTGCGCGCGCAGTTCTGCCTCGCTCGCCGCGCGCGTGGCTTTCACCGTGGAAGCGATGCCACCGCCGGCGCGGGCGATGTCTTCATAGCTGGCGCCGCCCAGGCGCAGCTCGAACTCGTGCGCACGGTCGCCGCCGTAGACCAGGTGCGTGTGGCAATCGATGAGGCCAGGCGTGACCAGAGCGCCGCCGCAGTCGTGCCGTTGCGTGACGCGATCCCGCAGTGCCGCCGGCAATTCGTTGCGGCCCCCGATCCAGGCGATGCGGCCGGCCTCCACCGCGATGGCCGCATCCTCGACCAGGCCATAGGAAGCGCCCGCTCCCGCTTGCATCGTGGCCGCGCGGCAGCCGGTCCAGAGTTCGATGCTCATGGCGCGATCTCCATCCACAGGCCATCCGTCGCACCGATCTCCACGCGGCCGCCCAGATCCAGGTGCCGCCAGGCCAGCGTGAGTGGCGGCAGTTCGATCGTCTGCCCTTCGAAGGTCGCGCGGGCCGGCGAGCTGCCGGACCACAAGGCCACTGCGCTGCCCGAAGCAACCGCCACAGCCGACTCGCCCGACACGCGCTCCATCCTGCCGCGGCCTTCGCGCACCATCAGGTTGAAATCCTGGGTCGCACCCGCAACCAACTTGCAGTCCGTGACGGCACCGCCGTCGAACGCGAAAGGCGCGGACGACGGAGTCAGCGCATGTTCCGCATCAGCGACGGACAGCCGCACTCCCGCGCCGCCCAGCACGACGAACCAGCGCTGCACGCCCTTGAATTGGGAAAATGGCCCGTCGTGCTCGATGTCGGCCACCGACATGCGCCAGTGCCAGTTCTCCCGCACCGGAAAAACCACCAGTTCGCGCGTCGTGCCACCGCCATTGCGCCAGGGCGTGGGTGCGACGTCATTCAACGAGATGCGATGCCAACTCATGGGTTCATGCCTGGAACTGTCCTGCGAAACTGTAGCGCGTCCCGGGGTAGAGCAGGCGCGCGACGCTCGCCACGTTGGCCCCGCTCACCGTGCGGCGCATCATCACCAGGCAGGCCTCGCCGCGCTTGACATCGAGTTCCCTGGCTTCCTCGGCCGTCGGCAGGCAGGCCTCGATCGAGTAACTGGCCTCGGTCAAGGGCGCGTTCTGCAGCAGGTGCAGCGTCGGCGAGGTCCGGGTGAAGTCGGTGTCCAGGTAAGCGGGCGCGGCCGCCGGATTGACGTAGCGGTCTTCGTACTGGATGGGCGCGCCGTTTTCCAGGTGCACCAGCACGGTGTGGAAGATCGTCGTTCCGGCGTCCACGCCCAGCGACACCGCGAGCTCGGCGCCGGCTTTCTCCCTGGCGGCCAGCAGCACTCGGGTCGTGTGCACATGCCCCCGCTCGGCCACTTCCTCGTGGATGTCGCGGATGGTGAGCCTGGATGAGATGCGGTGCAGTTGCGCCACCCGGGTTCCCGAGCCCTGGATGCGGGTGACGAGCCCGTCGCTCGCCAGCTCGCGCAGGGCACGGTTCACTGTCATGCGGCTGATGCCGAACTGCTGCATCAGCGCCGCTTCGCTGGGCACCGGGTCGCCCGGCTTCCACTCGCCGCTGCCGATGCGCTGCCTGATCCAGGCCTTGACCTGTTCGTAAGCGGGGACGTCGCTCTTTGCCATGAACCGAAGGATAACCCAGTTGACACAAGTTGTATAGACAACTAGGATTATCGGCATTGAAGGAGTCGCCATGTCTGATCTCTCGCAAACACCCTTCCTCGACAGCAAGGCCCGCCCGGTGCATGCGCCGCGCGGCACGCAACTGTCCTGCGCCAACTGGCAGATCGAAGCGGCCTATCGCATGATCCAGAACAACCTGGACCCGGCCGTCGCCGAGAACCCGGACGAGCTGGTGGTCTACGGCGGCATCGGCAAGGCGGCGCGCAACTGGCCCTGCTTCGACGCGATCCTCGATTCGCTGCGCAAATTGCAGCCCGACGAAACCCTGCTGGTGCAATCCGGCAAGCCGGTCGGCGTGTTCCGCACCCATGCCGGGGCGCCGCGGGTATTGATCGCCAACTCGAACCTCGTGCCCAAGTGGGCCACCTGGGAGCACTTCAACGAGTTGGACCGCGCGGGCCTGATGATGTTCGGCCAGATGACCGCCGGCAGCTGGATCTACATCGGCACGCAGGGCATCGTGCAAGGCACCTACGAGACCTTCGTCGAGGCGGGCCGCCAGCACTTCAACGGCGATCTCGCCGGCCGCTGGGTGCTCACCGCGGGCCTGGGCGGCATGGGCGGCGCGCAGCCGCTGGCCGCGTCCTTCGCCGGCGCCTGTTCGCTCAACATCGAATGCCAGCAAAGCCGGATCGATTTCCGCCTGCGCACCAAGTACCTGGACAAGCAGGCCAAGGACCTCGACGAGGCGCTGGAGCTCATCGCACACCACACTTCGCGCAAGGAAGCCGTGTCCATCGGCCTGTGCGGCAACGCCGGCGAGATCGTGCCGGAACTGGCGCGGCGCGCCAGGGCCGGCGGCATCAAGCCCGACATCGTGACCGACCAGACTTCCGCCCACGACATCATCAATGGCTACCTGCCGATCGGCTGGACCGTGGCGCAATGGCAAGCGGCGCAGAAAGACCCGGCGCAGCACGCCAGGCTGACGCAGGCAGCGGGTGAATCCTGCGCCGTGCATGTCAAGGCGATGCTGGAGTTCCATGCGATGGGCGTTCCCACGGTGGACTACGGCAACAACCTGCGCCAGGTCGCCAAGGATTTCGGCGTCGCCAACGCCTTCGACTATCCGGGCTTCGTGCCGGCCTACATCCGCCCGCTCTTTTGCCGCGGCGTGGGGCCGTTCCGCTGGGTCGCGCTGTCGGGTGACCCGGAAGACATCCGCAAGACCGACGCCAAGATGAAGGAGCTGTTTCCCGACAACAAGCACCTGCACCAGTGGCTCGACATGGCCGAACAGCGCATCAGCTACCAGGGCCTGCCGGCGCGCATCTGCTGGATCGGGCTGGGCGAGCGGCATCGCGCCGGGCTGGCGTTCAACGAGATGGTCAAGAGCGGCGAACTGAAGGCGCCGATCGTGATCGGCCGCGATCACCTGGACAGCGGCTCGGTGGCTTCGCCGAATCGCGAAACCGAAAGCATGAAGGACGGCAGCGGTGCGGTGAGCGACTGGCCGCTGCTCAACGCGCTGCTCAACACCGCCAGCGGCGCGACCTGGGTCAGCCTGCACCACGGCGGCGGCGTCGGCATGGGCTATTCGCAGCATGCGGGCGTCGTGATCGTGTGCGACGGCACGGCCGAAGCCGCCGAAAAGATCGCGCGCGTGCTGTGGAACGACCCGGCCACCGGCGTGATGCGCCATGCCGACGCCGGCTACGAGATCGCGCAGCAGAGCGCGCGCGAGAACGGCCTGAAACTGCCGATGCAAAATGCCTGAAGCCGCGCAAATCCACCTGCACTACCTGAACCACCCGGACGTGCAGGCGCTGGCGATGACCGACGCCGAGATCATCGGCGCGGTGGAACAGGCGCTGATCGCGCAAGGCAACCACCAGACCACCATCGAGCCGCGCATGCACCTGGTGCCGGAGAAGGACTACCCCGGCCACTTCAACGTGCTGCGCGGCTACATCCGGCCGCTGGGCCTGGCGGGCGTGAAGGTGGTGGGCGACTACTACCGCAACTACGAAGTGGGCCTGCCCTCGGAACTGGCAGTGCTCAACCTGTTCGATCCCAAGACCGGCGCGCCGGTCGCGATCATCGACGCCTCCGACATCACTGACATGCGCACCGGCGCCGTCACAGCGATCGGCGCGCGCCACCTCGGGCGCAAGGACTCGAAGATCCTGGGCCACATCGGCGCGCGCGGCACTTCGTACTGGAACGTGAAGCTGCTGGATTCGATCTTCCATTTTGACGAGATCCGCGTGCATTCGCGCCGGCCGGAAAGCCGCAACGCCTTCGCCGCGGAACTGGAGCGCGACCTGGGCAAGAAGATCACCGTCACCGAAGACTGGGAGTCCTGCGTGCGCGGCGCCGACATCGTGGTGGAAGCATCGCGGCTGGAAAAGCCCGCACCGATGCTCAAGACCGAGTGGATCAAGCCGGGCGCCTGCGTCATTCCCTACGGCACCATGAGCGCGGTGGAGCTCTCGCTCACCGACATCATGGACAAGATGGTGATGGACGACTGGGGCCAGGCGAAGTCCGGCCCCTACGGCGCGCTGCGCGCCCATGTCGACAGCGGGCGGCTTTCCGAAGAGACACTGCATGCCGAGCTCGGCCAGATCGTCGCGGGCCTGAAACCGGGACGCGAAAGCGAATCGGAGACCAACCTGTTCTGGCACCGCGGCCTGTCGCTGTCGGACATCGCCCTGGGCGCGGCCATGCTGGAAAAGGCCCGGGCCATGAACCTCGGCCAGCGCCTGCGTTTTCGCTGAAGGCATCGCATGCAAGCCGCCGTCGCCAACGCCCGCATGTATTCGGCCACGCCGCAGGCCAGGGCCGACTGGAAGCAGCTGCTGCGTTGGGTATTGCAACGCGCCGGCCTGGCCTGGGAGGTGATCGACTACGACGCCCCGGCGCCGCTGGCGGCGCTGTGGGCGCGCGGCGACCTGGGCCTGGCGATGATGTGCGGCCTGCCTTATTCGCAGCGCAATCCACGGCCCACGCTGGTGGCTGCGCCGCTGCCGTCGCCGGCGCGCTACGGCGCCAAGCCGGTCTATTTCACCGACATCGTGGTGCGCGCCGATTCGCCGTATGAGACGCTGGCGGACACTTTCGGCGGCGTCATCGGCTACACGCTCGCCGACTCGCTTTCCGGCGGCGTCGCGTTGGCGCGGCACCTGGAGCAATTTCGCACGCCGCAGCGCCCGCGCCTGTACCGCAAGTCGGTCGGCAACCTGATCCACGCGCGCGGCGTGATCGACGCGCTGGTCCAGGGCGACATCGACGCCGGGCCGCTTGACAGCTACTACCACGACCTGCTCGCACACCACGAGCCCGCGTTCGCCGCGCAGGTGCGCTCCGTCGCCAGCACCGGCGCTCTGCCGATTCCGCCGCTCGTGGCCACCGCTTCACTTGCCCCAGGCCAGCTGCAAGCGTTGCGCGAGGCGTTGGCAGCGGCGGCGCGGTCGCCGGAAATGGCCCCGCTGATGGAACGCTTGTTGCTTGACGGATTCGCCTTCCCCGATGCCGCCGACTACGATGGACTGGCCGCCCTCGCCAAGGACCCGCTTCCCGCATTCGAGGAACTCTGACGATGAAGGACTTCTACGACCGCTACGAGCTGCCCACCGTTGTGCTGGGACTGGTTCTGTACGCCTCGTGGGTGGCCCTGGTCTGGTGGCATGCGTCGATTCCCGGCTGGCTGCTGTTCATCGCCGGGGGCTATGTCACGCAATGGCATTTCTCGCTGCAGCACGAAAGCATTCACGGCATGCGCAACTGGCCCGCGTGGCTGCGCACGGCCTTCGTCTGGCCGCCACTGGGCCTGTGGATGCCCTACCCCGTGTACAACCGAAGCCACAGCACCCACCACGTCAATTTCAACATCACGCATCCGCAGCGCGACACCGAAAGCAACTACCACCTGCGGGACGCCTGGCCGGGCTACAACGCGCCCTACCGCTTCCTGCTGATGCTGAACCAGACGCTGCTGGTGCGGATGGCCGTCGGGCCGTTCCTGCGCCTGTACAAACTGGCCAAGAAGGAAATCGGCCGGGTGCGCGGCGGCGACTATTCCAACGCGGGCCACTGGGTGACCCATGCAATCAGCCTGGCGGTGCTGCTGTACTTCGTCACGCAGGTCGCCGGCATGCCGTTCTGGAAATACCTGCTGTGCTTCGCCTACCCCGGCATGGCGCTGGGCATGCTGCGCACCTTCATCGAGCACCGTTACGCCGACCGGCCGCTGGCGCGCGTCGCCATCGTCGAATCGAACACCGTGATGGGCGTGCTCTACCTCTACAACAACCTGCACCTGGTGCATCACCGCTCGCCCACGCTGCCCTGGTACCGGATTCCCGCGCGCTTTCGCGCCGAGCGCGAGGAGCTGCTCGCGTTCAACGACAACTTCTACTTTCGCGGCTACACCGACATCCTGCGCCGCTTCACTTTCAGTCCTGTGTTCGACCCGATTCACCCGAAATGGTGAGCTCCTTCCACCCTTGCCACGGAGTCCTCATGAAATCACTGCCCTTCCGGGTTTCCACAACACTCGCCACGCTGCTCGTCGCCACGGCTGCCATGGCGCAGGGCTATCCCACGAAGACCATCCACATGATCGTGCCGTATCCGGCGGGCGGCATCGCGGACAAGATCGCGCGCGATGCTTCCAACGAATTGCAAAAGCGCCTGAACCAGACGGTGGTGGTGGAGAACCGCGCCGGTGCGGCGGGCAACATCGGTTTCGACTGGGTGGCGCGCCAGCCGGCCGACGGCTACACGCTGTTGCTGGCGCCGGCATCCAACCTGACGGTGCAGCCCGCATTGTTCAAGACCCTGTCGTACGACCTCGAGAAGGATTTCGTGCCGGTATCGCTGCTGGTGATGACGCCGCAAGTCCTGCTGGTCCATCCCAGCGTGCCGGCAGGCAGCGTCAAGGAGCTGGTCGACTACTCCAAGAAGAATCCGGGCAAGGTCAACTTCGGGGTCAGCATCGGTGCCTACTCGCACCTGGCCGGCGAGATGCTCAAGGCCCAGACCGGGGCCAGCTTCACGCCGATCCCTTACCAAGGCCCCGCCCCCGCGATGAATGACCTGCTGGGCGGCCAGACCCAGTTCATCTTCAACGAAGTCGTCACCGCCATTCCCCACATCCAGGGCGGCAAGCTCAAGCCGCTGGCCGTGGCGTACCGCAGCCGCGCACCCTGGCTGCCCAATGTGCCGACCATGGCCGAGGCCGGCTTTCCCGGCTTCGAGGTGACGTCCTGGTACGCCGTCGTGGCGCGCACCGGAACGCCGCAGCCCATCGTCGACCTGATCTCGAAAGAACTGAACGCCATCATGCAGATGCCTGATTTCAAGAAGCGCTACGACGAGATCGGCGCCTTCACCATCGGCGGCACACCCGAGGAGCTGGGTAGCTTCATCAAGTCCGAGACCGTGAAGTGGACTGCCGTGGTCAAGCAGGTCGGCATCCAGCCCAACTGATGACAGCCTTGCAGATCAATCCCGGCCAGCTCACGCTCGCACAGCTGCGCGCCTCGCTTGCCGAAGGAGCGCAACTGCGCATCGACCCGGCGGCGGCCGCTGGCGTGGCCGCCAGCGCGCAGTGGGTGCGGCGGGCCGCCGACGGCGAAGCAGCGGTGTACGGCGTCAACACCGGGTTCGGCAAATTGGCCAACCAGCGCATCGCGCACGCCGACCTCGCCCGGCTGCAACTGAACCTGCTGCGCTCGCACGCCGTCGGCGTGGGCGAGCCATTGGAACCGCGCGTGGTGCGCCTCGTTCTGCTGCTGAAGGCGGCGAGCCTGGCGCGCGGCTACTCGGGCGTGCGCCAGGAGGTCATCGATGTGCTGCTGGCGCTCTACAACCAGGGCATCACGCCGGTCATTCCGTGCCAGGGTTCCGTCGGCGCATCAGGCGACCTGGCGCCGCTGGCCCATTTGTCATTGCCGCTGATCGGCGAAGGCGAAGTGCTGTTCAAGGGCGAGCGCATGCCCGCTGCACCGGCGCTGAAGCAGGCCGGCATCGCGCCCGTCAAGCTGTCGGCCAAGGAAGGCCTGGCGCTGATCAACGGCACGCAGGTCTCCACGGCGCTGGCCATCGACGCGCTGCTCGCCTGTGACCGCCTGTTCGAAGCGGCCGTGATCTCCGGCGCGCTCACGCTGGACGCGGCCCGCGGCAGCGACGGCCCGTTCGATCCGCGCATCCACGCGGTGCGCGGCCAGCCCGGGCAGATCGCCTGCGCGGCGGCTTACCGCGCACTCATGGCCGGGAGCGACATCCGCAAGTCGCACCTGGAGAACGACGACCGCGTGCAGGACCCGTACTGCCTGCGCTGCCAGCCGCAAGTCATGGGCGCCTGCCTGGACCAGATGCGGCATGCCGCGCAGGTACTGGTGCGCGAAGCCAACGCCGTCACCGACAACCCGCTGGTGTTCGAGGGCGAGCTTGTTTCCGGCGGCAACTTCCACGCCGAGCCGGTGGCGCTGGCCGCCGACGGCCTGGCGCTGGCGATCGCCGAGATCGGCGCCATCACCGAGCGGCGCATCGCGATGCTGGTGGACACCGTCGTCTCGCGGCTGCCGCCGTTCCTCACGCCCGAGCCGGGCCTGAATTCCGGTTTCATGATCGTGCACGTGACGGCGGCGGCACTGGCCTCCGAGAACAAATCGCTCGCGCATCCGGCCAGCGTCGACAGCCTGCCGACCTCGGCCAACCAGGAAGACCATGTGAGCATGGCCACCTTCGCGGCGCGGCGGCTGCAGCCCATGCTGAAGAACACCGCGCACATCGTCGCGATCGAATTGCTGGCCGCCGCGCAAGGCATCGAATTCCTGCGGCCCTTGCGCAGCGCGCCGGAACTCGAAGGCGTGCTGCGGCTGCTGCGCAGCGTGTCGCCGGCCATGATGCAGGACCGCAGCCTGGCGCGCGACATCGAGGCGGTGCATCATCTGGTGGCCGCCGGCGACATCGGCCACGCGATCGAATCTCAAATTCCTGAATTGCTGGCATTGAAACTGCAATGAATACCGGTCCGTCATTTCCTCTCACCTCTGGAGAATCCATGAAGAAGCTACTCGCCCTCTCCCTCATCGCCCTGGCCTGCGCCGCGCACGCCCAGGAAACCAAGGTCGCCGTCGGCATCTCCGGCTGGACCGGCTTCGCGCCGCTGACGCTGGCCAAGGAAGCCGGCATCTTCAAGAAGAACGGCCTGGACGTCAGCATCAAGAAGATTCCGCAGAAGGACCGGCACCTGGCCATCGCTTCGGGTGACGTGCAGTGCGCGGCCACCACGGTGGAAACCTGGGTGGTGTGGAACGCCAACGGCGTCGCCACCACGCAGATCTTCCAGTTGGACAAGAGCTACGGCGCCGACGGCATGGTGGTCAAGCCGGGCATCACGAAGATCAGCGACCTGAAGGGCAAGACCGTCGCCGCCAGCGCGCCCGGCACTTCGCCCTACTTCGCCCTGGCCTGGATCCTGAAGAAGAACGGCATGTCGACCAAGGACGTGAAGATCGTGAACCTCGAGCCGCAGGCGGCGGCCAACGCCATGATCGCCGGCACCGATGGCGTCGACGCCGCGATGACGTACGAACCCTACCTCGGCGCCGTGCGCGCCAAGCCCGAGGCCGGCAAGATCATCGCCACCACGCTGGACTACCCGATGGTGATGGACACCTTCGGCTGCACGCCTAAATTCCTGTCGGAAAACCCGAAGGCCGCCCAGGCGCTGGCCGACAGCTACTTCGAGGCCGTGGAGATGATCCAGAAAGACCCGGCCAAGAGCTACGAGATCATGGGCGCCGACGTCAAGCAAAGCGGCGAGGCCTTCGGCAAATCGGCGGGCTACCTGCGCTGGCAAGACCGCGCCGCCAACCAGAAATTCTTCGCCGGCGAGCATGCCGCCTTCAGCAAGGAAGCTGCCGAGCTGCTGATGGAAGCGGGCATCATCAAGTCGCTGCCCGACATGGGAAAGCTCGCGGACACGCGGTTCTTGAAGTGATTGGCTGCGCTTGAAACCACTGACTGCGGTAGCCCCCGGCGCGCGCGTCGTGCTGGGCGTTTCCTTCTTCGTCGTGTTCTTCCTGGTGTGGGCCCTGGCCACGCTGGGGGGCTTCGTCTCCAAGACCTTCCTGGCCGACCCCATCACCATGGTTCGCTCGGGCTACGACCTGCTGGCGCACCAGAACTTCAGCTACGACATCGGCATGACCGTATGGCGTGTGCTGGGCGGCTTCATCATCGCGGCCGTGCTCGCGGTTCCGCTGGGCGTCCTGATGGGTGCGTACAAACCGGTCGAGGCTTTCTTCGAGCCCTTCGTGAGCTTCGCGCGCTACCTGCCGGCCTCCGCGTTCATCCCGCTCTTGATCCTGTGGGCCGGCATCGGCGAGGCGCAGAAACTCGCCGTGATCTTCATCGGCTCGTTCTTCCAGGTGGTGCTGATGATCGCCGTGAGCGTGGGCAACACGCGAAGGGACCTGGTCGAAGCCGCCTACACCCTGGGCGCCGGCGACCGCGGCATCGTGACCCGCGTGCTCTTGCCCAGCAGCGCGCCGGAGATCGCCGAGACCTTGCGCATGGTCCTGGGCTGGGCTTGGACCTATGTGATCGTGGCGGAGCTGATCGGCGCATCGAGCGGCATCGGCCACATGATCACCGACAGCCAGGCGCTGCTGGCGACCGACCAGATCATCTTCGGCATCATCGTGATCGGCCTGATCGGGCTGGTGACGGACTTCGCCTTCAAGGCGCTCAACCGCAAGCTCTTCCCATGGGCGCAGATCGGGCGCTGAACGAATGAGCATCCTCGAAATCACCCGCGTCTCCAAGACCTTCGCCGGCGCCAATGGCGGCACGATCGCGCTGCAGGCCACCGACCTGTCGGTGCGGGAGAACGACTTCATCACCATCCTCGGACCCTCGGGCTGCGGCAAGAGCACGCTGCTGCGCATGGTGGCCGGGCTGGACACGCCCACCACCGGCAGCATCGAGCTGGACGGCCGGCCGGTCACCGCACCGGGCGCGGACCGCGGCATGGTGTTCCAGAGCTACACCCTCTTTCCCTGGCTGACGGTGCTGCAGAACGTCTGCTTCGGCCTGCGCGAGAAAGGCATGGCGCTGGCGCAGCAGCACGCCACCGCCTTGCAGTTCATCGCCAAGGTGGGCCTCAAGGGATTCGAAAGCCACTTTCCCAAGCAGCTTTCCGGCGGCATGCAGCAACGCACGGCCCTGGCCCGCGCGCTTGCCAACAATCCGCGCATCCTGCTGATGGACGAGCCCTTCGGCGCGCTGGACCACCAGACCCGCGAGCTGATGCAGGAATTGCTCCTGGGCATCTGGGAGGCCGAGCGCAAGACGGTGCTCTTCGTCACCCACGACATCGACGAGGCGATCTTCATGGCCAACCGGGTGGCGGTGTTCAGCGCCCGGCCGGGTCGCATCAAGAGTGAGTTCGCGGTGGATTTCCCGCACCCGCGTCACTACACGATCAAGACCTCGCCCGAGTTCATGGCGATCAAGGCGCAGCTCACCGAAGAAATCCGCGCCGAGTCCATGGCCTCGGCCGAGCACTGAGAAGAAAGAACCCGACGGCCATGAAACGCGATCTGCCGGCCCTTGCGCTCTACGAGCAGGTGAAGGAATTCATCTCTCGCAAGATCCAGGACGGCACCTGGCCGGCCGGCCATCGGCTGCCCTCGGAGCATGAGCTGGTGGCGCAGTTCGGCGTGGCGCGCATGACGGTCAACCGCGCGCTGCGCGAGCTGGTCGAGCAGGGGCGCATCACGCGCGTGGCCGGCGTCGGCAGCTTCGTCGCCGAGGACAAGCCCCAGTCGACCTTGCTGCAGATCGCCAACATCGC
>JAQGMS010000178.1 GCA_028292245.1 Ramlibacter sp.
CCGATGTTGATCTTGTAGATGTCGCTGCCGAACAGCGACTGCCCCATGCCGTCGATGAAGTTGGCGATGCCCAGCGTGGCCATGAGCAGCGTGGCGCCTTCCTGGTTGACCAGGTGGCGCAGCACCAGCCGCTCGATCAGCCACGCCACGACGAACATCATCGCGCCGGCGAGCGCGAACGCGATGGCCCCGGTCAGCACGGGGCTGTCGATGCCGGTCCAGCCCGGCACCCATTCGGCGAACCGGGCCATCGCCAGCGCGGCCAGCAGCACCATCGCGCCCTGGGCGAAATTGAAGACGCCGGACGCCTTGAAGATCAGCACGAAGCCCAGCGCCACCAGCGAGTACAACATGCCGGCCATCAGGCCACCCAGTACGGTTTCGAGAAAGAATCCCATGCCCGCCCCTATTCGCTGGTGCCCAGGTAGGCCTTGATGACCTCCGGGTTGTTTCGTATTTCACCGGGCGTGCCGTCGCCGATCTTCTTGCCGTAGTCCAGGACCACCACGCGGTCGCTGATGTCCATGACCACGCTCATGTCGTGCTCGATCAGGACCACGGTGGTGCCGAACTCGTCGTTGATGTCGAGCACGAAGCGGCACATGTCCTGCTTTTCTTCCACGTTCATGCCCGCCATCGGCTCGTCCAGCAGCAGCACCTGCGGCTCCATCGCCAGCGCGCGGCCCAGGTCGACGCGCTTTTGCAGGCCATAGGGAAGTTGCCCTACCGGTGTCTTGCGGTGCGCTTGGATCTCGAGGAAATCGATGATGTGCTCGACGAACTCGCGGTGCCGGATTTCCTCGCGCTCGGCCGGGCCGATGCGAAGTGCCTGCAGGAACAGGTTGCTCTTGATGCGCAGGTTGCGGCCGGTCATGATGTTGTCCAGCACGCTCATGCCCTTGAACAGGGCCAGGTTCTGGAATGTGCGGGCCACGCCCATCACCGCCACCTGGTGGCTGTTCATGTGCTTGAAGGTCTGGCCGCAGAACGTGATCGAGCCCTGCTGCGGCTGGTAGACGCCGTTGATGCAATTGAGCATCGAGCTCTTGCCAGCGCCGTTCGGGCCGATGATCGCGCGGATCTCATGCTCCTTCACGTTGAAGGAGATGTCGCTGAGCGCCTTCACGCCGCCGAACGACAGCGAGATGTTCTGCACGTCGAGGATGACCTCGCCGGTCCGGCGTTTCGAGCCGGCCGCCAGGTGTTCCGCCTCGGTCATCATGTTCATGCGGCCACCTTCACCGGAGCGAAGATCTTGGTGTCGACGATGCGGAGCGTCGCGTTCACGCTGCCGCTGCGCCCGTCCTCGAACTTCACCTGGGTCTCGATGTATTGCTCGGCCTTGCCGCCGTACAGCGCATCCACCAGCAGCTGGTACTTCTCGGCGATGAAGCCGCGGCGGACCTTGTTGGTGCGCGTCAGCTCGCCGTCGTCGGCATCGAGTTCCTTGTGCAGGACCAGGAAGCGGCTGACTTGCGAGCCGGCCAGCCGCTCGTCGGCCGCGAGGTCGGCGTTCACCTTCTCCACGCAGTCCTTGATCAGCGCGTAGACCTCGGGCTTTTGCGCCAGGTCGGTGTAGCCGGCGTACGGCAGGTTGCGCCGCTCGGCCCAGTTGCCCACCGCGGCGAAATCGATGTTGATCATCGCGCAGACGCGCTCGCGCCCGTCGCCGTACGCCACCGCTTCCTTGATGTACGGGAAGAACTTGAGCTTGTTCTCCACGTACTTGGGCGCGAACAGCGCGCCGTCGTTGGCGCCGCCATGGATGCGGCCGACGTCCTTGACGCGGTCGATGATCTTCAGGTGCCCCTGCGCGTCCAGAAACCCCGCGTCGCTGGTGTGGTACCAGCCGTCGGCCGTCAGCACTTCGGCCGTGGCCGCCGGGTTCTTGTAGTACTCCTTGAGCAGCCCGCCCGAGCGCACCAGGATCTCGCCGTTGTCGGCCACCTTGATCTCGACGCCGCTGATCGGGATGCCCACCGTGTCGGCCTTGGCCTGATCGTCGGGCTGCAGGCAGACGAACACCGCGGTCTCGGTGGACCCATACAGCTGCTTCAGGTTGATGCCGATCGAGCGGTAGAAGGTGAACAGGTCCGGGCCGATGGCCTCGCCCGCGGTGTAGCCGACCCGCACCCGCGAGAAGCCCAGATTGTTGCGCAGCGGCCCGTACGCCAGCACGTTACCCAGCCCGTACAGCAGCCGGTCGCCCATGCCCACGGCCTTGCGGTCCATCAAAGCCGGCCCGACGCGCTTGGCCAGGTTCATGAAAGCGTGGAACATCTTGCGCTTGAGCCAGCCCGCGTCTTCCATCCGGATCATGACGGTGGTGAGCAGCGCCTCGAAGACGCGGGGCGGCGCGAAATAGTAGGTCGGCCCGATCTCCTTCAGGTCGATCATCACGGTGGCGGACGACTCCGGGCAATTGACCACGTAGCCGCAGCACAGCCACTGCGCGTAGCTGAAGATGTTCTGGCCGATCCAGGCCGGCGGCATGTACGCGAGAACCTCTTCGCGGTGCGTCAATTTGTCGAACTGCGCGCCGGCGTTCGCGCGGTCGAGCAGCGTGCGGTGCGAGTGCACGACACCCTTGGGATTGCCGGTCGTGCCCGAGGTGTAGAACATCGCGGCGACATCGTCGGGGCGCGCGTTTTCGACTTGGGACCTGAAGAACGACGGGTTCTTCTGCGCGTAGCCCGCTCCCACGGCCACCAGCGAGTCCAGCGACTTCAATCCCGGCTCGCCGTAATTGCGCAGGCCGCGCGGATCGTCGTAGTAGATCGCCGCCAGGCGCGGGCATTGCTCGCGGATTTCCAGCAGCTTGTCGACCTGCTCCTGGTCCTCGGCGAACGCAAAGCGCACTTCGGCGTTGTGGATCGGGAACACGTACTCGGCCGCGGCAGCGTCCTGGTACAGCGGGACCGGGATCGCGCCCAGCGACTGCACGGCGAGCATGGTCGCGTAAAGGCGCGGCCGGTTGGCGCCGACCACCACCATGTGCTCTCCCGCCGCCAGGCCCGCTTCGTGCAGGCCGCAGGCCAGCTGTTCCACCAGCTGGGCCATCGCGGCCCAGCTGTGGGTCTGCCAGATGCCGTATTCCTTTTCGCGCATCGCCGGATCGGCCGGGCGCTGGGCTGCGTGCTGGAGCAGCAGCCGCGGGAACGTCGTCTCCATTGCGTGTCCTTGTGAACCGTCGAGTGAGTGGAGCGAATGTAGGACCGACTTTGACGCTGCGTTGTCTTTGCAACGACATTCCTAGGGAATGTCCTAGTAGGGCCTGTCCGGGGCAGTCCGGCCACGAACGCGTCGCCCCGCGCGCAATTGGCATCCGCATTCTTTAGGACGACAATTTGCCGGTCATGACCACCGACCTGACCCTGCACCAGCGCCGCCGCGACCCCACAGCGGCCGAACTTGCGGGCGTTCCCTGGCTGAAAGTGCTGAAGGCCGACGAGCATGGGCGAGCGGCCAGCCACATCAAGGTCACCGATGCCATGCCCGGCGACTACGTCTGCAGGGTCGGCCGGCCGGTGACCTACTGGTTCGGCGTTGTCGAGGGCCTCCTCAAGATGAGCAGCGACAACGACCAGGGCCAGACCATGACCTTCACCGGCATCCCGCCCGGCGGCTGGTTCGGCGAGGGCACTGTGCTCAAGCGCGAAAGCTACCGCTACAACATCCAGGCGTTGCGCAAGAGCGTGGTGGCCGGCCTGCCCGCCGACACCTTTCATTGGTTGCTCGACCACTCGATCGGCTTCAACCGCTTCGTGATGAACCAGCTCAACGAGCGGCTCGGCCAGTTCATCGCGGCGCGCGAGATCGACCGCATGAACAACCCGGACCTGCGCGTGGCGCGCAGCCTTGCCGCGCTGTTCAACCCGGTGCTGTTCCCGGGCGTCGGTGACGTGCTGCGCATCACGCAGCAGGAGCTGGCCTACCTGGTGGGACTGTCAAGGCAGCGCGTCAACGAAGCGCTGACGGCGCTGGAGGCCCAAGGCACGATCCGCGTCGAATACGGCGGCCTGCGCATCCTGGACCTCCAGGCGTTGCGCTCCAATGCGTTTGCCCGGATAGCATCGGCTGCATGACGGAACCCAAAGCAGCGGCGGCGACGACCCGCCTCAACAAGCGCATGGCCGAACTGGGGCTGTGCTCGCGGCGCGAAGCCGATGACTGGATTTCCCGAGGCTGGGTGCGGGTCGACGGCGAAGTCGCGACCATGGGCCTGCAGGTCGCGCCGGACGCCCGGATCGACGTCGACCCCAAGGCTGTCGGCCAACAACAGCAGCAGGTCACCATCCTGCTGAACAAGCCGATCGGTTACGTGAGCGGGCAGGCCGAGGACGGGCACGAACCGGCGGTGACGCTGGTGCAGGAGCGCAACCACTGGAAAGGCGATGCCGCCAAGTTGCGCTTCGCCTCGCAGCAATTGCGTGGGTTGGCGCCGGCGGGCCGGCTGGACATCGACTCGATCGGCCTGCTGGTGCTCACGCAGGACGGGCGCATCGCGCGCCAATTGATCGGCGAGGACAGCGGCATGGAAAAGGAATACCTGGTGCGCGTGACATTCGATGAAGTCGCGAGCGACGTGCAGCGCGCCTTTCCGCCCGCGCAGCTGGCGTGTCTGCGCTACGGCCTTTCCCTGGACGGCCGGCCGCTGAAACCCGCCCAGGTGGAGTGGCAGAACCCCGAGCAGCTGCGTTTCGTGCTGACAGAAGGCAAGAAGCGCCAGATCCGCCGCATGTGCGAACAGGTGGGCCTGAAGGTGGTGGGCTTGAAG
>JAQGMS010000421.1 GCA_028292245.1 Ramlibacter sp.
GCCCTCTCCCGCCTGCTGGCCGATCCGTCGCTGCGTTTGCGTATCGCGGCCGGGGGGCTGGCCTCGGCCCCGCGGTTCGATCGGATGTCGTTGGCGGGGGCCTGGGCGGAGGCATACGATGGGATGCCGGCCCGCCCCGGCGAGGCGACGATCACGGCGGGCCCGGCCCGCCCCATGAGGAGCGCATGAGCAACCTTCGCGTCTGCCACCTGGGGAAATACTATCCGCCCGCGCACGGGGGGATCGAGTCGCACGTGCGGACCCTCGCCTCGGCGCAGGCCGAGCTCGGGCCGTCGGTGGAGGTCCTCTGCGTCAACCACGAGGCCGGGCCCACCCGCCGCGATCGCGACGCCGGGGTCGAGGTCACGCGGCTGGGGCGAGCGGCCAAGGCATCGAAGCTGGACGTCTGCCCCGAGCTGGTCCCGGCCCTGAGGCGGGTCGAGGCCGACGTCCTGCACCTGCACGTCCCCAACCCGACGATGATCCTGGCGCTGCTGCGGGCCCGCGTGCGGACCCCGCTGGTCGTCACCTACCACAGCGACGTCATCAAGCAGAAGGTGCTGGGCGCGCTGTTCCGGCCGCTGGAGCGCCTGGTCTATCGCCAGGTCCGCGCGATCCTGCCGACGAGCCCGACGTACGCCTCCGGCTCGTCGTTCCTCCGCCCCTACGGCGACCGGCTCCAGGTCCTGCCGCACGGCATCGAGCTGGCCGAGTACCTCGACCCCTCGCAGGCCGACCGCGAGGCGGCGGAGACGCTGCGGGCGCGGCACCCGGGGCCGCTCTGGATGGGCTGCGGGCGGCTGGTCTACTACAAGGGCTTCGTGAACGCGATCCGCGCCCTCAGCCGCGTCCCCGGCACGCTCGTGCTGATCGGCGAAGGCCCCGAGCGCGCGGCCCTCGAGGCCGAGGCGAAGGCCGTCGGCGTCAGCGACCGCGTCGAGTTCGCCGGCAAGGTCGCCCGGCTCGCCCCCTACTACCTCGCGGCCGACGCCTTCTGGTTCCCGTCGAACGCGCGGAGCGAGGCGTTCGGCCTGGTCCAGGTCGAGGCGATGGCGGCGGGCTGCCCGGTGATCAACACGGCGATCCCCCACAGCGGCGTCGCCTGGGTCTCCCGCCACGACAAGGAAGGGCTGACCGTCCCCCTCGACGACCCCGGCGCGCTGGCCGACGCGGCCAATCGGCTCATCACCGAGCCCGGCCTGCGCGACCGCCTCGCCGCCGCGGCCCGGGTCCGCGCCAAGGCCGAGTTCGATCACCGGGTGATGGCCCGCCGCAGCCTGGACATCTATCGCTGCGTCCTCGACGGCGGCGCCGTCGCCATGGCCCCGATGCGGGCCGTGCCGGCGGCCGGTCCCTGACGCATCGCCCCTTCCGATTTTCTCCGACTCCGAGGACATCCGCCGCGCCATGAGAGTACTCGTCACCGGATCCAACGGCCTGATCGGCTCCGAGGCGGTCGCCTACTACGACGCCCTGGGCGCGGAGGTCCTGGGCGTCGACAACAACATGCGCGCCACCTTCTTCGGCAAGGAGGGCGACACCCGCTGGAACCAGGCCCGGCTCGAGGCGCAGCACGGCCGCTTCCGCCACGTCGAGCTCGACATCCGCGACCGATCCGCGGTGCTCGCCACCCTGCGCGACGCCGGACCGCTCGACCTGATCGTCCACTGCGCCGCCCAGCCGTCGCACGACCTGGCCGCGAAGATGCCGTTCGAGGACTTCGACGTCAACGCCGTCGGAACCCTCAACCTGCTCGAAGGCCTGCGCCGCCACCAGCCCGACTCCGTGTTCGTCATCACCAGCACCAACAAGGTCTACGGCGACAGCCCCAACGAGCGTCCGCTCAAGGAGCTGGAGACCCGCTGGGAATACGCCGACGAGGCCGACCGGCACGGCATCGACGAGACCTGCCGGATCGACCAGACGCTGCACTCGCTGTTCGGGGCCTCGAAGACGGCCGCCGATGTGCTCGCGCAAGAATATGGACGCTATTTCGGGCTCAAGGTCGGCGTCTTCCGCGGCGGCTGCCTCACCGGCCCGCAGCATTCGGGCGTCGAGCTGCACGGATTCCTGTCGTACCTGGTCAAGGCGGCGATGACCGGCACGACCTACCGCATCTTCGGCTACAAGGGGAAGCAGGTCCGCGACAACATCCACTGCCGCGACGTCTGCGAGGCGATCCACCGATTCTACAAGGACCCCAGGCCGGGCGAGGTCTACAACCTCGGCGGCGGCCGCGAAAATAGCTGCTCGCTCATCGAGGCCGCGGCGCTCGTCGAGGAGCTGGGCGGCGGCCGGCTCAAGACCGAGTACGTCGACGAGCCCCGGCGGGGCGATCACATCTGCTACATCTCCGACCTCCGCAAGCTCCAGTCGCACTATCCGGGCTGGCGCATCACCATCCCCCTGCGGACGATCCTCGAGGAGATGATCCAGGCCTGGCGGAGCCGCTCCGAGGCCCCGCGATGAGCCACGCCGCAGCGGCCGAGGCCCCCGGTTCCGGCCTGCGCGACCCGTCCCGGCCGATCCTGCTTTTGACCGATTTCCCGGAGGATGCCCAGGGGGGCGGCGCGGTCATCCTCCGCAGCCTTCTTCTGGGCGAATCCGAGCGGTCGGGGATCGTGTGGGCCAGCCCCACGCCCCCCTCCGGCTCGCCCCGCGACGGGTCGGTCACGCTGGCAAAGGGATCGGCCGGCCGGGGTCGTCGCTCGATGTTCGCCGACAGCGTCTTCCACGCCGGGGCACTGGCCGAGGAAGTGCGCGAGATCGCCCGCCAACGCTCGGCGCGCGGCCTCTGGATCATCATGCACGGCGCCGCGGTGCACATCGCCGCGAAGCTGGTGCGCGACGGCTCTCTGCCGGTCCACCTGACCGTGCACGACGACCCGGCATACGCCAACGCGCTGCGGTCGAAACGCTACCTGGCGCTGATGCCCTGGATCGCCCGCGACCTCGGCCGCGCCCTGCGCGGGGCGGCGTCGGTCGACGTGATCGGCGAGGGGATGGCCGATCGCTACCGCCGCATGTACGGCGTCGAGTCGACGATCGTCCATCGCGGCCTCGACCAGGCCGTCGAGCCGTCGCCCGGGTACGACCGCGCGCGGCTGGGCCTGAGGGTCGGCATCCTCGGCAACACGTACAACTATGAGCAGTTGACGGTGCTCGGCCGGGCCGTGGCGCAAGCGGCGTCGCGGTCGGGCACGCGCGGCGGCGTGGTGGTGATGGGGCGCAGCTACGGCGATCGTCTCAAGGCCGAGATGGGGGGCCAGGTCGACGTCGAGATCACCGGCCACCTCGGCGAGGCCCAGGGGATCGAGCGTCTCCGCGAGTGCTTCGCGCTCTACCTGAATTATCCGTTCGGGCGACGCGACGCGGTGCTGCGGCAGACCTCGTTCCCGACCAAGCTGAGCACCTACGTGATGGCCGCGAGGCCGCTGCTCATGCACGTGCCGCCGGACAGCTCGGTGATGCCCCTGGCCACCGACGAGCCGGGCTACGCGGTCCCCTGGGCGAACCTCGATGCCGGCGACGGCGCGGCGATCCTGGAGCGGATGTGGGACGCGCCCGGATCGGCCGCCAGCGCCCACGAGGCCGCCGAGCGCACCAGACGCCGCTACTACGACCTCGACCACAACCGCCGGGTCCTGTTCGCGGCGCTCGACGCGCTCGCGGCCAGGCCGTCCTGAAGCCAACCAAGGGTCGGGATCATGCGTCGAGGCCGAGACGTGGCGTGGCATCTGATCACGGGGGAATACCCGCCGCAATCGGGCGGCATCGCCGACTACACGCAGCTCGTGGCGGGCGGCCTGGCGAAGGCCGGGGCCGAGGTCCACGTCTGGGCGCCGCAGGTCGACGGGCCTCCGCCCGAGGTGGAGGGGGTCGTCGTCCACCGCGTCGCGAAGGGCTGGTCACGCGACGACCTGGCATCGATCTCGGCGGCGATCAATGCCTGCCCGGGGCCTCGTCGGCTGGTCGTCCAGTACGCCACCAACCCGTGGGGCCGGCGCGGCGCCAACCTGGGGTTCTGCCGCTGGCTGGGCAGTCGCCGACGCGCCGGCGACGACGTCTGGGCGATGGTCCACGAGGGCTTCTATTCCTATCATCGCGGCGACCCGCTGCGGTACCTGGTGCTGGCCGCCGCGCATCGGATCATGATCCGCGATCTCTTGAAGGCCAGCTCGCGCGCTTATTACTCCATGCCTTACTGGGAGCCCCTGCTGCGGCGGTACGAGCCGTCGCCCCGGCGGCCGATCAGCTGGCTGCCGGTCCCCAGCAACGTGCCGGTGGTCGATGATCCCGAGGGGGTCGCCGAGGTGCGGGCGCGGGTCGGCAAAGGCCGCGCGATCATCGGCAACTTCGGGACCTTCGGCAAGGATCTTCGGGGCTTGCTGCGGCGCGTCCTGCCGCCGCTCCTGGAAGGCCGGGACGATCGCGTCGTCCTGTTGATCGGACGGAACGGGGGGCCCTTCGCCGACGAGCTGATCGCGTCGCATCCCCACTTCGCCGGCCAGTTGATCGCCACGGGGTCGCTGCCGGCGGAGGACACCTCGCGGCACCTCCAGGCGTGCGACGTGATGCTCCAGCCGTACGAATATGGCGTCAGCACCCGGCGGGGTACGGTGATGGCCGACCTGGCGCATGCGCGCCCGATCGCCACGACCTTCGGCAACGTCACCGAGCCCTTGTGGGCGGAGACGGGATGCGTCGCGGGAGTCGACGTCGCCGACCTCGGCGCGCTGGCCGACCTGACCGAAAGCCTGCTGGGCGACCCCGATGCCAGGGCTCGGCTGGGATCCACGGCGAGCGATATTTACGAGCGACGATTCGCGGTGGATCGCACCGTCGAGGCGATGCTCCGCGACTCCGAGGCGGACGGCGAGGCGGGGATCGCGCGATCCCTCCGCGGCGCGATCCCCTCGGAAACCCCTTGATTCGAGGACCTCGGCCCGTGGCCCGCTATCTCCTGGTCAGCGGCGACTTCGTGGAGACGGGCGGCATGGACCGCGCCAACCACGCGCTGGCGGCGTATCTCGCCGACCGCGGCGACGAGGTCCACCTGGCGGCCTACCGCGCCTCGGCCGACCTGCTGGCGAAGCCCGGCGTGACTCTGCATCGCGCCCGCAAGGTGATGGGGTCGTACCTGCTGTCGAGCCCTCTGCTGGATCGGGTCGGGCGTCGGGTGGCCGCCCAGGTTGCTCCCGGCGGCGGTCGGGTCGTGGTCAACGGCGGCAACTGCGACTGGCCCGACGTGAACTGGGTCCATTACGTCCATGCTGCCTGGCCGCCCCAGGCGGGAGGCGGCCTCGCCCGGCGAATTCGCAAGGCCGTGGAGAACCGCCGCGAGACGGCCCTCGAGCGAGCGCGGGTCGGCCGCGCGCGGCTGGTCATCGCCAACTCGGAGCGCACCCGCCGCGACCTGGTCGAGCGCGTGGGGGTCCAGCCCGACCG
>JAQGMS010000431.1 GCA_028292245.1 Ramlibacter sp.
GCTGAGATAATCTTCCTGCGAGGCGCGGATCAGATCGGCCCGGGAATGCAGCGCCGGCCACAGCGCGGAATTCGCAAATCCCTCATAGTACCCGCCGTAATGCGCCGCCGGCAGATCCAGCATCGCCAGCGCGCCGGCGCCGAGCGCCTCGATCTCAGCGAACGGTTCTTTCTGGGCGCCATCGCGGACCCGGCCGCTCGACCCCACCCAAATCGCGCCGGAGTTTTCCACCACGGGCAGCAATGCCGCAGCCAGGCCCCCGGTCATGGGCTCATTGGCATTGCCGCGCGCGACGCGATTCGAAACGACGACGAGGCTCACAGGCTCCCCTCCTGATGTTCCACTCGCACGTTAACAGCCGTTCATGAATATGGTTCCTTGTCACCCTTTCAACGAAAATGAAACCAAATTCGGGCGACGGGTGGGTGGGCCTTGGCCTGCCGACAACAAGAATACTTCCAGGGGGAGGCTTTGGATCCCAAGGAAAAGGCTTGGATTTCATCAAATACGCGCGAACGAGCACATACGCTGTCCCGTTTTGACCTGCGCATCAAACAACGTAGATCGCGCGAGTTCCCGGGGTGGAATGGGTCAGGCGAGATTCGAAAACGGTTCCATGACGGCGTCTTCGTCATCGAGCAGATGCCGGAGCCAGGCCCGGACGTCGCTTGGCTCGTCGAAATGACCGGCCACACCCTTGGCGCGTCTGCCGACCGAGAAGGCGAGGCCGCCGAGGTCCGGCATGATCGCGAACACCGATTCGTCGGTGACGTCGTCGCCGATAAACAGCGGACGGCGGCCCTTGAACGGCTCGTGGGTCATCAATTCGCGGACGCCGGTCGCCTTGGTGAAGCCGGAATGCTTGATCTCGCAGACGCATTTTCCGGGAAGCACTTCGATCGGCGCGTTAGGCAGATCGGCCCTGATCAACGACACCGCCTCGTAAATCGCCCGCTCCGCATGCGGCGCCAGCCGGTAGTGCAGCGCCAGTGAATAACCCTTGTCTTCCAGCAGAATGCCGGGACTGAGCTTGGCGATCGCCGCAAGCCGGCGTTTCAGCTCCTTGTCCATCGGCGGCGCATGGGTCGCCACGGCTTCAGAATCCGCCGTGACCCGCATCTCCGCGCCATGGCCGCCGACGGCCGGGAATTGCTCGGGGGCGAAGATCAGATCGATGTCGTTCAGCGAGCGGCCGCTGACCATCGCCAGCGCGCCCGAGGTTCGCCGGTGCAGCCGGTCGAGGGTTTTCGCCAATCCGGGCGGCACCCATACTTCGCGCGGCGTAGGCGCCAGATCGAGCAAGGTGCCGTCAATGTCGAGCAGAATGGCAATTTCGCTCAGTTGTGGCAGCAGTGAGCGCGGCACCGGCACGGCGTCCGGCGACTCATCCCCATCCGGGGCAATGTTCTCTTCCATTGGCATTTCGGCCCGATCCTGTTCCGGCAGATCCTGTTCTGTCGAGTCTCGTTCCAGCAAATCCTGAGGCATTCTATCCTACTCCACAAAGGCGAGCGGCCGTGCGACCGATTCCAGTGACCGGCGTTCGGCAGCAATGCAGTAACGCCACGCGATAAACGCCGCGGCGATCATCAGTCCCGCTCCCAGCAAATAGCCTGCGAATACGGTATTGCGCGATCCGGTATCGATCAGTGCCCCGAACAGCGCCGGCCCGAACACGCCGCCGATCCCGGTTCCGACCGCATAGAACAGCGCGATCGCCAGCGCCCGGACCTCCAGCGGAAAGGTCTCGCTGACGGTGAGATAGGCCGCACTGGCGGCCGGTGAGGCGAAGAAGAAAATCACCATCCATGCGATGGTCTGGGTCTGCGCGGTCATTACCCCGATCGAAAACAGATACCCCGAGAGCGCCAGCAGAATTCCTGAGATCCCATAGGTGGCCGTGATCATGACCCGCCGTCCCAGCGTGTCGAACAGCCGGCCCAGCAACAGGGGGCCCAGGAAATTACCCGCCGCAAAGGGGAGGATGTACCAGCCGATCTGGTTCGAGGCGATCCCGAAGAAATCGGTCAGCACCAGCGCAAAGGTGAAGAAGATCGCGTTGTAGAAAAACGCCTGGGCGATCATCAAGGCCAGTCCGACCAGCGAGCGCTGGCGATAGGTGGAGAACAGCGTCACCGCCACCTCGCGCAGCGGCGTGTGACTGCGCATCCTCAGTCTGATTTTCGGCCAGACATGGTGAGGCCTGTCCTGAACTTCGCCGATCGCCGAGCGTTCGATGTCGGCCACGATCGCATGCGCCTCATCGGGACGGCCATGAATCATCAGCCAGCGCGGGCTTTCCGGAATCCACATTCGCATCACGAACACCACGAGGCCGAGCACCGCGCCGGTGAGATAAGCGAGCCGCCATCCGAGATCGGGGCCGATCAAATTCGGATCCAACAATACGATCGCAGCTATCGCACCCAACGCCGCTCCAATCCAGAAGCTGCCGTTGATCACGAGGTCGGTCCAGCCGCGGTAGCGCGCCGGCACCAGTTCCTGAATCGTCGAATTGATCGCGGTATATTCGCCGCCGATGCCGGCGCCGGTGAGAAACCGAAACAGCGCGTAGCTTGCGACATTCCAGGACAGCGCCGTGGCGGCGGTGGCCGTGAGATACAGCGCCAGCGTGATGAAGAACAGTTTCTTGCGTCCGATCCGATCGGTCAGCCAGCCGAAGCCGAGCGCGCCGAGCACGGCGCCGGCGAGATAGGCGCTGTTGGAAAATCCGACATCGAAATTGCTGAATTGCAGCCTCGGGCTTTCCTTCAGCGCCCCCGACAATGCGCCCGCCAGCGTGACCTCGAGCCCGTCGAGAATCCAGGTGATGCCGAGCGCCAGCACGACGCGGGTGTGAAAACCGCTCCAGGCAAGGCTGTCGAGACGGGCGGGAATACTGGTCTCGATGACGCGATCATCGTTCCCCTGCGCAGGCGCGCTAACGGCGCCCGCCGGAACAATTGTCGCCTCACTCAGACCAGCCATACCGCGTTGCTCCACTGCTTGCCGTTCCGCGAATGGAAACGCCGATTTGCGCCATAGGGTGCAGCAAATCCGTCGGAACCAATGAAAAACACCAGGGATTGTGACGTTCTGCGGCTGCAAGCGTGACGTGGGCGATCTTCCGCCAGCCACGCGAACCAACGCCCTCGGCACGTGGGAGTTCCCTCAAGGAGGCGGAACCGACCGCATTCATGGACGTTTTTCGGTTTCAAAACAGGGAGTTGAGCATGGTTGAACAGCGAAAAACGCGCCGCAAGGCCAAGGCCAAGAAGGCCAGCCCGGCTAGAAAATCCGCCGCCCGAAAACCCTCAGCCAAGAAGGCCTCGCCGAAGCGCTGGTCGCAGCGCGTCACCCGGGAGAGCGACGCGCTCGATCTCAAGCGCGGCATCTTCACGCTGCGCGACCCCAAGCGGATCGCAGCCTCGCTGAAGCGCTCGGCGGAACACAGTTCACGCCGCAAGAGCGGCGCCTATCGTTCGGCGCTGTCGATGCTGACTTTCTACATCAACCGCGCCGGCAAGATCCTGCCGAACACCCAACGCGACCGGCTGGAGCGTGCCAAGGGCGAGCTGAAGCGGGTGTTTCATCGCGACGAATAGGGCTGGGCAGGTTCTTCCCCTCTCCCCTTGTGGGAG
>JAQGMS010000205.1 GCA_028292245.1 Ramlibacter sp.
GCGTACCCGGCTGGAAGGCACAGGTCACGGCGTTGACCGCCACGTGGCCGCCGAAGCGGATGGTCAGGTCCTTGGTCGCGAGCAGGCTCATGCGGTCCCCGCCCCGGCCACAGCCGGGGAATTGATGGAACTAAAAAAAAGGGGCGCGGCCGCGCCCGCCAAAAAGCGCCGTTCAGCGCTTGTGATCAGCGTTTATTCTTGATCGGCACCTGCCCATGACGACTTCGGCAATGACGACTGACAGACGGAGACCATGAGCCTCTCAGCCACCAAGGACCTCACCATCCGCTTCGGCGGCCACGTGGCGGTCAACGCCGTGACCTGTGCCTTCCAGCCGGGTACGCTGACCGCCATCGTTGGCCCCAATGGCGCGGGAAAGACGACCTACTTCAACCTCATCTCGGGCCAGCTCAAGGCGAGCGCGGGGCAGGTCACGCTCAATGGGCGCGACCTGTCCGGCTTCTCCGCGTCCGAGCGCACGCGCGCCGGGCTCGGCCGGGCGTTCCAGCTCACCAATCTCTTTCCGCGGCTGACGGTGCTGGAGAACGTGCGGCTGGCGGTGCAGGCGGCGCGCGAAGGACCGCACCGGCGCGGGCTGAACCTGTGGAGTGTCTGGAGCGACCACAAGGCCCTGATGGAGCGGGCCGACGAGATCCTGGTAGCGGTGGCCCTGGCCGACAAGGAAAACGAACTGGTGGCGAACCTGCCGCACGGCGACCAGCGCAAGCTGGAAGTCGCCTTGTTGATGGGGCTGGAATCGCAGGTGTTCATGTTCGACGAGCCGACCGCCGGCATGAACGCGGCGGAGGCGCCGGTGATCCTGAACTTGATCCGCAAGCTGAAGGAGGATGCGAGCAAGACCATCCTGCTGGTGGAGCACAAGATGGACGTGGTGCGCGAACTGGCCGATCGGATCATCGTGCTGCACAACGGCTCGCTCGTGGCGGACGGCGATCCGGCGACGGTGATCGCGTCGCCGATTGTTCAAGAGGCTTATCTGGGGGTTTCCGCCTCTCCAGGGGGAACAAGCGAAAACCTATGAACAAGGATCTGCTCACCCTCAAAGGCGTGCACACGCATATCGGCGCGTATCACATCCTGCACGGCGTCGACCTGTCGGTGCCGCGCGGCCAGCTCACCATGCTGCTGGGCCGCAACGGCGCCGGCAAGACGACCACTTTGCGGACCATCATGGGCCTGTGGAAGGCGTCCCAAGGCACCATCGATTTCAATGGCCAGGACATCACTGCGATGCCGACGCCGCAGATCGCGTCGATGAACGTCGCCTACGTGCCCGAGAAAATGGGCATCTTCTCCGACCTCACCGTGAAGGAGAACATGCTGCTCGCGGCCCGCTGGGCCAGGAACATCGGCCAGATCGACGAGCAGCGGCTCAAGTGGATCTTCTCGCTGTTCCCCGCGGTGGAGAAATTCTGGAACCATCCGGCGGGCAAGCTTTCCGGCGGCCAAAAGCAGATGCTGGCCGTCTCGCGCGCGATCGTCGAGCCGCGCGAACTGCTGCTGATCGACGAACCCAGCAAGGGCTTGGCCCCCGCGATCATCAACAACATGATCGACGCCTTTGCCCAACTCAAGGCCAGCGGCGTGACGATCCTGCTGGTGGAGCAGAACATCAATTTCGCCAAGTGCCTGGGCGACACCGTCGCCGTGATGGACAACGGTGTGGTGGTCCACGCCGGGTCGATGCAGGAACTGGCTCGGGACGAGGCCTTGCAACATTCGCTGCTGGGGCTGGCCATATGAAAAACTTCGACTTCGACTGGATGCCGGTCGCGCTGGTGCCGGTGCTGGCGCTGCTGGTGCTGCCCTTCATCGGCTCGCCCTCGACCTGGGTCACGCTTACCGTGGCGGGGCTGGCGATGGGCATGATCATCTTCATCATCGCCTCCGGCCTGACGCTGGTGTTCGGCCTGATGGACGTCCTCAACTTCGGCCACGGCGTGTTCATCGCGCTCGGCGCGTTCGTCGCGACCAGCGTGCTGGGCAGCATGGCCGACTACACCTCGTCGTCCAGCCTGTGGGTCAACCTGATGGCGGTGTTGCCCGCGATGGTGGTGGCCATGCTGGTGGCCGGCGCCGTCGGCGTGGCGTTCGAGCGCTTCATCGTGCGGCCCGTCTACGGCAACCACCTCAAGCAGATCCTGATCACGATGGGCGGCATGATCATCGGCGAGGAACTGATCAAGGTGATCTGGGGCCCGCTGCAGATTCCGCTGCCGCTGCCCGAAGGCATGCGCGGCACCATCCTGATGGGCGACGCGGCCATCGACAAGTACCGCATGATCGCGGTGGTCGTCGGTTTGCTGGTGTTCGGCATCCTGCAATGGGTATTGAGCCGCACCAAGATCGGCCTGTTGATCCGCGCCGGCGTGCAGGACCGCGAGATGGTCGAGTCGCTGGGCTACCGGATCAAGGTGCTGTTCATCGGCGTGTTCGTGGTGGGCAGCGCGCTGGCCGGCCTGGGCGGCGTGATGTGGGGGCTGTACCAGCAGAACGTCATCCCGCAGATGGGCGCGCAAGTCAACGTGCTCATTTTCATCGTGCTGATCATCGGCGGCCTGGGCTCGACCAGCGGGGCGCTGATCGGCGCGCTGCTGGTCGGCCTGATGGCCAACTACACCGGCTTCCTGGTCCCCAAGGCGGCGCTGTTCTCGAACATCGCGCTGATGATGGCCATCCTGCTGTGGCGCCCCCAAGGCGTCTATGCGCTCAGCAAGTGAGGCCAGGTACATGCTGAACCGCATTCTTTCCAACGACTATCCCCGCAACCGCGTACTGGCCGTTCTGCTGGTCGCGCTGCTGGTGGCCCTGGCTCTCACGCCCTTCATCTTCCCGGGCGTCAAGGCCTTGAGCGTCGCCGCCAAGATCCTGGTGTTCGTCGTGCTGGTCGCGAGCTTCGACCTGCTGCTGGGCTACACCGGCATCGTGAGCTTCGCGCACACCATGTTCTTCGGCATCGGCGCTTATGGCGTCGCCATCGCCTCCACCCGCATGGGTCCGGGCTGGTCGGCCATCGTCGTCGGGCTCGCGGTGGCGCTGGCCCTGTCGTTCGTGCTCGCGCTGGCTGTGGGTTTGTTCTCGCTGCGCGTGCGCGCGATCTTCTTCTCGATGATCACGCTGGCCGTGGCGGCTGCGTTCCAGACGCTGGCCTCGCAGCTGTCGGACATCACCGGCGGGGAAGACGGCCTCACCTTCAAGATGCCGGAAGTTCTTTCGCCGGGCTTCCAGCTGTCGGAAACGCCGTTCCTGGGCGTGTCGCTCGACGGCCGGCTGATCTGCTACTACCTGTTGTTCGTCACCGCACTGGTCTGCCTGCTGGCGCTGCTGCGCATCGTCAACTCGCCGTTCGGCCGGGTGCTGCAGGCGATCCGCGAGAACGAGTTCCGGGCCGAAGCCATCGGCTATCGCGTGGTGGTGTATCGCACCACGTCGAGCATCCTGTCGGCGCTGTTCGCCACCGTGGCCGGCGCGATGCTGGCGATCTGGCTGCGCTACAACGGGCCCGACACGTCGCTGTCGTTCGAAATCATGCTGGACGTGCTGCTGATCGTGGTGATCGGCGGCATGGGGACGATCTACGGCGCGGCCATCGGCTCGGGCGTGTTCGTGGTCGCGCAAAGCTACCTGCAGGATTTGCTCAAGCTCGCCAGCGACGCGACGTCCGGCCTGCCGTGGCTGTCGGCGCTGTTGTCGCCCGACCGCTGGCTGCTCTGGCTGGGGCTGCTGTTCGTGCTGTCGGTCTACTACTTCCCCACCGGGATCGTCGGAAGGTTGCGTGCCATGCAGAAGCCCGCGGCGTGATTTCAACTCTGCTGTCGATAACAAGGAGACTTACTTTGAAGAAGAAAACAGGCCCGTTGCGTTTCGCACAACTGCCGTCAGCGGCGATCCTGGGCGCGTTGGCGCTCACCGGCTGCGGTGGAGGAGGGGGAAACTCACCGGCCAATAGCTTGCCCGAGGGAGTCACGCAGCACTCCGTCACCACCTATCCGGCTGTCGCAACCGGCTCCGGCACGACGGCGGCGACTCAGGACCTGCTCACCGGAGGTCTCGGCAAATCCGGCCTGAGCCTTCTGTCCGCCGCGCCGGCCTACGCCGATCCTTTGAACCCGACGGTGCTGGAGTTGCGCCGCAATGCGTTGTATTCGAACTACCGCGGCATTCTCGATCCGGCGCCGAACGGCGGCTACGGCACGCTGTACGGCCCCAACATCGCGACCACCGGTGCGGTGACGGCCAGCGAAGGCCTGATCCCCGGCCGTGAATACGTTGCGTCGCTGGACGACGGCAGCGGCCGCAAGAAAGTCGTCATGGCCGTGCAGGTGCCCGACAGCTTCGACGTCGCGAACCCTTGCGTCGTCGTCGGGCCGTCGTCCGGCTCCCGCGGCGTCTATGGCGCCATCGGCACGGCCGGCGAGTGGGGCCTCAAGCACGGTTGCGCCGTGGCACTGACCGACGCCGGCAAGGGCGTGGGCTTGTACGACTTGACGGACGACACGGTCAACAAGATCGACGGCACGCGCGCGACGCGCACAGCCGCCGGCGCGCTGACTTTCTTCGCGGCGAACATCACGGATGCCGCCCGCGCCGCTTACAACGCCCTGTTCCCGAACCGCTTGGCGCTGAAGCAAGTCCATTCGCAGTTGAACCCCGAGAAAGACTGGGGCACCGACACGCTGGCAGCCGCCAGCTACGCGCTCTATGTGCTCAACGACCGCTATGGCACGCCCGACAACCCGGTGCGGTTTCGCTCCGACAACACGCTGGTGATCGCCGGTTCGGCGTCCAACGGTGCCGCCGCTGCTCTGCACGCCGCTGAGCAGGACACGGGCGGACTGATCGACGGCGTGGTGGCTTCCGAGCCGGTGGCAGAGATGCCGACCACCTCGGGCTATGGCATCCAGCTTGGCGGCACGCCGGTGACCGGCTATGGCAAGACCCTGGCCGACTTCGTGACTTACGGCAACCTGTACCAGCCTTGCGCGGCATTGGCCGCGCCCGCGGCCATGACCGAGCTCACGTTCTTCAACTTCATCACGATCGGCGGCATGACGGCGCGTGCCACGGCGCGATGCGATGGCTTGGCCGCCAAGGGCCTGGTGGCGGGCGCCGACACGGCGGCCCGCTCGCTGGATGCGCTGAACAGGCTGCGCAACTACGGCTGGACCACCGACAACGACCAGATGCACAACGCGCACTACGGCTTGGGCAACGGGCCGATTCTTTCGGCGATGTACCCGGTGGGCTACGGCCGCTTCTCCGTGACGGACAATGTTTGCGACACCAGCTTCGCGCAGGTCGATGCAACGGGATCGCCGATCGCCATCCTCGCCGCCGGCAAGGCGCAGAGCTTTGCCACGGCCAATGGCACCGCCAACGGCACGCCGGCGAGCGTCGTGTACAACAACTCGGTCGGTGCGCCCAAGGCCTGGCAGTTCGCGGTGTCGCCTTCGACCGGCGTCGCTGACTTCGGCCTGGACAACGCGCTCTGCCAGCGCGCCCTGGTGACAGGCGCCGACCCGGTGACCGGCGTCGCGCTGACGGCCGCGACCGTGCCGACGGCGGCCCAAAGCGCGGCGGTGCGCGCCGGCATCGCCGAAGTACTGTTGAGCGGCAACCTGCGCGCCAAGCCCGCCATCATCGTGAGCGGGCGCAGCGACGCGCTGGTTCCGGTGAACAACAACTCGCGTGCGTACGTCGCGCACAACCACGCCGTCGAAGGCGCCGCGAGCAAGCTGCGGTATGTCGAAGTGGCGAACGCCCAGCACTTCGACACGTTCAACAACCTGAGCGGCTTCGATAGCCGTTTCGTGCCGCTGCACCCGTACTTCAACCAGGCGATGGACGCGATGTACGCGCACCTCAAGACCGGCGCTGCCTTGCCGGCCAGCCAGGTGGTGCGCACGACGCCGCGCGGCGGCACACCCGGTGCGGCGCCGGCAATCACCGCTGCCAACGTGCCGCCGATCAGCGCGGCGCCCGCCGCGGCCAACCAGATCGGCTTCAGCGGCACTTCGCTCGCCGTGCCGAACTGAGAAGAGAAGAAACAACGAGGAGCCGCAAAGGCCCGCGATTTCAGGGACTTCATCAAGCAGTAGGAGACCAGGAATGACCAGTTTGAAATCGTGGGGCCGCAAGGTCCTGGTGGGCGCGGGACTGGCGGCGGGTACGTCGCTGGCGCTTGCCGCCGACATCACCATCGCGCAGGTGGCGCCGCTGTCCGGGGTGCTCGCGAGCACCGGCCAGCAGATGGTGCTGGGCGGCAAGGTCTATTTCAGCCACATCAACGACAAGGGCGGCATCAACGGCCAGAAGATCAAGGTGCTGGTGGCCGACGACGCCTACAAGGTGGACGAGACCGTGCGCCTGACCAGGGAGATGCTGGCCAAGCCCGAAGTGGTGGCGCTGTTCGGCTTCGCCGGCACGGCCAATGTGGGCAAGCTGCTCACGGACAAGGTGCTGGAGGAAGGCGGCGCGGCGCTGGTTGCCCCTTACACCGGTGGCGAACCGCTGCGCACACCGTTCAACTCCTGGATATTCCACGTGCGGGCCGGCTATGCCGACGAGGCCGAGCACATGGTGCAGCAATTGACGACGCTCGGCATGAATCGCATCGCCGTGATGTACCAGGACGACGGGTTCGGCAAGGCCGGGCTGGTCGGCGTGGAGGCGGCGATGGCCAAGCGGGGCCTGAAGCTGGTCACCACCGCCGGCTATGAGCGCAACACCGACAAGGTCGAAGCAGCGGTGAAGAGCATCAAGGCCGCCGACCCTCAGGCGATCATCATGATCTCCATCAACAAGCCCACGGCGGCCTTCGTCAAGCAGTACCGCGAATCGGGCGGCGGCGCGCAATTGCTCAACATCTCGGTGGTCGACCCGGCCGAGTTGGTCAAGCTCGCGGGCCTGAAGAACGCCCACGGCCTGGGCATCAGCCAGGTCGTGCCCTATCCCTACATGGCCAACCTGCCGGTGATCCGCGAGTACCAGGAGATGCTGAAGAAGTACGCACCGAACGAGCAGGTCAACTACACGAGCTTCGAGGAATACCTGGGCGCGAAGGTGCTGGTCGAAGCGCTGCGCCGTGCCGGCGCGAACCCGACGCGTGCCAAGGTGGTGAAGGCGCTGGAGGGCATGGGCAGTTACGACCTCGGCGGCATCACGGTGAACTATTCGCCGGACAACCGCATCGGCTCGCACTATGTCGAAGTGACGGTGATCGGCAGCACCGGCAAGCTGCTGAAATAGCCGGGCCCCGAAATTGCACAACAAGGTCGAAAGAGGAAGGTTCCATGCCATACCAGTCGCGCTACGCCACCTGCGCAGGCCGTGAGATTCACTTCACGGAGTGGGGCGAGCAGCACAGCGGCACCGTGATCGCCTGGCATGGCCTGGCGCGCACGGGCCGCGACATGGACGAACTGGCCGAGCACCTCTCCAGCGGTTACCGCGTGATCTGCCCGGACACGCTGGGCCGCGGCCTGAGCCAGTGGAGCCCGGACCCGCACAACGAATACACGCTGGCCTTCTATGCCCGGTTGGCCGCCGAGCTGTTCGACCGGCTCGGGATCGACCAGGCGCACTGGGTGGGCACTTCGATGGGCGGCGCCATCGGCACCGTGTGCGCCGCGGGGCTGTTCCAGCCGCAGCTCAAGGGCCGCATCAAGAGCCTGGTGCTGAACGACAACGCGCCGCGGCTGGCCGAGCCCGCGCTGGCGCGCATCCGCGCCTACGCCGGCAATCCGCCGGCCTTCGACACCGTCGCGCAACTGGAGGCGTTCTACCGCGAGGTCTACAAGCCGTTCGGCTGGCTCAGCGACGACCAGTGGCGGCGCCTGGCGGAAACATCCACGCGCCGGCTGCCGGACGGCCGCGTGACGCCGCACTACGACCCGGCGATGGTGCGGCAGTTCATCGACCATCCGAACGACTACGACCTGTGGGAGCACTACGACGCGATCACGATCCCGGTGCTGTGTCTGCGCGGCGCGGAGTCGGACCTCGTCCTGCGCGACGCGACCGCCGAGATGCTGGTCCGCGGTCCCGGGCTGCTGGGCTTGGCGCGGGTGGTGGAGATCGCGGGCTGCGGCCATGCGCCGGCGCTGAACGTGCCCGAGCAGCTCGACCTGGTCACGTCGTTCATCGAGCAGCACGACCCGCCCACCGCCGCGCGGCCGGCAAAAACCGCTACCGCGTCGCTCCCCTAGACACAGCCTCTTCACGCGACCGCGCCAGGCCATCGGCATCGGGTGCGTCGCGCGTGGGCCAGCCTGCGAGCTGCCGCTCGGCCAGTGCACCGAGCGCGGCGATCCAGGCGGAGTCGTCGTTCAGGCACGGGATGTAGTGGAACTCCTTGCCGCCCGCGGTCAGGAAGGCCTGCCGGCCCTCCATCGCGATCTCTTCCAGCGTCTCCAGGCAGTCGCTGGTGAAGCCCGGGCAGACCACGTCCACTCGCCCGACGCGCATTCCCAGCGTGCGCAGCGTCGGCTCGGTGTAAGGCTCCAGCCACCTGGCCTTGCCGAACCGCGACTGGAAGGAAACGGTGTACTGCGCCTTGTCCAGTGCCAGGCGCGCGGCCAGCAGCCGCGCGGTCTTGTGGCATTCGCAGTGGTACGGGTCGCCCAGGCGCAGCGTGCGTTCGGGCACGCCATGGAAGCTCATGACGAGGTGGTCGGCCCGCCCATGCTCACGCCAGTGGCGCTCGACGCGCCCGGCCAGCGCCTGCACGTAGCCGCGGTCGTCGTGGTAGCGATTGACGAAGCGCAGTTCCGGCACATTGCGCACCGATGCGGTCCACGCAGTCACCGCGTCGATCAGGCTGGCGGTGGTGGTGCCCGAGTACTGCGGGTAGGCGGGCAGGATCAGGATGCGCGTCGCGCCTTCGGCTTTCAGCGCGTCCAGTTGCGAGGCGATCGAAGGACTGCCGTAGCGCATCGCGTAGCGCACCTTGACGCGATGGCCTTGTTCACCGAGCCAGCCCTGCAGGAGCTTGGCCTGCTTGTCCGTCCACAGCCGCAAGGGTGAGCCGTCGGGCGTCCAGATGCTCGCGTACTTGGCGGCCGACTTGGCGGACCGAAACGGCAGGATCAGGGCATGAAGGATCGGCCACCACAGCAGGCGCGGAATCTCCACCACCCTCGGGTCGCTGAGGAATTCGGCGAGGTAGCGGCGCACGGCCGCCGGCGTCGGCTGGTCGGGCGTGCCCAGGTTGCAGTACAGGATCGCGGTCTGCGCCGCCTGGCCGTGGATGAACGCGGGTTCCGGCTGGAATGAAATTGCCATGGGGTATTCTCACTGAATAGGCCCCCACGTTCCCCCGGAAGGCATCATGCTGGACATTGCAAGAATCAAGGCGATCTCGCTGGACCTTGATGACACCCTCTGGCCGATCTGGCCGACCATCGAAAGGGCCGAGAAGGTGCTGCACGACTGGCTCGTGGTGAACGCGCCGATGGCCGCCGCGCTGTTCTCCAGCCCGTCGGCGCTGCGCGAGATCCGCGACTACATGGCGGCCAACCGGCCCGAGCTCAAGAACGACCTGAGCGCGGTGCGCCGCGAATCGATCCGGCTGGCGCTGTACCGCGCCGGCGAGAACCCGCTGCTGGCCGAACAGGCCTTCGAGGCCTTCTATGCCGAGCGCCAGCAAGTGACGTTGTTCGAGGACGCGCAGCCCGCCCTGCAATTCCTGGCGTCGCGCTTTCCGCTGGTCAGCGTGTCCAACGGCAATGCCGACCTGGGCCGCGTGGGGCTGGCCAGTTTCTTCCGCGCGACGATATCGGCCCGGGAGTTCGGCGTAGGCAAGCCCGACCCGCGCATCTTCCACGCCGCCGCGGGGGCGCTGGAAGTGCCGCCCGAGGACGTGTTGCACGTGGGCGACGACGCCACGCTCGATGCGCTGGGCGCACTCAACGCCGGCATGCAGGCGGCGTGGGTCAACCGCTCCGACCACCTGTGGCCGCACGAGCAGGAGCCGCACGTGACGCTCACCAACCTCACGGAACTGTGCGCGCTGTTCAAGTGACTGCGCGATAGCGCAGTCATCCCGGCGCAGGCCGGGATCCAGATCATCTAGATCCGGCCGAGCGCCTGTACTTTCCAGGCCAGCCAGAACTTGCGCAGCGGCGTCAGGCTCACGCGCTGATGCAGCACCTGGAAGCCGTCCCGCTCGATCTCGCGCAGCAACGTGCGGTAGATGCTGGCCATCATCAGGCCCGGCTTCTGGCTGCGGCGATCGACGGCCGGCAACAACGCCAGGGCCTGGCCGTACAGGCGATGCGCGCGGTCGGCCTGGAATTTCATCAGCGCCGTGAAGTTGTCCGAGTACTTGCGATTGAGGATCTCGTGGGCCTTCACGTCGAACTGCTGCAGCTCGCTCATGGGGATGTAGATGCGGCCGCGCAACGCGTCCTCGCCGACGTCGCGGATGATGTTGGTGAGCTGGAACGCCAGGCCCAGCGTATGGGCGTATTCCGTTGTCTTGGGATCGGCCTGGCCGAAGATGCGCGCCGACACCTCGCCGACCACGCCGGCCACCAGGTGGCAATAACGCTCCAGGCCCTGGAAGTCGAGATAGCGCGTCTGCTCCAGGTCCATCCGGCAGCCTTCGATCACGGCGTGCAATTGCCGCTGTTCGATGCCGAATTCGCCGGCACAGGGCATCAGCGCCTTCATCACCGGGTGGCTGGCATCGCCCGCGAATGATTTCGCGACTTCGGATTGCCACCACGCCAATTTGGTTCGCGCCACGCCGGCGTCGTTGACTTCGTCGACCACGTCGTCCACTTCACGGCAAAAGGCGTAGAAGGCGGTGATCGCGGCGCGCCGGGGCTTGGGCAGGAAGAGAAACGCGTAATAGAAACTGCTCCCCGATGCGGCGGCCTTGTCCTGGACGTACTGTTGCGGTGTCATGGCCCGGGATTCTCCCATCCGCGACTGGCTCGAGGCTCCCGCATGCGGGCAAACAGCGCGCGCAGCGAGGCCCGCGATGCCAGGTTGAGCGCCAGCCGGGCCATCACGCGATGCACTTCACGGCGCGGCACCTTCACCTTGTCGCGCAAGCCGTGCGCGCCGGCCGCTTGCAGCAGAGCGAGCGTGCGGACGCCGAGCAGAGCGGGCAGCACGCTGCCTGCGCGCACACGCCGGCTGTTCACGGCGTCGGCATACCGCATGCCGAGCTCCAGCCCTTGTTGTGCCCGGGCGTGCCAGCGGCCGCGCACGGCTTCGAATCGATCCGGATGGCCCAAGATGTCTTCGGGCCGAAGGCCCGCGGCGGCCAATTCGTCGGCCGGAAAATAGCATCGGCCGGCCGCCAGGTCGGCGCTGGCATCGCGCAGGATGTTGACGAGTTGCAAGGCCTTGCCATAGCCGCGCCCGAGTTCGCGCATCTCCTGCTGCGGCAGCGCGGCAAAGCCCGGCAGGTGGCGAAAGCACAGGTCGGTCCAGAACTCGCCGACGCAGCCCGCCACAAGGTAGGTGTACTCGTCCAGCTGCGTTGCCGTTTCGAGCGCGCGGGGCAGCACCGCCCCATCGAAGCGTTCCACGTCCAGCGCCTGCCCGCGCGTGATGTGGTGCAGCACGGCGCGGACATCCGCGCGGTCGGGCTCGGCCAGTTGCTCCAGCCAAGCGAGGCAGCGGGGCAAGGCGACGATCAGGTCCCGCTCGCCGGGATCGTGCTGCAGCGGGGCGAAGGAAGCCGCCAGCGCGGCGATGGCGCCCGAGGGTGCCCAGCCGTCGAAGGCCGCGACCAAGGTTTCGAGCTTTGCCTTTCGCTCGCCGGCGGCCATGTTGGCCGTGTCCGCCACGGTGTCCGATGCACGGGCCAGCAGGTAGGCCACCGAAATCGGCTGGCGCAGCGGGGCGGGCAACAGGCGGATCGACAGGTAGAAGGATCGGGAAACGCTGCGCAGAAGCGCCGGCAGTTCGGGGTCGGAAGGGACGGCCTGGGACATGTTGTGAGCCCGGATTGTCGCTTGACAAGCCTCAGCAATTCTCCTAGATTACTAACCAGTCAGTCAGTAGTGACTGGTTCCGCGTACTTTCAGCTCAGGTCTGCCATGCCGAAAATGTCCTCCCTTCGCCTTTCCCGCATCACGCTCAGCTTGGCCCTTGCCGTCGTGCTGGCGCTTGCCGGCTGTTCTCCAGCCGAGCAGCCCCAGGAGCCGGTGCGATCGGTGAAGGTGCTCACCGTCGGGATGGACAACTTCCAGTCGGGGCATGAGTTCGCGGGCGAGGTTCGGCCGCGCATCGAGTCGCGCCTGGGCTTTCGGGTGGCCGGCAAGATCATCCGGCGCCAGGCCGAGCTCGGTCAGCGCGTGAACGCCGGCCAGGTGCTCGCGCAACTGGATCCGCAAGACTACCAATTGGCCGCCGACGCCGCCCGTGCGCAGCTCGCCGCCGCCAGTACCAACCGGGACCTGGCCGCCGCCGACTACAAGCGCTATGCCGCCCTGAAAGACCAGAATTTCATCAGCGGCGCCGAGCTGGAGCGGCGCGAAACAACGCTCAAGGCCGCGCAGGCCCAGTTCGACCAGGCCAAGGCGCAACTGGCCTCCCAGGGCAACCAGACCGGCTACACGACGCTCGTGGCCGACGTCTCCGGCGTGGTCACGGCCATCGAGGCCGAACCCGGCCAGGTGGTGACGGCTGGCACGCCGATCGTGCGCATCGCCCAGGACGGCCCGCGCGACGTGGTGTTCTCGGTTCCCGAAGACAAGGTCACCGCCATCAAGCCGGGCTCCGACGTCACGGTGCGCGGCTGGGCGAACAGCAGCGTACTGGCCGGCAAGGTGCGCGAAGTCGCGGCCAGCGCCGACCCGGTCACCCGAACCTATTCGGTCAAGGTGTCGCTGGACGCGGCGGCCACTCCGGCATTGGGCGCCACGGTGTCCGTTTCGCCGCGCGCGTTGAGCTACGCCGGCATCCCGGTGATCAAGCTGCCGACCAGCGCGCTGCGAAAGGAAGGGCAGGGCACGGCGGTCTGGGTGGTCGACAAGGCCACGATGACGGTGAAGTCGCAGCCAATCCAGATCGCGACGGCCGACGGCAATGAAGCCGTGGTCGCCGCCGGCCTGCAGCCGGGCATGTTGGTGGTTTCGGCGGGCGTGCACGTGCTGTCGCCGGGACAGAAGGTCACCCTCTACCAGGAAAAGAACGCCCAGAGCGCGGCGGTGGCGCTCCAGGAAGCGACGAAAAACGTTGCCAGCGCCGCCGGTGGCGCTCAGGCCGCGACCTTGCCCGCTGCGAAGTGAGCAAGCCATGACACAAGCACAGCCGAAAGAGAGTTTCAACCTCTCCAAGTGGGCGCTCGACCATCCGGCGCTGACCCGCGACCTGATGGTGGTGCTGATGCTGCTGGGGTTCGCCGCCTATTTCCAGTTGGGCCAGGACGAGGACCCGCCTTTCACTTTCCGCGCCATGGTCGTGCGCACCTACTGGCCCGGGGCAACAGCGCAGCAGGTGGCCGAGCAAGTGACCGACAAGCTCGAGCGCACCCTGCAGGAGGTGCCGTACTCCGACAAGATCCGCAGCTATTCCAAGCCCGGCGAGTCGCAGATCATTTTCCAGATCAAGGACTCTTCCAGGCCCGGCGACGTCGCCAACGTCTGGTACTCGGTGCGCAAGAAGATCGGCGACATGCGCGGCACGCTGCCGCCCGGCGTCCAGGGGCCGTTCTTCAACGACGACTTCGGCGACGTCTACGGCGTGATCTACGCGCTGGAATCGGACGGCTTCAACTATGCCGAGCTCAAGGGTTTTGCCGACGACGTGCGCCAGACCCTGCTGCGCGTGCCGGACGTCGCGAAAGTCGAACTGTTTGGCGTGCAGGACGAAAAGCTCTACGTCGAGATTTCGCAGAAGCGCCTGGCCCAGCTCGGGCTGGACCTGACCCAGGTGCTGGCGCAACTGGGCCAGCAGAACGCCATTGAATCGGCAGGCGCCGTCCAGACGCCGCTGGACGTGGTGCAGGTGCGCGTCGGCGGCCAGTTCGAGGCGGTGGAAGAACTGCGGGCGATGCCGATCCGCGGGAGCTCGGGCAGTCAATTGCGGCTGGGCGACATCGCCGAGATCAAGCGCGGCTACGTCGATCCGCCCGTGGTCAAGGTGCGCCACCAGGGCAAGGAAGTCATCGCGCTGGGAGTGTCGATGGCCAGGGGCGGCGACATCATCGAACTGGGCAAGTCGCTCAAGACCACGTTCCACCGCATCGAGGATGGCCTGCCGGCGGGCATCAAATTGGTCCAAATCCAGGACCAGCCGCGCGCCGTTGCCAGTTCCGTCAACGAGTTCGTGCGCACCCTGATCGAGGCCGTGGCGATCGTGCTGGCGGTGAGTTTCATCGCGCTGGGACTGCACAAGCGCCCCGACGCCGCGGCGCTGCCCCTGTGGAAGCGCTGGTACGTGGACATGCGGCCGGGGCTGGTGGTGGGCATCACGATCCCGCTGGTGCTCTCGGTCACGTTCCTGGCGATGGACTTCTGGGGCATCGGGCTGCACAAGATTTCGCTGGGGTCCCTCATCATCGCGCTGGGCCTGCTGGTGGACGACGCCATCATCGCGGTGGAGATGATGGTGCGCAAGATGGAGGAGGGCTACGACAAGGTGCGCGCCGCGACCTTCGCGTACGAGATCACCGCCATGCCGATGCTGACCGGCACGTTGATCACCGCCACCGGCTTCCTGCCGATCGGGATGGCCAAGTCGACGGTGGGTGAATACACCTTCGCGATCTTTGCGGTGACGGTGATCGCGCTGGTGCTCAGCTGGTTCGTCTCGGTGTACTTCGTCCCGTACCTGGGCACGCTGCTGCTCAAGGCCAAGCCGCTGCCGGCCAACGGCGAGGCCGACCACCACGAGCACTTCGACACGCCGTTCTACCGCACCTTCCGCCGCACCGTGGACTGGTGCGTCGAGCATCGCTGGATCACCATCGGCGCCACCTTGCTGATCTTCGCGCTGGGCATCTTCGGCATGGGCCGGGTCCAGCAGCAGTTCTTCCCCGATTCGAGCCGGCCGGAGATCATGGTCGACATCTGGTTCCCGGAAGGAACCTCGTTCGCGGCCAACGAGGAAACCACCAAGCGCGTCGAGCGGCGCCTGCGCAGCGAAGCGGGCGTGAGCGGTGTCAGCACATGGGTCGGTTCGGGCGTGCCGCGCTTCTATCTGCCCCTGGACCAGGTCTTCCCGCAGACCAATGTGTCGCAGTTCATCGTCATGCCGGTGGACCTGAAGGTGCGCGAATCGCTACGGGTGAAATTGCCGGGGCTGCTGGCCCAGGAGTTCCCGGAAGTGCGCGGCCGGGTGAAGTTGCTGCCCAACGGGCCGCCGGTCCCGTATCCGGTGCAGTTTCGCGTCGTCGGGCCCGATCCGGTGGCGCTGCGTGAGCGCGCCGACGAGGTGAAAGCCGTGATGCGCCAGAGCACGAACACGCGCGGCGTCAACGACAACTGGAACGAGTCGGTGAAGGTGTTGCGGCTGGAAGTGGACCAGTCGAAGGCGAGGGCGCTCGGGGTCACCAGCCAGTCGATCGCGCAGGCCTCCAAGACCATCCTGTCGGGCACCAATGTCGGCCAGTTCCGTGAGGGCGACAAATTGATCGACATCGTGTTGCGCCAGCCGCTGGACGAGCGCAACGCGATCACCGACATCGCCAACGCCTACTTGCCGACGGCCTCGGGCAAGTCGATCCCGCTGACCCAGATCGCCAAGCCGGTGTTCACCTGGGAGCCGGGCGTGATGTGGCGCGAGAACCGCGACTACGCGATCACCGTTCAAAGCGACATCGCGGAAGGGCTGCAGGGCGCGACGGTGACCGATGAACTGCTGCCGCGGCTCAAGGCCCTGGAGAAGAAGTGGCCCTTGGGTTACGCGATCCAGGTGGCCGGCGCGGTGGAGGAAAGCTCCAAGGGCTCGTCGTCGATTTCGGCCGGCATCCCGATCATGCTGTTCATCACGTTCACCCTGCTGATGCTGCAATTGCACAGTTTCAGCCGCGCGATGCTGGTCTTTCTCACCGGGCCGTTGGGCATCGCCGGCGTAGCCGGTGCGCTGATCCTGCTGGGCCGCCCCTTCGGCTTCGTCGCCTTGCTGGGGGTGATCGCCCTGATGGGCATGATCCAGCGCAATTCCGTGATCCTGATCGACCAGATCGAGCAGGACCGCGCCAAGGGCATCCCGACCTGGGACGCGATCGTCGAGTCGGCCGTGCGCCGGCTGCGCCCGATCGTGCTCACGGCCGCCGCAGCCGTGCTGGCGATGATCCCGCTGTCTCGCTCGGTGTTCTGGGGCCCGATGGCCGTGGCGATCATGGGCGGCCTGATCGTGGCCACGGTCCTGACGCTATTGGCTCTCCCCGCCATGTACGCCGCGTGGTTCCGGGTGAGGCGAGAGGCAGCGACTTTGATCGCTTAAAATGCGCGGTTGCCCCGAAATCGGGCGCGCGGGTGGCGAAATTGGTAGACGCACCAGGTTTAGGTCCTGACGCCAGCAATGGTGTGGGGGTTCGAGTCCCCCCCCGCGCACCAGAACACCATTTATCCAAGAGAGACCCATCATGGCCGTGAACGTAGAAACCCTCGACAAGCTGGAGCGCAAGATCACGCTGACGCTGCCCGCCAGCGTGATCCAGTCCGAAGTCGACTCCCGCCTGAAGCGCCTGGCGCGCACCGTGAAGATGGACGGTTTCCGTCCGGGCAAGGTGCCGATGACGGTCGTCACCCAGCGCTACGGCTACTCGGTGCACTACGAGGTGATGAACGACAAGGTGGGCGAGGCCTTCGCGGCCGCCGCCAACGAGGCCCAGCTCAAGGTCGCCGGCCAGCCCAAGATCACCGAGAAGGAAGGCGCGCCCGAGGGCGAGCTGGCCTTCGATGCGGTGTTCGAGGTCTACCCGGAAGTGAAGATCGGCGAACTGTCGGAAGTGGAAGTCGAGAAGGTCAGCTCCGACGTCACCGACGCGGCCATCGACCGCACGCTCGACATCCTGCGCAAGCAGCGCCGCACCTTCGCCCAGCGCCCGGCCGACGCCGCGGTGGTCGAGGGCGACCGCGTCACGGTCGACTTCGAAGGCAAGATCGACGGCGAGACCTTCGAGGGCGGCAAGGCCGAGGACTTCCAGTTCCTGGTCGGCGAAGGCCAGATGCACAAGGAGTTCGACGAGTCCGTGCGCGGCATGAAGTCGGGCGAGAGCAAGACCTTCCAGCTTGGCTTCCCCGAGGACTATCACGGCAAGGACGTGGCGGGCAAGACGGCCGACTTCATGGTCACGGTCAAGAAGATCGAATCGTCCAACCTGCCGGAAGTGAACGACGCCTTCGCCAAGTCGCTGGGCATCGAGGAAGGCGGCGTCGAGGCGCTGCGCGGCGACATCCGCAAGAACCTGGAGCGCGAAGTCAAGTTCCGCCTGCTGGCCCGCAACAAGCAGGCGGCGATGGACGCGCTGGTCTCGAAGGCCGAACTGGACCTGCCCAAGTCGATCATCCAGAACGAGATCGACCGCCTGAT
>JAQGMS010000434.1 GCA_028292245.1 Ramlibacter sp.
GTTCGCGCTGGCCTGCCTGCATTTTCAGGAGCGCCAATGCGATTTTGCGGTGTTCGAGGCCGGCATCGGCGGCCGCTACGATCCGGTGCGACTGGTCGGCGCCCACGCGACCGCCGTCACTTCGGTCGATTACGAGCATGTCGCGCTGCTCGGCGATTCCCTGCAATTGATCGCCTCCGACAAGAGCGACGCCTGTGCGGCGGGCGGCACCATCGTCTACGGCGAGAATTGCCGGGAGTTGAGGCCGCATCTGACCGAATATAATCGCTACCGGCAGACCGCGTCGCTGTTCGTACGCGACGAGATTGCGATCGATGGTGACATTGTCTCCGCGCCGGGGCAGTTCGATTTCCAGTTTGCGGGTCACCAATATCGTTTGCTCGAAACCAGCCTGCCGGGCGCGTTTCAATTGAACAACGCGGCCATCGCAGCTACCCTGTTCCTGCTCTGGCAGAAGCGTGCGCGACCGGGAGAATCTGCCAGCGAAATCGAAGCCGCCGTGCGAACGGGCCTGCGCGAGGTACGCTGGCCCGGGCGCCTCGAGGCGATTCAGCAAGACCCGCTCGCCGTGATCGACGTCGGCCACACCCCCGATGCCGTCAGGCAATCGCTTGCCAGCCTCAGGGATATCCATGGCGAGCGCGACTGGATTCTGGTCGTCGGCGTTTCCATCGACAAGACCGCCTGCGAAATCGTGGACGCGCTGGCGCCGTCGTTCGACAGCATCATCTGTACAACAGCGCACCATAAGGGCGCGGACGTCAACGATATCGCCGACGCGGTGCGGAAGGCCAATCCGCACGCCACCCTTCACACCTCTGCCACCATCGAGGAGGCCGTTCGTCTCAGCCAGTCACTCGCCAGTTCGCAAGGCCGCAAGATCTATGTGGCTGGCGGATTATTTTTGGCGGTCGAATATGCGGTCACGGCGCGAGGCGGCCGGGCGCGGGATCTGAAGTTTTTTTGAGGAGGCGTTCCCTTCGTCGTTGCGAACGAAGCGAAGCTCCAGCTTTCTTTGCCGCCTTCGCGAAAGCTGGATTGCTTCGTCGCTTCGCGAAGGCTGGATGCTTCGTCGCTTCGCTCCTCGCAATGACGATCAAGCGTCGTGCCCGGGCGCGTGAACGGCCACCGTTCCTCGAGGCGATGACCACCAGCGAGGCCCTGGGAACGCCGGTCGAAAGCGACGCAACGCGCTTGCGGCATTTTGCAAACTTGCCACAATGTTCCCGTTGTGAAGGGCGCGTCCACCGAATAGCGTCTGGCGCAGCGCACAAGGTGTGCAGTTGACGCGTCATCGGCAGTCAATCTGCACCGAGAACCGTCGTCCGGGAGGCAACGCCATGAACGCCACTGTCAATCGTCAGGTCTTGCTGGTCGAGAAACCAAGCGGAAAACTCGGGCCCGAACATTTCAAGATGACCGACGCGGCGATCCCCGAGCCGAAGGACGGCGAGGTCTTGCTGCGCGTGCGTTATATTTCGCTCGATGCCGCCAACCGCGCGTGGATGCATGGCGCCACCTACCGCGCTGCGGTGGAGGCCAACACGGTGATGGCCGGCGGCGGCATTGCCGAGGTGGTGTCCTCCAAGGCGCCGGGCTTTGCGCCCGGAGATATCGTGTTCGGCGATACCGGGTGGCAGGAATACGCCGCGGTCCCGGGAAAACATCTCAGCAAGATGCCGAAGCTGGAGCCGATGACGCATCTGCTCAGCGTCTACGGAATCGCCGGGCTCACTGCCTATTTCGGCCTGCTCGACGTCGGCAAGCCGAAAGCCGGCGAGACCGTGGTGGTGTCGGCTGCGGCCGGATCGGTCGGCTCGATCGTCGGCCAGATCGCAAAGATCAAAGGCTGCCATGTGGTCGGCATCGCCGGCGGCAAGGACAAGTGCAACTGGCTGACGTCCGAACTCGGCTTCGACGCCGCGGTCGATTACAAGGACGGCGCGGTGTTCAAGGCGCTGAGGGCGGCGGCGCCAAAAGGCATCGACGTCTATTTCGACAATGTCGGCGGCGATATTCTCGAGGCGTGTCTGGCGCAGATGAACAATCGCGGCCGCATCGCCTGCTGCGGGGCGATCTCGCAATATGATGGCGTGCCATCGGCGACCGGGCCGCGCGGCGTGCCCGGCCTGATCGTGGTGAAACGTCTGATCATGCAAGGCTTCATTGTGATGGACTACATGAACCAGCGTGACGAGGCGTTGAAAGACCTGCAATCATGGGTCGCCTCCGGCAAGCTCAAGGTACAGGAGGACATCATCAACGGCCTGGAAAACACCCCGAAAGCGCTGATCGGGCTGCTGGCCGGCGAAAATCGCGGCAAGCGGATGGTGAAGCTGTAGGGCGGGACGCCCAAGCCGCCCAAATCCGCGCGTGGCCGAAAGGCCACATCGACCTCGAATATCGCCAACGCGGCCTGATTCCCGATTGACCCCCAACCGCAGGAGGTTGAAATAATAGGGGAATTTCAGGTGCGACGATGTTTGAGATTGGTATTTTCAGCGTAATCGTTTTGGCGGTCGGCTATTGGATGGCCCTTTGGCTGATGGGCCGTCACGATGACGTTTTGCACGGGGATTTCGTCAGCGCGGAAGCGGGGTCTGATCCCGCTCCCCCGACATTGCCGGCGGCGGCGTCACGGGCGGACAGCACCGAAGCGCTGCAATCGCTGCTGACCGCGATCAAGCGCGACTTGAAAGACGCCGCGCAAATATAGCGCGCAGCCTTCAGAAATCGTAGCGTGCGTAAAGGCGCTCTTGCGCGGTGCCTACCATCACCTCTATCGACGCTCAATGGTGGGCACGCCATCGGCGCGCGATCGCGCCACCCGCTGACTTTGCTCACGACCTGATAGGCGGCATGCCAATCCAGCTTGTAGAGACCAGCCCGCGCGTTGCTCGAATGGCGACTGGAGGCCCAAGTTTCAATACAACGCGTTCGCGATCAAGCCGCAACAACCCGGCCTACCGGATTTTCCCGGGTAGATGACAGCGGCATCGCGCGCGGGCCGCTCGCGACAACTCGCGGCGCGCGCCTTGCTAAGGCCGCGCGTTGCCGATTGCTTGTTTTGCGGGATCGGGGATGATGTGCCACCATCGACTAGGTTGAAACGTTCGATGGCCCGAATCCGGAATGAAGAACTTTTCGATTGCACTGCCGTTCTGGGGCCGAGCCATCCTGCTGGCGGGCATCGCCGGCATTGTCCTCGGCGCGGGCCTCATGGCCTATCGTGCCTACGACCGGCCGACGACGCTGAGCCTCGCGGTGGGGTCGTTCGACGGCGAGAGCACCAAGATCGCGTCGATCGTTGCCGCCCGGCTGGAAGCAATCAAATCCCCGGTCCGCTTGAAGATCGTGCCGACCGACAGCGTGCTCGATTCCGCCAAGGCCTTCGCCGCGGGAAAAACCGAGCTGGCCATCGTGCGCGCCGATGCCGGCGATCTCTCGCAGGCGCGAAGCGT
>JAQGMS010000284.1 GCA_028292245.1 Ramlibacter sp.
ACATCACGGGCGCCATCGCCGACTCGGTGAACTACACGGTGGAAGAGTTACGGCAGCTGGTAGGCAACGTACAGAACACGGCGACGCGAGTTGCGCAGACGACGGCCCAGGTGGAAAGCACGTCCACCGAGCTGCTGGCGGCCTCCACCGAGCAGCTGCGAGAGATTCGCGAAACCGGCCAGTCGGTGCTCGACATGGCGGGTCGAATCAACCAGGTGTCCGGGCAAGCGCAAGAGTCGGCCCAGGTGGCCCGGCAATCGCTGATGGCCGCCGAGTCGGGCCTGCAGGCCGTGCAGAACGCCATCGGCGGCATGAACTCGATCCGCGACCAGATCCAGGAAACCTCCAAGCGGATCAAGCGGCTGGGCGACTCGACCCAGGAGATCGGTGAAATCACCGAGCTGATTTCCGACATTACCGAACAGACGAACGTGCTGGCGCTGAACGCCGCCATCCAGGCGGCGTCAGCCGGTGAAGCCGGACGAGGCTTCTCGGTGGTGGCCGAAGAAGTGCAGCGGCTGGCCGAACGCTCCGCGGACGCCACGCGCCAGATCTCGGCGCTGGTGAAGGCGATTCAGACCGACACGCAGGATGCCGTGGCCGCCATGGAACGCTCCACGCAGGGTGTGGTGGAAGGGGCAAAGCTGTCGGACAACGCAGGTACGGCGCTGACCGAGATCGACCAGGTGTCGCGCAAACTGGCCGACCTGATCGAGCAGATCTCGAATTCGGCGTCCAAGGAAGCCGAATCGGCCAACGTGGTGGCCGGCAACATCCAGCACATTTTCGCGGTGACGGAACAGACCGGAGAGGGCACCCGATCCACGGCGCAGCAGGTGCGCGAACTCTCGCGCATGGCCGAAGAGCTGCGCCAGTCGGTGTCGCGATTCAAGATCGCATAAGGCGCTCTTCCCTCGCAGCAGTTTCGCCTCGTTCCGTCCTAGCCAGAGCCCTTCATGCAAGCCAACGAAACCGATCTCGACGTGGCGACCAACGACCTGGGCCCGCTGGCCTGGGTGCTGGACGAACTTCGCAAGTCGCTCGACTCGGCCTCGGCCGCGCTGCGCCGCTTCGTGCGCGACACGGCGCTGGCCCGCGGCTCGGACATGGCCTCGGTCGACGGCGGCCACCTGCGAATCGCGCGCCAGCAGTTGCACCAGGCAGTCGGCGCGCTCGAGATGGTCGGACTCGGCGCGCCCGCTCACATGTTGCGCTGCATGGAAGCCGCGGTGCAGAAATTCGTCGAAAAGCCGGAGCTGTGCAACGAGCCCGCATCGGCCAAGGTGGAACGCGCCGGATTCGCGCTGACCGAATACCTCGAAGGTGTGCTGCTGGGCAAGCCGGCGTCGGCCGTGGCCTTGTTCCCGCAATACCGCGACGTGCAGGAGCTGTCCGGCGCCGATCGCATCCATCCGGCCGACCTGTGGGCCATGGAGTGGCGCTGGAACGATCCGCAGACGCCTGCGGTGGGCGAGTCGCGTGTCTACGACCCCGCCGTGCGTTCGCGCATGGACCAGGCCGTGCTGAAGGTGGTGAAGGCCGGCGATGCCGACGCCGCCGCTGAACTGACCAGGATATGCCTTTCGCTATCGGCCACGCAGACGGCACGCCAGCCCAAGATTTTCTGGAAGATCTGCGCCGCCTATTTCGAGGCCGTCGGCCAGGGCCTGCTGCCGCTCGACATCTATGTGAAGCGGGCCGGTTCGCGGGTGCTGTTGCAGTACGCATCGCTTGCCAAGGGCGAACTGGGCGTGTCCGATCGGCTCGCCCAGGACCTGGTGTTTTTCTGCTCGCAAGCCGTCCCGGCGAACGATGCGGCTGCGCCGTCGGTGGCTGCCGTGCGCAAAGCCTGGAACCTGGCGCGCTTCGCCCCGGTCGACTACCAGACCGCCCAGTACGGCCGTTTCGATCCGGTGCTGCTTTCGCAAGCCCGCAAGCGGATCGTCTCCGCCAAGGAAACCTGGTCGAGCCTGTCGGGCGGCGACGCGACCAAGCTCAAGGGCCTGGCCGACCAGTTTCACTTGGTCAGCGATTCGCTGACCAAATTGCATCCACCGAGCGGGCCGCTCGCGCAATCGCTGTCCAATGTGATCGACACGGTGGTGCGCACAGGCCAGGCGCCGGGCGCCGAGCTGGCGATGGAAGTGGCGACGGCCGTGCTGTACCTGGAGGCGGCCTTCGAAGACCTGGATCCCGCGGACGCGCAGCTGGCCATGCGCACCGCGCGGCTGGCCGAACGCCTCGAAACCGTGCGCAAGGGCGGCCTGCCCGAGGCGCTGGAACCCTGGATGGAGGAGTTGTACCGCCGTGTCAGCGACCGCCAGACCATGGGCAGCGTGGTCGGCGAACTGCGCGGCACCCTGGGTGAACTCGAAAAAGTGCTCGACCAGTTCTTCCGCAATCCCCACGAGAAGGGCGCGTTGCGCGAAGCACCGAACTTCCTGGCGCAGATGCGCGGCGTGCTGTCCGTGCTGGGCCTGGACCAGGCCTCGCAGGCCGTGTTGCGGATGCGCGA
>JAQGMS010000287.1 GCA_028292245.1 Ramlibacter sp.
GATCACCGGCACGTTGAGCGTCTCGCGCAAGGCGATGCCGCCGAAGCCGCCGGGGCGCGGCGCGGCCCAGTAATGCACGCCGCTGACAGATGGGTTCTTCAAGTCCGCGCCGACGCATAACGCGCGCTCGCCCGCACCCGTGAGCACGATGACGCGCACGTCGCGGTTGTTCTCGAGCTCGGTCCAGATCCGCTGCAACCGCGCTTCGGTGGCGAGGTCGACCGCGTTCATCGCCTCCGGCCGCGACAGCGTGACGGTGGCGACGTGGTCCTTGATGGCGAGTGCTACCGTCATTTCGCCCCCGCGCCGACAGCGGCTTGCGCCATGACCTCGTCCGTGTGCTGGCCCAGGCGCGGCGGCGCGCGATACAGCGTGACGGGCGCCGCCGACATCTGGATCGGGCTGCCGACGAACTTCACCGGCTGGCCTTCGCCTTCGCCCTCCATCAGGATCTGGTTGTGCAGCGTCTGCGGATCGACCAGCGCTTCGCGCAAGTCGCGCACCGGGGCGCACAGCAGGTCCTGCTCGTCCAGCCTGGCCAGCCAATGCGCCCGCGTGTCGCTCGCGAAGCGTTCGCGAAACATGGCCTGCAGTTGCGGCTTGTGCTTGAACTGCTGGGTGAGATCGCAAAAGCGCGGATCGAGCGACAAGTCCTGGAGCCCCAGGGCCGTGCAGATGTCGCGCAAGGGGTTGGCCTTGAAGGCGCCCACCATCACCAGCGCGCCGTCCTGCGTGTCGAACACGCCCGAGAGCGGCATCGCGGCCCAGTTGACCTCGGAGTCGGCCATCATGATCATGGCCGCCTCCTGCATCTGCATCGCCAGCATCGAGTTGTACAGCGAGACGCTGACCTTCTGCCCCTGTCCGGTTTGCGCGCGCTGCAGCAGCGCCAGCAGGATGCCCTGCACCATGTGCATGCCGGTGGCGTAGTCGGCCAGCGCCGTGGGATAGGCCGAGACCGGCACGGCGTCGTCGGCGCGGCGCGCCATCACACCGCTCATGGCTTGCGCCAGCACGTCCTGCCCGCCCTTGTGCGAGTACGGGCCGTCTTCACCGTAGCCGGTGCCCACGGCGTAGATGACGAGCGGGTTCAGCGCGCGGCAATCCTCGTAGCCCAGGCCCATGCGGTCCATCACGCCGGCGCGGAAGTTGTTCACCACCACGTCCGCCTGCGCCACCAGGGCCTTCACGGCGGCCATCTTCTCCGGGTCGCGCAGGTCCAGCGCCACGCTGCGCTTGTTGCGGTTCAGGCTGCAGAAGATCGGGTTGTCCGCGCCGTGCACCGGCGCGAAGGTCGAGCGGCTCAAGTCACCGGCGCCGGCGCGCTCGATCTTGACGACGTCGGCGCCGTAGTCGGCCAGCATCTGCGTGCAGACCGGGCCCATCATGACCTGGCTGAAGTCGATCACACGGATGCCGGACAGCGGCAGCGCCGGTGCCGGTTGGGCTTTCTTGCTCATACGGTCTCCACGGTCTCGGGATTCACGGCCAGCGACCTGGCCAATTCGGGCACGTCCGGATTGCGGCCCACCCGGTCGCCCGGGTCGGCGCCCTGGGCGCGCAGCAGCTTCTGCACGGCGGACACGTCGACATTGCGCACGGTGACGCCCGAGTCGAGCGCAACCGCCGCGGCGACGCCGGCGGCTTCGCCCATGGCCATGCAAGGCGGGATTTCGCGCGAGATCTTCTGTGCCTGCGAAGTGACCGAATAGTGGCGCCCGGCCACCAGCAGGTTGTCGATCTTCTGCGGCAGCAGCACGCGATACGGCATGTAGTAGTCGCGGCCGCGCGCGACGCTGTCGTCGAAGCGGGTGCGCTGCGCCAGGTCTTCTTTGGTCATGATGTATTCGCCTTCGAGCAGCCGGGTCTGGCGCACGCCGGTCTGCGGCGCCACGTCCACCACGTAGCACTTGTCGAAGCCGGGCATGCGGGTGCGCACAAAATCGACCAGCGCGTGGATGTGCTTGCGGCCCTGCATCTCGGCCTTGGTGAGGTCCGTCACCTGCAGTCCGTCGAGGCCGGCCATGTGCGGGCAGTTGCACCACACCACGCCCGGCAGCGGGGTCTTCAGCCACCAGAAGCCCCAGGAGCCGCCCAGCACCTTCTTGATCTGGCGGTCCAGCGCGGCGAAGGCTTCCGGCTCCTCGCGCTCGTAGCGCTCGGCCGCCTCGGTGTCCACGCCGCCCAGGCGGAACACCGTGGTCATGATGTAGTTGCCGCCGCTGTGCGGCGCGCCGGCCGAGGCCGCCACGTCGAGGTCGCCGGTGGTGTCGATCACGATGTCGCCCAGGATCGCCTGGCGGCCGCTCTTGCTCTCGCAGATCACGCCCTTGATTTTTCCGTCTTCCACCAGCGCTTGCGAAAACCACGAGTGCAGGCGCAGCGTCACCCCGGCCTGCTCCACCATCTCCAGCGACACGCGCTTCCAGGCGTCGGGGTCGAAGGCGGCGGCGAAGACGATCGGGTGCGGCATGTCCTGCGTGTGGAAGTCGAACGCGCCCCAGCGCGACCAGCGCCGGATCGACGCCGGGTCGCGGCCCCATTCGTTCTCGCGCGGGTAGGCCACGAGTTTCAACGCGTCCATCCGCTCGATCAGGTTCATGCAGACGCCGCGCACCGAGATCTCGTGCTGGTGGGCATCCCACATGTCGTCGAGCACCAGCACCATGCCGCCGGATGCGAGGCCGCCCAGGTGGCTGTAGCGCTCCAGCAGGATCACCTTCGCGCCGTTGCGCGCCGCGGCCAGCGCCGCCGACAGGCCGGCCGGCCCGCCGCCCACGACGACGACGTCGGCCTTGGCGGCGACGGGAACGCCGCGCGCCGGTTGTTGAATCATGTCACCGATATTGCTCATCTCGAGTCTCCGGAAATTAGGGTCAATGCGTTTGCTCGGGCTGCCAGCGCACGATGGCGCGCTCCAGCACGGCGACGATCAGGAAGAAGCTGCCCGACAGGCAGGCGCTCATCGTGATCGCCGAATAAAGAAGGGCCGAGTCGAAGTTGAAGGTGGCCTGGATGATCAGCGCGCCGATGCCGCGCGTGGCGCCGATCCACTCGCCCACCACCGCGCCTATCACCGCCATCGAGGCCGAGATGCGCAGCGCCGAGAACAGGTAGGGCAGCGAGTTGAACAGGCGCAGCTTGAAGAACACCTCGGTCTTGCTGGCCGACAGTACCCGCATCAATTCCATCGCCTGCGGGTTGACCGACTCCAGCCCGCGCACCATGTTGACCAGGCTCGGGAAGAAGCACACCAGCGCGGCGATCGCGATCTTCGGCTCCACGCCGTTGCCCATGATCAGCACCAGCACCGGCGCCTTGGCGACCACCGGGATGGAATTGAGCATCAAGGCGACCGGGAAGAAGATGTCGTTGAGCGTCTTGTTGTGGACGAACACGGTGGCCAGCACGATCGCCACCAGGTTGCCGAGCAGGAAGCCGCCGGCCGCCTCCATCGCGGTGGGCAGCAGGTTGTCCAGCAGGATGGCGCGCTTGGCGTAGAGCGTCTCCACCACCAGGAACGGCGAGGGCGCGATGAACGGCTTCACGTTGAAGCCGGTCACGATGGCCCACCAGGCGAACAGCAGGATGAAGATGCCCAGGCCGGGCATCACACGGTTGCGCCAGAGGCGGCGGCGCCGCGCGGCGCGGTAGGCGACGGTTTCGTCGTCCAGTACTTCGGGCGGCAGTACCGCCGCGGCGTCAATCGAGCTCATTGCCCGGGCTCCTCAACATTCCTCGAGCACTCGCCGCAGATGCGCGGTGAGCTGCACGAATTCAGGGGTTTCGCGAATCTGCAATGTGCGGTCCTCGGGCAAGTCCACCGTGACGACTTCGCGCACGCGCCCGGGATTGGCCGCCAGCACCAGCACGCGCTGGCCGAGGTAGGCCGCCTCGTAGATGCTGTGGGTGACGAACAGCACGGTCATGCCCAGCTCCTTCCACACCCGGCGCAATTCCTCGTTGAGGCGATCGCGGGTGATCTCGTCGAGCGCGCCGAACGGCTCGTCCATCAGCAGCACGCGCGGGTCGCTCACCAGCGCGCGCGCGATCGACACCCGTTGGCGCATGCCGCCGGAGAGTTCATGCGGATAGGCGTTCTCGCTGCCCTTCAGGCCGACCATCTCGAGCAGCTCGCGCGGCGTCGCGCGGGCCTGCTTGGCGCCTTGCGTCTTGCCGCGCGCCACTTCGAGCGGCAACTCGACGTTCTGCAGCGCGGTGCGCCAGGGCAGCAGGGCGGCGTCCTGGAACACGAAGCCGATGTCGCGGCGCAGGCGCGCCACCTGCGGCGTGGCACCGAGCACTTCCAGGCTGCCGCGGCTGGGCTCGATCAGGTCGGCCACCAGCCGCAGGAAGGTCGACTTGCCGCAGCCCGAGGGCCCGAGCAAGGTCATGAACTCGCCGGCGCCGACGTCGACGCTTACGTCGTGCAGCGCCGTCACGCTGCGCCGCTCGGTGAAGAAGCGCACCGAGACGTTGCGGCAGCGGACCGAACGGCCGGAATCGGGTTGAAGCAGGTCGCCCGCCGCCATTTGCGGCAAAGGCATTCCCCGCAGTCCCGCCAGGGGCAGGGACGCTTGCACTGCTTGCATGGTTTTTCCCGTCAGGTGGCCGAGAACGCCTTGAGGCGGTAGTCGCGGGTGGCGTTGAGGATGTCCATCGTCATCACCTCGTCCACCTTGGGCACCCGCTTGGTGAACTGGCCCAGGTCGGCGTATTGCGTGATCTGGTCCTGCCAGACGCCGCGGTCCATCGTGCCCCAGCCGTTGGCCTGGGTCTGCGGGTTGAAGGTGTAGTTCATCTGGACGTCGAGCGCGATCCGTTCGTCTTCGCGCACCAGGTTCGGATATTCCTTGACCAGCAGGTCCACCGCCGCGTCGCGGTTCTTGTTGGCGTAGGCCCAGCCGCGCGTGGTCGCGCGCAGGAAGCGCTGCAGCACTTCGGGCTTGCTGGCCAGGGTCTGGGTGGTCGCGTAGTAAGGCAGCGCGTACAGCCGCACGCCGGTATCCCACAGCCGCAGGTCGACACGGTCCGGGCCCAGCGGCTTGAGCGCCGAGGTGTTGGTCTGCCAGCCGGTGGCCGCATCGACCTGGCCGGTGAGCACCGGCGTCAGGTCGTTGCCGATCGGGATGATGTTGACGTCCTTCTCGTTGATCTTGTTCTTGGCCAGCAGCGCGCGCAGCAGCACCATGCCGGTCGACTGGATGCCGATCTTCTTGCCCACCATGTCTTGCGGCGTGCGGATCGGGTTCTTCTTCAGCGAGAAGAAGGTATAGGGGTGCTGCTGCAGTCCGACGGCGAACACCTTGATCGGCAGGTCCTGCGACACCGCCAGCATGTTCGACGGGCTGGAAGAAACCTGCCCCACCTCGAAACGCCCGGCCGCGACGATGGCCACGCCATCGATATTGGGACCACCGGGCTGAATGCCGAAGTCGATACCCTCCTGGTCGTAGTAGCCCAGGCGCTTGGCCACGATCTCTCCGGTCTGGTTGCCGCCCGTGATCCAGCCCAATTGCATATCGACTCGCGCCTTGCCCTGCGCCAGCGCCTGTACCGACAGCAGGGGCCCGACAGCGGCCAAGCCCCCGGCGGCGGCGGAAGCGCGCAGGAGCCTGCGCCGCACTGTGTCCATCGAGTCATTCATCACGATTTCTCCTAAAGGGCAAAAATTGGGATCCCTACGGTGCATTCTGAGGAGGAGCGTGCGCTATCGCAAGCATCAAATAGTCCTATAGGCGATGCCATATTTAGAGCATGGGGCGGGATCGGCCCCGGATCGCTCGCGGCACCGGATTCCGGAGTTGCGGGGCCTTGTCCTACCGATGCTCTTCATTGGCGAATCGATAGTGCGACATGGTGCCCGCTCTGCGTCCGCACCGAAGGAGACGTCATGAACTATCGCTTTGCCCCTTCCGCGCTCGCCCTGGCCCTGCTGGTGCCTTGCGCCGCCTGGTCCCAGGTTTCGGTTTCCGTGAACATCGGCCCGCCGCCGCTGCTGGCCTATGTGCAGCCGGCCGTGCCCGGTGACGGCTACATCTGGACGCCCGGCTATTGGGCCTGGAGCCCGCACGGGCGCGCCTACTACTGGGTGCCCGGCACCTGGGTACTGGCGCCGGAGCCCGGGTACCTGTGGACGCCGGGCTACTGGGCCTTCAGCGGCGGCCGCTACCTGTGGAACATGGGCTACTGGGGCACCAGCGTGGGCTTCTACGGCGGCATCAACTACGGCTATGGCTACGGAGGCCGTGGCTACGACGGCGGCCGCTGGAACGGCGGCGTGTTCAGCTACAACCGCGCCTACAACAACGTCAATCCCCGCGTCGTGCAAAACGTGTACAGCACTCGCGCCGGCGGCAACTACCGCCCGGCCAACGCCCCTCACGTGAGCTTCAACGGCGGGCGCGGGGGTGTTTCCGCGCGGCCCGACGCCACGCAACTGCAGGTGCAGCGCGCGGCGCATGCGGCGCCGACACCGGTCCAGGTCGAGCACGAGCGCGCCGCGCTGGCGGTGCCCACGCAAAGGGCGACGGCGGGACGCGGTGCCGCACACGTCGCAGCCACGCCGCGGCCTTCGGGGTTCAGCGACGCCGGCGTCGTGCACTCGCGCAACGCGGCAGCCGATCGAGCGCCGGCCGGCGAACAGCAACGCGCGGCTAACATGCCGCCCCCGGTCCAACGGCAGGCGCAGCAAGTGCCGCACGCAGAGCGGCAAGCACAACAAATGCCGCAGGCGCCCCGGGTCGAGCGGCAGGCGCAACAGGTGCAACCACCGCCCCGGGTCGAGCGCCAGGCTCAAGCCCGGCGCGAAGGGGCGCAGCCCCATGCACCGCAGGCCGACCGCGGACAGTCCCCAGGAAGGGGCGAGGGCCACGGCAAGGACAAGCGCCAGGAGCGCTGACGCGGCGGGCGCGGGCGCAGTCGCCCGATTCCCGCAGCGCGAATCCATGGCGTCCTACACGGCGCGCTGCGGTGCTTGCCTAGCATGGCTTGCTTCCAGGGAGCAATACATGGCACGAAACACATCGAACCCCGACCGCATCGACATCGAGTACGACTATGCCGTCTGCGCCTGGGCGCGGCATTTCAACGTCAGCGAAAAGCGCGTGAAGGAAGCCGTGGCGGCCGTGGGCGACAGCGCCGACAAGGTGCGCGAGCACCTGGGCGCCGGCGTCCACAGCAATGCCGGCGGCGTGGAACGGCCGTCGGGCCGCTAGGCATCCATCGAAGGGAGACAACATGTCGATACTGGGAACCATTCTTGTCGGCTTCATCGTCGGCCTGATCGCACGCGCCCTGAAGCCGGGCGACGACCGCATGGGCATCATCTTCACCACGCTATTGGGCATCGCCGGTGCCATGCTGGCTCGCTATCTCGGCGCAGCGATGGGGCTGTACCACGACGGCCAGGCCGCAGGCTGGATCGCTTCGGTGATCGGCGCGGTGGTGCTGCTGCTGGTGGTGGGCGTCGTGCGCAGCGGCCGCTCCACGCGGCGGTTCTAGACGCGGGTTCGCGTCACTGCTCGGCGAACGCCCGCTCGATCACGAAGTCGCCGGGCCTGGAGGTGTTGCCCTCGGTGAAGCCGCGGCCCTCCAGCATTTGCTTCAGGTCCTTCAGCATGCCCGGGCTGCCGCAGATCATCACCCGGTCCTGCGCCGGGTCCAGCGGCGGAATCCCCAGGTCCTCGAACATCTTGCCGGTTTCCATCAGGTCGGTGACGCGCCCCATGTTGCGGTAAGCCTCGCGCGTGACCGTGGGGTAGTAGCGCAACTGGCTGGTCACCAAATCGCCCAGGAATTCGTGGGCGGGCAGGTGCTCGACCAGCAGGTCGTGATAGGCCAGCTCGTCCTTCTTGCGCACGCCGTGCACCAGGATGATCTGCTCGAACCTCTCGTAGGTCGCCGGGTCGTGCACGATGCTCATGAACGGCGCCAGCCCGGTGCCGGTGGACAGCAGGAACAGCCGCTTGCCCGGCAGCAGGTAGTCGATCAGCAGCGTGCCGGTGGGCTTGCGCCCGACGATGATGCTGTCGCCCACCTGGATGTGCTGCAGCCGCGAGGTCAGCGGGCCGTCGGGCACCTTGATGCTGAGGAACTCCAGGTGCTCCTCGTAGTTGGCGCTGACGATGCTGTAGGCGCGCAGCAGCGGCTTGCCGTCGACGCGCAGGCCGATCATCGTGAAGTGGCCGTTACTGAACCTCAGCGAGGGGTCGCGCGTGGTCTTGAAGGTGAACAGGCGGTCGGTCCAGTGGTGGATGGACAGGACTCGTTCTTCGTTGAATGCACTCATCGGTTTTTCGCGGTACGGTAGGGGAACGTTGCAATGTATTGTGCCTGCCGGGACTATAGTGGCAGCCCTGTACTCTGTGCCCGCGGGAGGCTTTATGGCAGACGAGACGATCCGGTTCGAAGACGGCGCCGGCTACGAGCAGATGATGGGCAAGTGGAGCCAACTGGCCGGCAATCGCTTCCTCGACTGGCTGGCGCCGCCGGCCGGCCTGCGCTGGGTCGACGTCGGCTGCGGCAACGGCGCCTTCACGCAACTGCTGGTCGACCGCTGCGCGCCGGCCGACGTGCTCGGCGTGGACCCGTCCGAGGCGCAGCTCGCTTTTGCCCGCAACCGGCCCGCAGCGCGGCTCGCGAAGTTCCAGATGGGCGACGCCATGGACTTGCCGCTGGCCGGCGACAGCGTCGACGCCGCCGCGATGGCGCTGGTGATCTTTTTCGTGCCCGACCCGGTCCAGGGCGTTGCCGAGATGGTCCGGGTCGTCCGGCCAGGCGGCATCGTCGCCGCCTATGCCTGGGATATCACCGAGGGCGGCTTTCCGCTGGCCCCGCTGCAGGAAGAGCTGCGCGCGATCGGCGTCACGCCGACATTGCCGCCGAGTGTCGACGCGGCGCGCATCGACGCCTTGCGCAAGCTATGGACCGATGCCGGCATGGAAGCGGTCGAGACCACGCAGATCACGGTGCAGCGCACGTTCGAGAACTTCGAGGACTTCTGGGCCACCAGCCTGCTGGGTTCGAGCAACGGCCCCAAGGTCAAGTCGCTGCCCGCGAGCGACGTCGCGCTCGTCATGCAACGGCTGCGAGCGCGGCTGGCGCCCGACGCGGGCGGCCGCATCACCTGCAGCGCGCGCGCCAATGCCGTCAAGGGACGGCTGCCGAAATAAGCACACCGAAAGGGGAGCACGCCATGCGCCGGGTCATCCTGTTTCTCGGACTGATGTTCAGCCTGTTGTCCACGGCGCAGGCGCAGACCGACTTGCCGCTGGATCGCATCAAGCTGCCGCCGGGCTTCGCCATCGAGCTGTGGGCGCGCGCCGACAACGCCCGCCAGATGGCGCTGGGGCGTGTCGACGAGAAAGGCGGCGTGCTGTTCGTCGGTTCGATGCGCGCCGGCAAGGTCCATGCGGTGCGCTTCGACGCCGCCTTCAAGGTGCAGAACGTGGGCGTCGTCGCCAGCGGCCTGCAGTTGCCGGTCGGCGTGGCGTACAAGGACGGCAGCCTCTATGTCTCGGCGGTAAGCCGCATCCTGCGCTTCGACAACATCGAGCCGCAACTGGACCGGCCGCCCGCGCCGGTGGTGGTCACCGACAAGCTGACCCCCGACACGCACCATGGCGCCAAGTTCCTGGCCTTCGGCCCGGATGGCAAGCTCTATGTTCCCACCGGCGCGCCATGCAACATCTGCGAGCCGGACGCGCGCTACGCCCAGATCGCGCGGATGAACGCCGACGGCAGCGGATCCGAAGTGTTCGCCAGCGGCATCCGCAACAGCGTCGGCTTCGACTGGCAGCCCGGCACGCGCGAGCTCTGGTTCACCGACAACGGGCGCGACATGCTGGGCGACGACGTGCCGCCGGACGAACTCAATCACGCGCCGCGCGCCGGCATGCACTTCGGCTATCCGTATTGCCACGCGGGCGATGTGCGCGACCCGGAGTTCGGCGCCAAGCGGCGCTGCGACGAGTTCGCCCCGCCGGCGCAAAAACTCGGCGCCCATGTGGCGTCGCTGGGCATGCGGTTCTACACCGGCACCATGTTCCCGCCGGAATACCGCAACCAGGTCTTCATCGCCGAGCACGGCTCCTGGAATCGCTCGAAGAAGATCGGCTACCGGATCGCACTGGTGCGCCTGCAGGGCAACAAGGCCGTGGCCTACGAGCCGTTCGCCAGCGGCTGGCTGCAGGGCGAGTCCGTGTGGGGCCGCCCCAGCGACGTGCTGGTGCTGCCCGATGGCTCGCTGCTGGTGGCCGACGACTATGCCGGCGCGATCTACCGGATCACTTATCGGCGCTGAGCGAGATCTGCTTGCGCCGGTACTCGCCCTGCCGCTCGAACATCCAGCCGGGATATTCCGCCGGCAACTTGCTGGCCGCACCGATCTGCTCGAGCTCGGCCGCGCTCAGTTTCACCTTCGTCGCGCCAATGTTGTCGGCCAGCTGGTCGGCCCGCTTGGCGCCGACGATCACGGTGGTCACCTGCGGCTGGTGCAATAGCCAGGCCAGCGCCACCTGCGCCACCGACACGCCATGCGCCTGCGCGATCGGGCGCATCACGTCGATGCAGCCCCAGGCGCGTTCCTTGTCGACCGGCGGAAAGTCGAACGCCATCCGTCGGCTGCCCGCCTCGGCCTGCTGCTCGCGCCCGTACTTGCCGCTCAGCAAGCCGCCGGCCAGCGGGCTCCACACCATCAGCCCGACGCCTTCGCTGCGCAGCATCGGGATCAGCTCGCGCTCCAGGTCGCGCCCGGCCACCGTGTAATAGGCTTGCAGCGATTCGAAGCGCGAGAGCCCGAGGCGCTCGGCGATGCCCAGCGCCTTGACGATCTGCCACGCCGCCCAATTGGAAACGCCGACATAGCGCACCTGACCGTCGCGCACCAACTGGTCGAGCGCGCGCACCGTCTCCTCGACCGGCGTGGCCGGGTCGAAGCCGTGGATCTGGTACAGGTCGATGTGATCGAGCTGCATCCGTTTCAGGCTGGCCTTCACGCCGTCCATGATGTGGCTGCGGGTGGCGCCACGCGCGTTCGGCCCCTTGCCCATCTCGCCGAGCACCTTGGTCGCGATGACAACGTCCTCGCGTGCGATCTTCAGGTTCTTCAGCGCCTGGCCGGTGATCTGTTCCGACACGCCGCCCGCGTAGACGTCGGCGGTGTCGATGAAGTTGATGCCGGCGTCCAGCGCCTGGCCGACCAGCCGCTCGGCATCGGCTTGCTGCAACTCGCCGATCTTGGCCCACATGCCGTCGGTGCCGCCGAAGGTCATGGTGCCCAGGCACAGTTCGGAAACGAAAAGGCCGGTGCGGCCCAGGGGGTTGTAGCGCATGTGGAAAGCTCCGCGATGGATGAGTTGGGCGCCCGCGTTTCGGGGCGGTCCGCCAGCATACGCGCGGCCGAAAGAACCTGCAGGCGGCTGTCAATGCTGCCCGTTCGGTGTACAAGGGCGAGATGCCGAAGAACATCCGCTCCAGCGATTTCCGGGTCCCCCCGGGCGAGAAGTTCAAGCTCAAGAAGTGGCCGACGCTCATCGATCCCGTGTACGCATCCAAGCAGGATTACGAGGAGCGGTTGCGCCAGCATGCCGATGAACTCAGCGAGCGCCAGCAATTGCTCTATGCCTTCGACCGCTATGCGGTGCTGCTGATCTTCCAGGCCATGGACACTGCCGGCAAGGACGGGGTGATCCGGCACGTCATGTCGGGCGTCGACCCGCAGGGCTGCCAGGTTTTCAGCTTCAAGCACCCGAGCGCGGCCGAACTCGATCACGATTTCCTCTGGCGCACCGCGCAATGCCTGCCGGAACGCGGCCGCATCGGCATCTTCAACCGGTCGTACTACGAAGAAGTGCTGATCGTCCGGGTGCATCCGGAAATCCTGCAGGGCGAGCGGCTTCCGGGCAACCAGGATGCCGGCGGGAAGATCTGGAAGGAACGCTACCGCTCCATCGTGGACATGGAACAGCACCTGCACCGCAACGGAACGCGCATCGTCAAGTTCTATCTGCACCTGTCGCAGGAAGAACAGCGAAAGCGCCTGCTCGCGCGCATCGACGATCCGCGCAAGCACTGGAAATTCAGCATGGTCGACATGCAGGAGCGCAACCACTGGAAGCAGTACATGCAGGCGTACGAAGCGTGCCTGGGCGCCACCAGCACGAAAAACGCGCCCTGGTACGTGGTGCCCGCCGACGACAAGGAAAACGCGCGGCTGCTGATCTCGCGGATCGTCCTGGACACCCTCAAGGACCTGAAGATGCGCTACCCCAAGGCCGATGCCCGCACCCGGCGGGAGATGCAGGACATCCGCCGGCAGCTGGTCGCGCAGGCGCCGGTGGATCGTTAGTACTTCTCGGGGATGAACATCTGCTTGGGCACGGGCCGGCGCGAATAGTCCTTGTGCCGAACACGATCGGGCAGTTGCACCAGCGGGTGGTCGACCTCGCTGTAGTCGACCTGTTTGAGCAGGTGGTCGATGCAATTGAGCCGGGCCTTTTTCTTGTCGTCGGCCTGTACCACCCACCACGGTGCTTCCGGGATGTGCGTGCGCTGCAGCATCACTTCCTTGGCGCGGGTGTAGGCCTCCCAGCGGCTGCGCGACTCCAGGTCCATCGGGCTGAGCTTCCACTGCTTGAGCGGGTCGCGGATGCGGCTGAGGAACCGGAGGTGCTGCTCCTCGTCGGAGATCGAGAACCAGTACTTGACCAGCTGGATGCCCGAGCTCACCAGCATCTTCTCGAACTCCGGCACGGTGCGGAAGAACTCCTCGTACTGCTCGTCGGTGCAAAAACCCATCACCCGTTCGACGCCGGCGCGGTTGTACCAGCTGCGGTCGAACAGCACGATTTCGCCGGCCGCCGGCAAATGGGCCGTGTAGCGCTGGAAGTACCACTGCGTGCGCTCGCGGTCGTTCGGGGCGGGCAGGGCGGCCACGCGGCACACGCGCGGGTTCAGGCGCTGCGTGATGCGCTTGATCACGCCGCCCTTGCCGGCCGCGTCGCGGCCCTCGAACAGGATCACCAGCTTGCGGCCGTTGGCCACGACCCAGTCCTGCAGCTTCACCAGTTCGCCCTGCAGCCGCAGCAGCTCGGCGAAATAGCGCCGCCGTTCCTGCTTTTGCTGCTCGGTGAGGGGGATTTCGGCGCCATTGGCGTCAAACGGCCGGTCCTCGAGCTCGAGTTCCAGCTCCTCGTCATAGCTGTCGAGCACCTCGTCCTGCATGCGCCGCTCAAGTTCCGCGCTGTCCATAGAAAATTCCGCTTTGGGATGACACCCAAAGATTACACACCCGCCGTGTGAAGCACGGTGAAACATGCCATCTTTTACGGATGAGCCAATATGCCTATACTGGCTGTGGCCCATCCATTGCCGGGCCGAGGGGGAAACCTAGATGCGAAACCTGTTCCCGTCCAGCGTCCTGCGCTGGCCGCGCCTGACCGTGCTGCTGCTTCTCCTCCTGGTCACCCAGGCATGGAGCCAGGAAGCCACCTACAACTCTGCGACCAACATCGTCACCATCCCCGCGGTGAGGTTCGGCAACGCGACTTACACCAACGTGACCTTGGCCAACATCGGCAACTTCACGTTCACCTTCCAGGGCGCAACCCCCCAGGTTCCGGCCGGCCCGGCCGCAGCAGTTTTCGACGGCACCGTGCTGACGCTGCCGTCGGTGAGGGTCGGCGCGATCAGCTACGCCGCGATCCTGCGGCACATCGGCAACCTGACCTTCACGCTTCAGTCCGCAACCGAGGTCCAGACCTACATCTACTACTCCAAGACCGTTCACACTCCACAGATCGCCACGCTGTACAACGGCACGCTCAGCATGGATGGGATGCAGATCACCGACTTCAGCTTTGGTGCGGCGGCCTCCGATTCGAGCGGCCAGCTGGTGCAGTGGGCCTCTCCCTGGAACAACTACAACCAGCCGGTGGTCCAGGCGATGCTGTTTTGTGGAGGGGACGAGAAGCTGGCCTATGTGCTGATGCCGCGCGAAGACACGGCCCGGGTCGCGTCCACTGCGCTCGACCTGGTGACGAGCATCCATGACGCGAGCCAGTACGACGGCGTCAGCATCTACCGCAACTGCTTCGGCAGCTTCAGCGACAAGTGGCTGAACAACCTGCCCAACGCCAACTATTTCCTCTGGTCCGACACCTTCACGACTTATAGCTCGGCCTTCGTCATGAACCAGCTCAGTGGCGCCGTCATCTTGCGCGAGCAGGGCCAGCCGTCCAACCAGCACAACTTCCTGGGCATCACCTGGCGCGGCAACATCTTCGAAGTGTGGCAATAGCGCGGCGGGCGCTCAGCGCGTCCAGCCGCCCAATCTGATCGCCGCCGCCAGCGTCAGCGCATAGGCCGCGAAGCTGAAGGCCACGACGAAGAAAAAGACCGTGGCGGGCAGGTGCAGCCATTGCACGCAGACCCAGCCCCCGGCAGCCACCGCCACCAGGCGTGCCATGCTCGCGGCCAGCGGCCAGAACATCCGGCCCGCGCCTTGCGATGCGAAGAACAGCGCCAGCCCCAGGCCGAACAGGCCGTAGCAGCCGCCCACGATGTTCAGGTATTGCGCGCCGAAACTGCGCACCGCCGGGTCGGTGGTGAAAAGGTTCATCCACAGGGCCGGCAGCAAGGCCGCGGCCAGTCCGATCGAGCCGGTGATGGCGAACACCACCGCGGCCCCGGCCCAGGTCACCTTCAGCGCGCGCTGCGGCTGCCGGGCGCCCATGTTGGTTGCGACCATCGCGGTGAGCGCGGTACCGAAGCCGAACGCGATCGGCACCAGGATGTATTCCAGCCGCGCCGCCACACCGTAGCCCGCCAGCGCCGCGATGCCATAGCTGCCGACGAAGGCGGTGGCCGCCGCGATCGAGGCGTTGCTGATCACCGGGCTGAGCGAAGCCGGAATGCCGACGCGCAGGATGGCGGCCAGCAGCGGCGTGCGCAAGCGCCAAGGCAGTCGCAACAGGTGCACGGCACCGCCCTTGCGCAACAGGTGCGACGCCAGCACGATGGAGGCCACCGCGTTGGCTGCCAGCATGCTGATCGCGGCACCGGCCACGCCCAGCCCCGGCAGCGGTCCCCAGCCGAAAACCAGCACCGGGCACAGCAGCACGTGCACGCCGGCCATGCCCAGCAGCGCCAGCGACGGCAGCAGCATGTTGCCCGAGCCGCGCACGATGCCGGCCAGCACGTTGGTGGACCAGATGACGACGGCGCCGCCGAACAGGATGTTGGAGTACGACATCGCGTCACGCAGCGCGCCGCCGTGGCCGCCCATCGCCGCGTAGACCGCGCGTCCGCCGCTCCACTGCGCCAGGGAGAACAGCGCGCCGGCCGCGACGGCGATGAACAGCGCGTGCTGCGCCAACCGGCTGGCGTCGTCGGCGTTGCCCGCGCCCAATGCGCGCGCCACCGCCGCGGTGGTCGCGCCGCCGATGCCGCCGGCCGACATCTGCAGCATCAGCATCGACAGCGGCAGCACCAGCGCCACGCCGGCCAGGGCGTCGGCGCCGAGCCGCCCGAGGATGAAGCCGTCATAGCCGATGACCAGCGTCATCGCGAAGAGCCCCAGGATATTGGGCGTGGCCAGCCGGAACAGGGTCGGCAGCAGCGGCGCGTGCAGCATCTGCTGCGTGCGCGCCGTCATCGCGGCCGTGTGGGCTGTCATGGCGCCACGAGGTAGACGCCCGGCTCGGCCGACAGGCCCCGCTTGACCTGGCGCGTGACTTCGTCGGCCAGCACCTCTTCCGCGCCGGCTTCCAGCGCGTCGAGTGCGCGTGTGACCACCTCGGCAGGCGTGGACTTCGGCATGTCGATGCCGCGGGTCAGGTCGGTGTCGACGAAGCCCACGTGCATGCCCACCACTTGCGTGTGCTGCGCGCGCAGCTCGTGGCGCAGGCCGTTGGTCAGCGCCCATGCCGCCGACTTGGTGGCGCCGTACACGCCCAGCAGCGGGCGGTTGATCCAGCTGGCGATCGACAGCACGTTGAGGATGGCGCCGCCGCCATGGGCGGCCAGCACCGGCGCGAACGCCTGCGACAGGCGCAGCGGGCCGAAGAAGTTGGTCTCCATCTGCAAGCGCGCGGATTCCACGCTGCCTTCGGGCAGGAAGCCGCCGACGTTGGCGATGCCGGCGTTGTTGATCAGGATCGTCACGTCGCCGCAGCGCTTCGCGGCCGCCGCGACTTGATCGGGCTCGGTGACGTCGAGCTGGATCGCCTCGACGCCGGGCAGCGTCACGCTGGCGGGGTTGCGCGCGCCCGCGTAGACCTTGCGCGCGCCGCGCGCCAGGGCCTGCTTTGCGAATTCGAGCCCGATGCCGCGGTTGGCACCGGTGATGAGGACGATGGCGTTGTCGAGTTTCATGGCGGTTCCTTCAGGTGATGTCGTATTGGGCGAGCAGGCTGCGGCGGGTTGTGGACAAAAGGGCCTTGCCTTCGGTGTTGTCGCCCAGGGCGCGAGCGAGCTGCAATGCGCCGACCAATTGGCCGGCGATCAGCGCCGCGCGATCCGGCGCGCCGCGTCCGGTCAAGGCGTTCTGGACCCGCCCGATCAGGCTGCGCACGCGGCGGGCGGCCGCGTCGCGCACCTCCGCCGCCTGGCGTGGCATTTCCGAGGCCAGCGCCGCCACCGGGCAACCGCTTTCGGTCGAGCTGAGGTGGCTGTCGGAAAGGTAACTTTCCACCAGCGCGCGCAACGCGCTGGCGCCCTTGGCCTGCCGCAGCGCCGAGCTTTTTTCGATGCGCTCGGCGCTGTCGCGCCCGGCGCGCTCGAGCGCCTCGGCCAGCAGGGCGTTACGCGACGGGAAGTGGGCATAGAAGCCGCCGTGGGTCAGGCCAGCCTCTTTCATGATGTCGGCCACCCCAACACCGTTGAAGCCGCCGCGCCGGATGGCGCGCGCCGCGGTTTCGACGATGCGTTCGTGGCTGAGTTCCTTGCGGGTCGGTTGGGTGTCCATGGCGCGACTGTAGACCAAATATGATGACCATCATATTAAGCGGGACATTGCGCATTTGGTTACTGCTGGGGTAGTCCGAACGCGCCATGGCCGCCGGCCGCCCCCTCGCCTAGAGTGAACGCCATCGTCAAACACATCCTTGAGAGGCTACGCATGGCAGATATCAACGGCACCAACGGCAACGACGCCATCCAACCCTTCGGCAGCAGCCTGCTGCTGACGTTGAGCGGCAGTTCCGCCGAGGGCGTCTGGCCCAGCATCAATGTCCTGGTCAATGGGAACGTCCTGGTCTCGGGGCTCACCATCGATGCCAACCACGCAGGGGGCGCGACGCAGCAGGTCGCGGTTCCTATCCCCGCCGGCACCAACGTCACGTCCATCAGCTTGCAGTACACCAACGACGCGCAGCAGAGCTGGGAAATTGGCGACCGCAACCTGTTCGTGTCGAGCATCACGCTCAACGGCACGGTGCTGCCGCCGCAAGCGGCCACCTACCTGCGCAGCGCCGATGGCTCAACGGTTACCGGACAGGCCGACATGATCTGGGGCGGCTCGCTCGATTTCAGCGGCCCGGTCGTGACCGGCGCCACGGCGCACACCGGCGGCACGATCTCGGTCGATGCGCTGGCCGGCATCGACACCATCCTGTTCTCCCACGCCGCGTCCAGCTACAGCGTCACCCACACGGCAAGCGGCTACACCGTCTCCGGCAACGGCGAAACCGCCACACTGGCCAATGTCGAGCGCCTGCAGTTCAGCGACCACAGCCTGGCGCTGGACATGACGGGCCATGCGGGCACGGTCGCGAAGATCCTGGCTTCGCTGTTCGGGCAGAGCTACCTGGGCGTGCGCGAGTTCGTCGGGCTGGGCCTGGACATCCTCGACGGCGGTACCTCTGAGTCGGCCGCCGCGGCCCTGGCCGTGTCGACCCCGCTCTTCACGCAATTGGCCGGCTCGGCCTCGAACACGGCTTTCGTGAATTTCGTGTACCACAACGTGATGGGCAGCAACCCCAGCGCGTCCGACCTGAATCAATATGTCGGCATGCTGGACTCCGGCGCGCAGACCAAGGCCTCGCTGGCCGTGATGGCCGCGGAGTCGAGCCAGAACGTGGCTCACCTGGTCGGCGTGACGAACGCCGGCATCGAGTTCGTCTGACGCGCTGGGCTACCAGCTCGCGGCCATCGAATCGGCCGAGAAGCGCGGATCGCGCTTGATCGCGCCGAGGTCGACGAACTCCATGTCCGACATCCTGATGTTGCGCATCTGGGCGTTGGTGCGCAGGTCCCAGGCGGCATTGGGTTCGCCCTGCACGTAGAAGTCGGCGCCGTTGTCGGCGACGTACAGGCCATAGCGCTTGGCGGCGGTCGCGAGCGCCTTGGCCTGCGCCGTCCAGTCGTCGGGGATCACGAAATCGGACTTCAGCCGCAACAGGGAGCCGAACGGAATCGCGCCCGGGTTGTCGCCGCCGGCGGCGAAGCGCGCCGGCCAGGCATGTTCGAGCGCCAGTTTCGGGTCGCTGAACGTCACGCGCAAGGCATGCCTGATTTCGCCGGAGTTGGCCTCGGCCGCCTTCGCCAACAGCGGCGTGATCGGCAGGCCGGCGGCGTCGCCCGCGGCCCAGTCGTCGGGCCGCAGTGACAGTGACTTCAAGTCCCACGCCGCTGTCGCCATGGCATACCACTGGCCCGACAGGTTGTAGGCGAAGTAGCTCTCCCACAGGCGGCAGGCACCCTTCTCGACGACGAGCACGTGGCGGTCGCCGCAGGTGTTGGGGTCGCTGCACACACCGTCTTCGGAGAGGAGTTTCGACGGGACGGGAAACGGGAAGCGCCGCTGGCTTGCGGGCACCGCACCGCAACTGCGCGCGATCGAGAAGCCGCCGTTGCCGTCGGCCACCGCGCAATCGCTCTTGTCGGGATAGCCGCGATCCCAGAACACGCCGGAGGTGGCGAAGTCGAACGACACCACCGGCCATTCGGTGGTGGCAGTGCTGCCGTCGACGATGTTGATCGGCATGCCCCAATAGGTCGAGTAGTTCGCCGCGTTGTCGTTGACGCCCCAGTCCGTGCCGAAGGAAACGCCGCGGCCGACCAGGTCCACCCACTCGCCGGATTTGGCGTGCGCCGGAAAGCGCGAGACGTCGTCGATGCGGGTGTTGAAGATGGCCGAGGCCGGGAACAGCTCGCAGTCGGCCAGCGTGGGAGCACTCGACGCGCCGGCGCCCGGGATGACGTCCGCCACCGAAGTTGACGTGCTCGGCACCGGCATGGAAGCCGAACCTGTGGCGGACGAAACCGCGGCAGCCACCTGCGCGGGCACCGCTGGTGCGGCGCCGCCACCACCGCCGCCGCAGCCGGCCAGTCCCAGCAACGCCGCGCCGCAGAAAAGCAGGGCCAGTTCACGCTGTCTCTTGTGTCGAATCAAATCGCACTCCCTCGTGCAACAAACGGGGGGCATTGTGTGCATGAGTCGGGCCGGCCAAAACGTCACCGGCTGCAAGGGCCTGGGGCAATACGTTACCGCCGGGCCCAGTCTGTGTATTTTTGCGCCCCGGTGTAGCGCCATACCCGCGCGAAAGACCGGAAACGAGCCCCGTGCTAACCTGACAACCCGCTTTTGGCCCGCCCCAGAAAGAACAAGATGCCTGGACTCCTGCCCAACGTCGATCCCGACGGCCTGCTCGAATTTTCGGTGGTCTATACCGACCGCGCCCTCAACCACATGTCGCGCAGCTTCCAGGGCGTGATGAAGGACATCTCTTCGATCCTGAAAGAGGTGTACCGCGCACGGTCGGCGGTGCTGGTGCCCGGCAGCGGCACCTTCGGCATGGAAGCCGTGGCGCGCCAGTTCGCCGGCGGCAAGGACGTGCTGGTGATCCGCAACGGCTGGTTCAGCTACCGCTGGACGCAGATCTTCGAGATGGGCAACATTCCGGCCTCGTCCACGGTGCTGAAGGCCAGGCGCACCGGCAGCGGCGCGCAAGCGCCCTGGACGCCGGCGCCGATCGCCGAAGTGCAAGCCGCCATCCGCGAGAAGAAGCCCGCAGTGGTGTTCGCGCCCCACGTGGAAACCGCGTCCGGCATGATCCTGCCCGACGCTTACCTGCGCGCGGTGTCCGATGCCGTGCATGAAGCGGGCGGCCTGTTCGTGCTCGATTGCATCGCTTCGGGCGCGATGTGGGTTGACATGCAGGCCACCGGCGTCGACGTGCTGATCTCGGCGCCGCAAAAAGGCTGGAGCAGCTCGCCGTGCTGCGCGATGGTGATGCTCAGCGAGCGTGCCCGCGCCGCGATCGACGGCACCACCAGCTCCAGCTTCGCCTGCGACCTGAAGAAGTGGCTGCAGATCATGGAAACCTATGAAGGTGGCGGCCACGCCTATCACGCCACCTTGCCGACCGACGCGTTGACGCGGCTGCGCGACACGATGGTGGAGACCAAGGCGCTGGGCTTCGCGAAGATCAAGGCCAACCAGGAAGAACTGGGGCGCAAGGTGCGCGCGCTGTTCGAAAGTCGCGGCCTGGCCAGCGTCGCCGCCGAAGGCTACAAGGCGCCGGGCGTGGTGGTGAGCTACACCACCGACCCCGAGATCCAGTCCAGCCGCAAGTTCCTGGCCGAGGGCCTGCAGACTGCCGCCGGCGTGCCGCTGCAGTGCGATGAGGGCGCGGACTTCATGACCTTCCGGGTCGGCCTGTTCGGCCTGGAGAAATGGCAGCACGTGGACCGCACGGTGGCGCAACTCACCGCGGCCCTGGACCATATCGGCTTGGGCGCGATGGCTGCGAAGCCGCAGGCGCAGCCCGCCACGGCCTGAAGCCGCGCCGCCGGCCGCGGCCTCAGCGTGCCGCGAGCGGGCCCTGCTTGTCCACCGTGACGCGCACGGGCGCGGTGGCCGCCATCACCGACTGGTCGGTATTGCTCACCAGCTCCAGCCGCAACTGGTAGTCGCCCGGGGGCGGCTGCAGCCAGGTCTCGGTCTCGCCTTCGCGGAACTCCATCACCTCGGGCTTGCCGCGGCGCTCGGCCACCAGCCGGAAGTGGCCGGTGTCGGCGGCCTTGGCCTGCGCATGCGACACGTTGTAGCCGCTGGCGTGGAACTGCACGCGAAACGGCGGCCGCAGCACGGCGCCGTCGCGCGGCTCCAGCAGCTCGATGCGGCGCGGCCCTTGCAGGCTCGCCGGCGTGACCTGGGGGTTCTGCTTGGTCACCGTGATCTGCATCGGCTTGCTGAAGACGAAATAAGGGATGTGGCCCTGGTCGGCCAGCAGCAGGCTCAGGCTGTAGGTGCCCGGCTTGAGGTTCAACACCGTTTCCATCTGGCCCTTGCCGAAGTGGACGTATTGGTCGGTGAAGGGCAGCGGCTTCTTGAAGTCCAGCGGCAGCGACTGGTTGATCAGGAGGTGGTGGTGGCCGGCGCGTCCCGCGCTCTTGCCCGCCGGCACGATGCCCCGCATCGACAGGCCGAACCTGACGAGGAACGGAGATTCGAGGACGTCGCCGCTCTTGACGTTCGTGAAGTAAGCCGATGGCTGGCGGTTGGGCGGCGGCACCGACCAGGGATGCGTCTGCGCACCCGTTTCCGGGGTTTCCTGCCGTTCGACCGCGGGTGCGGCGAAGGCGCAGGCGGTGGCCAGGAGCAGGCAGCCGGCGGCGCCGCGGCGAAGGTGCGGGAGGCCAGGGATCATGACGGGAACTCCATGTTGCGTCCCTAGATACGCAACAGCCCGCCTTTTGGATGCGGCAGGCGCCGCGCTAGGAGCTCATGAAGACCAGCGCGAATCCTGTGACGGCCAGCAGTCCATGCACGACGACGATCGGCTTGGGCAGCGGCAGCCGCTTGTCGTGATAGGCGAGGTTGAGGAACGTTCCACCCAACGCGGCCAGCACCAGCAGCCCCGTGCCGATCCATGCCATCCGCGGCATGCCGAGCGCAAAGCCGGCGTACAGCAGCAAGGTGAGGCCGCTGGCAGCCAGCAGGCCGTGGCCCATGGCGAGCCACGAGGGCGGCCGGTCGGCGCCGGCAAAGCGCAACACCGCCATGATCAGGCCGCCCAGCGCCGCGAACGCAAGCAAGGCCGTGGCCGTTTCCAATAGCAATTTCGAGTCCATGCGATTCCTTCGCTCCGTGATCGAATCCCCCGCTGGATCGCGAGTCTAGGCTTTAATCGCGCGGCCGTGTTGGACGGTGCGGCTCAGGCCGAAAGCGCCACTGTCCTACGGCGCCGGCGCGTGCGGCCTACATCGATCACACACCTTGCAACCCGCTTTGCACAATTCGCCTGCGCACTTTGCAGCAGCGCAACGTGGCGCGGGCAAGATGAAGGCTCATGCAAAAGGAGAGCAACCATGAAATCAAGAGCAATCGTCTGTGCCATCGCGGCGGCATCGCTGGGCTTCGGCTCGCTGTCGTTCGCGCAAGGGTACAACCAGCGTGACAACGACCAGCAGCGCAATGAGCAGCGCAACGAACAGCGCAATGGCCAGCAGCGCTACGACCAGCAACGCTATGACCAGCAACGCTATGACCAACGCGGCCACGATCAGCGCGGGCCCGACCAGCGCGCCATGGGCAACCGCGAATTCCGCCATGACCAGGCGCGCGACTATTACGGCGCGCGTGGCCCCGAGTGGCGCCGTGGCGGCCATGTGCCGCAGGAATACCGCGACCGCCAGTACGTCGTGAACGATTGGCGCGGCCATCACCTGAACGCGCCCCCGCGCGGCTACCAGTGGGTGCAGGTGGGCGGCGACTACGTCCTGGTGGCGATCGCCACCGGCATCATCGCGCAGCTGTTGCTGAACCAGTAACCCGCACGGCGCAGTCACCACCGGGCCGGACTCCCGCAGCGATGCGGGGTCCGGCCCTTTTCTTTTGGGGCGGCGGCAGATTCTTCGAGGACCGATACCAGAATTGCGGGGTTTGCCGGTATTTTCGGAAGCTCACGTACATGCAACATCGACGGTATGACGTTGTTTGGAGAGGGTTTCCAGCCAATGCGCCCGCCGAAGTTAGACGACTGCGAGAGAAGTTAGACGACTGCGAGGGATGGCAAGACCGCAGGTTTGCGGGAATCCACGGCATTTTAGGAAAGCGCCAGAGGCAACGCGCAGCAGAATTGCTGATATAAAAGAAAGACTTGCGAGCGAAAGCGGAGGAAATCGATATGAATGTGTTCCGGTGTTATCCGACTGGTTTGCTGGCGATATCACGTTAGATCGCATGTTTCGCTACATCCTCGCACTCGCGACCGCAATGTTCATGGTTGCGGCTTTGTCAGCCTGCAACTCCAAGAGTGCTGCCGACTCGCTGGCCGCTCCCTCTGGTTCGACAGTGAACATCACTGAAATCACTCCGAATCCGGCAGGGCCCATGACCGTCGGGAGCGAGGTAAAGCTACGGGCTACCGTGGCTTACGCATTGACTTCAGATTCTGGAACTCTCGGCCTGGTCGTTCAGGATGCGAAGAACAAACCTCTCGCCCAAATTGTGAACGTCGTGTTGAAAGGGGGAGGAACTGAGAGCCTAGAGGTTTCATTCACGGTTCCAGACACCACGGCCATCCACGTATTCACTCCGCTGTCGGGGCAAGGCCAAGGCGCTACTTCAACAGTTGCGACGCGCTCGTACCGCGTGCAAAGCAAATAGTGGAGATGATGGCAATGCGATCTAACATGTCAGTCAACACGGACGCGGAGCTTGCTTCACTTTAGTTGACACTCTGACCTAACGGAGAGGGTGTTCAATGGCAAAGAGAATCGGACCAGCAAAAATCAAGCAGTACAGCCTTGAATTCAAGCTCAAGGCAGTTCAACTGAGTGACCAGTCTGGGGTGCTGGTCAAGGATGTTGCGGAATCGTTGTGCATTCATCCTTTCATGCTCTCCAAGTGGCGCAAGCAGGTGCGCGATGGCGAGCTGGCTGGTGATCTGCCCGCGCTGCAGCCACAGGAAGCTGCGGAACTGAGGCGCCTTCGAGAGGTGGAGCAGCAGTTCAAGCGCCTTCAGATGGAGCACGACATCCTAAAAAAAGCTATCCGGTTTGCCTCCGAACGAAAGATGAAGTCTTCGCCTTCATCGAGGCAAACCGGCAAACCTTTCCGGTCCAAATGATGTGCGAGTTGCACAGGGTCACTCGCTCTGGCTTTTATGCCTGGTGCAAGCGTTCTCCGAGTCAAAGACAGCAGGCCGATCAAGCGCTGTTGGCTCGCGTGCGGCAGGTCCATGCCGACAGCCGCGGCTTCTATGGCAGCCCACGCGTGGCAGGGCAACTGCGGCTGGACGGACACATTGTGGGCAAAAGACGCGTGGCCCGCCTGATGCGAGAAGCGGGCCTTCAAGGCAGAAGTGCACGCCTGTATCGCCACTCGAAGGTGCTGCAGCGAGCGTTCTACGCGGGAGTGCCGTATCTGCCTGATTCCGCCTCGACGCAGCGGCACGACCAGGTGTGGGTTGGCGACGTGACCTACCTGAAGGTGGCCGGCCAGTGGCGCTACATGGCAGCGGTGATGGACAAGCACTCGCGCAAGATCGTCGGCTGGAGCCTGAGCGCCCGGCGCGATGCAGCCTTGACCAAGGAGGCGCTTCGCCGCTCTGCCACCAGTCGCAGCGTTAGGCCCGGCGTGGTGTTCCACAGCGACCGCGGCATCGAGTTCGCCAACTTCGAGTTCAGGGAGCAACTGCGCCAGCTCGGGATGGTTCAAAGCATGAATCGGCCTGGCAAGATGAACGACAACGCGCACATGGAGTCGTTCTTCCACTCGATGAAGGGTGAGGAGCTGTACGGCAAGAAATTCAACACAGAGCAGCAATTGCGCAACACGTTAAGCAGCTACATTCGCTTCTATAACGAGCGTCGGCTACATTCATCGCTGCAATACTTGCCGCCAGTAGCCTACGAGCGATTCGCGCAGAGAGAAACCAGTGTCAACTAAACCGGATCAAGTTCCCCCACAACAGCAGGCGGCGGCTTCGCCGCTGGTGTTGGTGGTCCGGTCATTTTTACGTTAGACAGCGCATGAATCAACCTGCAATGCCCACATCCAAAAAGCCAAGGTCTCGGGTCAAGCATCCCGATCGATTCCTTTGGCTGGTTTCGTCGCTGTTGGGGTTCGCCCTCTCTGTGGGTTTGGGCATCGGCATATTTGCCGTCATCTTTTACGGACCGGCTTGGGCTAGCGGCAACGACGGTATTCTTTTAGGTTGGGGCTGGATGGGCTTACCTTTGGGGCTCCTCGCGGGACTGTACGTTTTCAATGCCGGAGTGCGCGACTTGCCGGATGCGTTCTATCGCGGATTTGGTGGTAGCGTTGTCTAACTTGTCACTTGACACGGACGCTGCGCGAACTTCTGCGCAGCGCCGGTCAGCTTTACGTTATATCGCTTGATGGGCAAGCACCTCTACTACTTCCGCCCCGGTGAAGAGGCTCGAATGTTGGCAAGGTGCCAGTTCGGGATCGCAAATGACGGTCGGTGTGGGGCAACGCTCACGTATCCTATGAAAGGTTACCCCTGGCGACGGAATCCTATGAAGAGCTGCGAGTTTGAGATTTCTGAAGAAGTGAAATCGCTACTCTTTTCCGAAATTTCTAGAATTCGGCAGCAGCATCCGTCTGAGTGCCTGGCGCAGGATCAACTTTGGAGCGACACGCGGGAAAAGGGAAATGGTATTACGAGGGATAGATCTACCAACACACTCTGCTACACCGTCGGAGTCTTTGGCGAGAGCGGCGATACTGAGGAAAGCTACTCTCTTCGCGAGAACTCCGAGGTGCTGTTGGGCTCTGCGCTGTTCCAGACTATCACCGAGTTAGTACGTCCATACGAGCTGCCATGACGAACGTGACGACGCGATATAACAAGGCAGTCGAGACAGGCGCCCAAGGGCGTCCGCGCACTGCGTGCGCTCCAATCCTTGGGCGCCGCTCACTTCTACGTTAGCCCTCAGCGGAAACCTGCGTGGAGTTCATCGTTGAAGTCATCGCCCAGTTCCTGTTCGAACTGCTGTTGCAGATCATTGGGCAATTTCTGTTCGAGCTTGGACTTCACGCGATCGCGGAGCCATTTCGCAAAGCGCCAAATCCTTGGGTTGCAGCGCTCGGCTACGTTCTCCTGGGCGTGATCCTGGGAGCACTGACACTCTGGCCCTTCCCATCATCAATGGTCAAATTGCCAATCCTACGGTGGGTCAATCTAGCGCTCACTCCCGTTCTAGTCGGAGTCTTCATGTCCTGGCTCGGAAACTGGCGAGCGCGGCGCGGGCAGTTCGTCATGCGCATCGATCGGTTCTCCTATGGCTATCTGTTCGCGCTTACAGTAGCTTTAGTTCGATTCACATGGGCGCACTGAGGGCTAACAGGTTGTTCGACACAGACGCGGAGCTTGCCTCGTTTTAGTTGACACTTTCACCTAACCGAGCGAAGGACAGAACCATGAGCAGCCAACCACCGCCTTCGGGCCTTCAACTGCGCTCCCTGGTCAAGCCCGAGGGCCAGCTCGAAATTTCATTGGTCTCGATCCCGACGCCGCAGCCTGCGGCCGACGAAGTGGTGGTGCGCATCGAGGCCACGCCGCTCAATCCTTCGGACATCGGCCTGTTGTTCGGCGCCGCCGACATCGGCACGGCGAAGCTCTCAGGCACGGTCGCCAACCCAGTCATCACCGCGCAGATTCCGCCGCAAGCGATGAAAGGCATGGCCGGTCGCAGCGGCCAGTCGCTGCCCGTGGGCAACGAAGGCGCGGGTGTCGTCGTCGCCGCGGGCGATTCCGATGTCGCGCGCGCCTTGCTGGGCAAGACCGTGGCGGTGCTGGGCGGTGCGATGTATTCGCAGTACCGCTGCGTGAAGGCCGAGCAATGCCTGCTGCTGCCGGCGGATGCCACGCCGGCCGACGGTGCATCGTGCTTCGTCAACCCGTTGACGTCGCTCGGCATGGTGGAGACGATGCGGCGCGAGGGCCACAAGGCGCTGGTGCATACGGCGGCCGCGTCCAACCTCGGGCAGATGCTCAACAAGATCTGCATCAAGGACGGCATCGGGCTGGTGAACATCGTGCGCAAGCCGGAGCAGGCGGCGCTGCTCAAGTCGCAAGGCGCCAAACATGTGTGCGATGCCTCGGCGCCCACCTTCATGGAAGACCTCACGCAGGCGCTGGTGGCCACCGGTGCCACCCTGGCCTTCGACGCCACCGGCGGCGGCAAGCTGGCCGGGCAGATCCTCAGCTGCATGGAAGCTGCGCTGAACCGCACGGCGAAGGAATACAGCCGCTACGGCTCGGCCACCCACAAGCAGGTGTACATCTACGGCGGCCTGGACACCGGCCCGACCGAGTTCAACCGCAGTTTCGGCATGGCGTGGGGCATGGGCGGCTGGCTGTTGTTCCCGTTCCTGCAGCGCATCGGCGCCGATGCAGCGCAAACCTTGCGCCAGCGTGTGGTGGCCGAGTTGAAGACCACCTTCGCCAGCAGCTACTCCAGGGAGATTTCGCTGGTCGAGGCGCTGCAGCCTCACGAGATCGCCATCTACGGCCAGCGGGCCACCGGCACCAAGTACCTGATCAACCCGAACAAGAACGCTGGGGACGCATGACGCCCGCGCCGCTGCGCGTCGTGCTGGCCACCGTCGGCTCGCGCGGCGACGTGCAGCCGATGCTGGCGCTGGCACAGGCGCTGGCCGCGCGCGGCCACGTGCCGGTGCTGGCCGCGCCGCCGAATTGCGAGGCGTGGATCCGCTCGCTCGGCTTCGAATTCGCGCCGGTGGGCCGCGACATCCAGGCCTTTTTGGCCGAGGACGCCGGCATCATGACCGGCAACCCGTTGAAGCAGGCGACTGCGAGCGTGCGCTACTTCACCGACCAGATCCCGCAGCATTTCGCCTCGTTGAAGCAGGCGTGCGAGGGTGCCGACGCACTGCTGTGGGCCGGCTTGGCAGTCGCCGCGCCTTCGGTGGCGGAGCATTTGCGGCTGCCCACGTTCGCGGTTTTCTATTCGACCTGCATGGTGCCTGGCCAACTGCATCCCCCGCCGACGATTCCCTGGCACGGCATGCCGGGCTGGATCAACCGCGCGCTGTGGCGGGTGCACCGCCGCGTTTCGCATTGGCTGATCGGCAAGCCGCTCAACATCGCGCGTGCCACGGTCGGCTTGCCGGCCGTGCGCTTCCACGAACACGTTTTCGAGAGTGACGGCAGGGTGTTCGCGGTGGACGAGGGCGTCTTCCCGGCCGACCCCGGGTGGGCGCCGGGGCGCTTCCCCTATGCGAACTTTCTCTACTTCGACGATCCGGCGGTGCTGGATGCCGAGCTCGACGCCTGGCTGGCCGATGGCGAGCCGCCGGTGTTCGTCGGCTTCGGCAGCATGAGCGGGCACGGCACCGACCGCGTGGGCCGAATGATCGTCGAGGCCTTGGCGGGCACCGGCAAGCGCTGCATCGTCGGGGCCGGGTGGGCGGGATTGGGCGAGGGTGCGTTGCCGCCTGGCTGGCGCGTGGTGCGCGATGCACCGCACGCGCAATTGTTTCCCCGCGTTGCCGCAGTGGTGCATCACGGTGGATCGGGCACCACCGCACAGGCGCTACGCGCAGGGGTGCCGCAGGTGATCCTGCCGCTGCTGCTGGACCAATACCATCACGCGCATCGCTTGTTCCTGGCGGGGCTGGCGCCGAAAGCAGTGCCGATGGAGCGCGTCACCGCCAAGGGCCTGGGCGACGCTATCGATGCGGCGCTGGCCTTGCCGTCCGGGCCGCGCAAAGCCGTGGCCGAACGGCTGCGCGCAAGCGACGGGCGCGGGCAGATCGTCCAGCGCCTGGAGGCGCTGTGTTCAGGCTGATTTAGGCGGCTTGAAGTCCGACAGCGGAATCTCGCCCTGGTCGCCGTCTTCGTAGAGCAGGTGGGCGGCGTCGCCGTTGGCGATCCAGCAGGCCTTGAAGGACTGGCCTTGCACGACAGCAGTGGCGCTGCGCATGGCGGACCGGAAATTGGGCCGGATGCGGCTGAGCACTTGCTCGCTGGTACAGGGACTGTCGGACAGCCGGACCTGATCGGTTCCGTTGCTGGCCACCATCTCATCGGCCATCGCCGGCGCGGCCAGCAGGGCCGCGGCGCAAAGTAGGGCAAATCTCATGAACATCTCCCGGGGGTTCGAGCGCAATGCACAGGTTGCAGGTGAGCCCATGCTGTGCTTGCCGCGGGCTGTGCCCTGTAGGAAATTCGCCCCATGGGAAGTCGTCGGCTGCCGCCGGCCAACGCAGGCCGGGTGGCTGTCGCCGGCGCGGGCCTAATATCCGGCAATGAAACACTGGCTCGGCTTTCCCTCGGTGCAGATTGCGCTGTGCCTGGCCGTTTTCGCCTGGGTGGCCTGGCGCTTGGGTCCGTTCGGTGCCGTGTGGGCGTCTCCGCTGTTGGCGGCGGCCATCGCTTACCCGGTGTACAACCTGGTCGGCAACATCCGGCACGGGATGCGGGAACGCACATGGCTGCCGGTGCACGGACAGCACTACGTGTTCAAGGGCACCACGATCCATGTGCTGGAGGATGACGACCGCTGCCGCTGGATCAGCCTGGCGGACATGAATAAGGTCGCCGGCATCACGGCGGGCGAACGCGCGCTGGAGCTGGCGTATCCGGAGCGCTGCAAGCGCATGGGCAAGACCGGACAGCCGCACTTGCGTGACGACGCGTTGATCGAGCACCTGGGCAAGGAGAGCAACCCGGTGGCCTTGAGGTTTCGGACCTGGGCCGAACGCACCGTCGCTTTCCCGGGGCGCAAGATCCGCGAGAGCCTCGGGATCAGGCCCGACCCGCCTTACATGGAGTGACGGCTGTGCCGTGAAAGCGGCTACCCGTCCACTGGCTTGGCAGTCTCGCCCTTGACATCGTCGAGCGAACCCTCGATCAGGGTTTTCAACGTGGCCAGGCTGCGTTTCAGCACGGAGCCGGTCGATCCGGACATGGGCAGGTTTCCCAGTTCCAGGGCGGAGGCCGCATACATGGCCGTGGCGAGCGAACTTTTCAGTTCGTGCACCAGGGCGCCGACCCGCTCGTTGACTTCGGCCTCCTGCTTGTCGGCGATGGAGGCGTCCCGCTGGGAACTGAAAGCGCTCACGGCACTGGCGATGGCATTGTCGAGGCACCGGTTCAAGGTCCGGAATTCGTCGATCGAAAACGGCGCGTCGCGCTCGAACGCCAGGTCGGTGATGGCTTGGCAAAGGTCGCCATAGTCGTGCACCACCTGGTCGACGGAAAACCCGAGCTTCAGCAGTTCCTTCCCGTGCGCCGTCGCGCTCACGCCCATCTCGGACACCGCCAACGCGTCGCCGCCGGACCTGCCCGAAATCTTCAGGCTCTCTCCCGGGCTGTCTTGCTCTTCCGCTTCGAGCGTGCGTTGCAACTGCGCGATGAACAGGGGAACGCCATTGCTGAGTTGCTCGGGCGTCGCGGCCCTGTGCGGACGCATCGCGACCTTGGTCTTGCATCGCGCAACCAATTCATCGTGGTTGTTGGCCAGGAAGCCGGACATCATGGGGAGAACTCGCAAAAGTGAACTAGAAGCAACCAAACTAAAGGATTCGCCCCTGCCCGTCCGTACGGCAGCGTACTTAGTGCAGATACTTTCAAAGCTCTGGCGAGTACGGGGCGGCTCAGCCGTCAACCGGTTGCACTTCTGGTGGATTGCTACACCCGCTCTTGTTGACCCTGGGAGACTGTCAGCCGGAAACGGCCAACATCTCAACATCAAGGAGCCACGGATGACGAAGTTGACGCAAGAGGATCGCGATGACCTGGGTGAATCGAAGTTCGCGTTCGAGAAGCAGCGAAAGGAGCCGCTGGAAAACGCGAGCCATGTGCGAAACGCGGTCGCCCGTTTCAACCAGGTCGAAGGTGTGAGCGACGCCGAACGCGATACGGCATGGAAACGCATCCAGAGCGCGGCCAGGAAATACAAGGTCGAACTGAGCGAAGGCAGCTGGCGCGAAATCGGAAAGAAGCGCGACTCGGCTGACAAGGGCTAGGCAACTCGGCGCGCCGCGCCGGGTGCCTGTGGCCTTTCGATTGAGGACCGCACTCGTGGTTTCCCCGACTTCGGGTTGACGCCGGCTCGGCGCTGTCTGTACCCTCCAAGCTCCTTTTCAGGAGCCATGATGCGTCTGCTGCAAAAACTCGTCTTCGGTCTTGTCTTGCTGTGCAGCGTCTTCGCGCTGCCGGCCGTTGCCCAATCCGACTATCCCAACCGGCCGATCCGCTGGATCGTGGGCTACCCGCCCGGCGGCACCACCGACATCCTGGCGCGCCTGATGGGGCAGTGGCTCTCCACGCGCCTGGGGCAGCAGGTGGTGATCGAGAACCGCGCCGGCGGCGGCAACAACATCGGCACCGAGATGGCGGTGAAGGCGCCGGCCGACGGCTACACCATCTTCCTGGTCAACCCGGCCAACGCGATCAACGCGACGCTGTATCCCAAATTGCCGTTCGTGTTCCTCGACGACCTCGCGCCGGTGGGCGGCATCATCCGTGTGCCGAACGTGATGACGGTGACGAAGAACTTCCCGGCCAACACCGTGGCGGAGTTCATCGACTACGGCAAGAAGAACCCGGACAAGATCAACATGGCTTCGTCCGGCTCGGGCACCTCGGTGCACCTGTCGGGTGAACTGTTCAAGTCGATGACGGGCTTGTCGATGAAGCACATCCCGTACAAGGGCGCCGGCCCGGCCACAGTCGACCTGATCGGCGGCCAGGTGGACGTGATCTTCGACAACATGCCTTCCATCATCACCCACGTGCGCGCCGGCACCGTGCGCGCGCTGGCGGTGACCAGCGCACAACGCTCGCCCGCGATGCCGGACGTGCCGACGGTGGCGGAGACGGTGCCGGGTTACGAGGCCAGTGCGTGGTTCGGAGTCGCCGTCCCCAAGGGGACACCGCCGGCGGCGATCGCCAGGCTCAATCGTGAAATCAACGCGGGGCTTGCGGACCCTGCACTGAAGGCCAAGCTGGCAGACCTCGGTGGCGTGCCGATCGGCGGGACGCCCGAGCAGTTCTGGGCCCTCCACAGGATGGAGACCGAGACGTGGGCGAAGATCGTCCAGTTCTCCGGCGCGAAGGCCGAGTAGTCAGCCGCCGCGCCCCGAGTCGCCACTCACGGCGGACTCCGGCAAGGTCTTCTCGATCACCTTCTCGTTCGGCACGTCGTGCGGGCCGTCTTCGTCGGGCGTGGGCCGCGGCTGGCCCTCCACCGAGTCGTCGGCAACCGGTTCGTTTTGCTGCGATGGCTGAGTTGCTGGCATGAGGTTCTCCTGCGCAAGTGAATAACGCAGGATCGCCCGAACGGCCGGGCAGGGCAACCGGCGCGATCCGCTATCGCGACGTAGGACGGGGGCTCGAACTCGCGTTCACGCCGACAGCGCCTGCATTTCGCGGAACAGGTCGGCCTTGCCTTCGAAGCCGATGCCCGGCAGCTCCGGCAGCGTCACGTAGCCGTTGTGCACCTTGACGCCGTCGGGAAAGCCGCCGAAGGGCTGGAACAGGTCGGGATAGGACTCGTTGCCGCCCAGGCCCAGGCCGGCGGCGATGTTCAGCGACATCTGGTGGCCGCCGTGCGGGATGCAGCGGTTCGCGGACCAGCCATGTTCCTTGAGCATGTCCAGGGTGCGCAGGTACTCGACCAAGCCGTAGCTGAGCGCGCAGTCGAACTGCAGCCAGTCGCGGTCCGGGCGCATGCCGCCATAGCGCACCAGGTTGCGCGCGTCCTGCATCGAGAACAAATTCTCGCCGGTCGCCATCGGGTTCTTGTAGTAGTTGCGCAAGGTGGCCTGCAGTTCGAAGTCGAGCGGGTCGCCCGGCTCCTCGTACCAGAACAGGTCGTATTGCGAGAGCGCCTTGGCGTAGGCGATCGCCGTGTCCAGGTCGAAGCGGCCGTTGGCATCGACGCACAGCTTCTGGCCGTCCTGCAGCACGGAGAGGATCGAATCGATGCGGCGCAGGTCTTCGTCGAGCGACGCGCCGCCGATCTTCTTCTTGACCACGGTGTAGCCGCGGTCGATGTAGCTGCGCATCTCGTCCTTGAGCTTGTCGTGGTCCTGCCCGGGGTAGTAATAGCCGCCCGCCGCGTAGACGAAGATCTCGCGGTTCGGCCGGCCGTCGCCGTAGCGGTCGGCCAGCAATTGGAACAGCGGCTTGCCTGCGATCTTGGCAACCGCGTCCCACACCGCCATGTCGATCGTGCCGATGGCCACCGAACGCTCACCGTGCCCGCCGGGCTTTTCGTTGGTGAACATCGTGTTCCATATCTTGTGCGGGTCGAGGTTCTCGCCGCTCGTATCGACCAGCGCCTCGGGGCTGGCCTCCATCACGCGGGGAATGAAGCGCTCCCGCATGAGCTTGCCCTGGCCATAGCGGCCGTTCGAGTTGAAGCCGTAGCCGGTGACCGGCTTGCCGTCGCGGATCACGTCGGTGATCACGGCGACCAGGCTCAGCGTCATCTTGCTGAAGTCGATGTAGGCGTTGCGGATGGGCGAGCTGATGGGAATGGTCTTCTCGCGGATTTCGACGATCTTCACGGATGCTCCTGGGACTGTGAAAGCGGCAGGGAGCTGGTTGGGCTCGAATGCGGAGATGGCCTTCTTGTCCTGGCAAAGACGTTCGGCGCGTCCGTTCAGGGCTTGCGCCTGCATGCGCGCGCCGATGGCAAAGAGGTAGCACCAAACAGCCGTGGGCAATTTTTGCGCCGTATCGAGCGGCGAGGCATCGGGACTTCCCCTTGAGAATCGCGGGCCAGCTCCCGCTTCACGCCCGCGGCGCTGCCACCTCGACATCCAGAACGCCAACCTGCTCGATCGAAGCCCTGATCCGGTCACCTGGCTGAAGAAATGCCCCGTCCCAGGCGACAGCAGAACCGGCCGGTGTGCCGGTCAGCATGACATCGCCAGGCTCAAGTGTCATGAACTGGCTGACGATGCTGAGTTGCTCGTCAATCCGGTACAGCATCTCGCTGGTGCTGGCGTCCTGACGGAGCTGTCCGTTGACCCAGAGCTGGAGGCGCAATTGATGCGGATCCTTGACAAAATGAGCAGGGCGAACAACCGGACCAAAAGGGCACATCGCGTCTTGACACTTGCCGCGCAGCATGTCCACCTTGATTGGTGAATTCGGGTGCAGGATCCAATCGCGTGCGCTCATGTCGAGTCCCACCGAATATCCTGCAATCGCGCTCATGGCCTCCTCGCGGCTTGCGCTGCTCAGACGCCGACCCACGACAACAGCCAGTTCAATCTCCCAGTCAAGCTGGCGCGTTATTGCCGGCATGACAACAGTCTTGCCAGGACCCACCATGGTGGTGGTAGGTGGCTTTATGAAGAAAGGCATCGGGTCCCAGCGAGAAGACGGCAAATTCATCTCTTCCAGGTGACTCGAGTAGTTTGCGCCCACACCAATCAGCTTGTTCGGAAACTGTATTGCGAGGCCGAGCGTGACCTTGTCCGCGGACAGTCCGAGTGAAGCCAGCTTCGGTTCCTTCAAGCAGCGCTCCGCAACGTGTGCGAGGTACCCGATATGTGCGAACCAATCGGAAAAGAGCGCCTTGACCTCCAGCGCCGGCAATTCGATGCCATATCGCTCAAGGACATCGAATGGCCAGTATCGTCCTTCGATTTCCAGCGCGGCGATCGGGGCGGGCGTCATGACCGTAGCAATACCAAAATTCATTGTGGGTTCCAGTTGGTTGGATAGGTCCGTTGTCGGTAACGGTCCATCTGGAGCGCATTATGTCGAGCCGGATTACGCCGCGAAATCACATGAACATGTGACACGAACTCGCCACGACCCGTCGCTCGAGGTGTACCGACACTGCGCACAAAGCCGGCTCGTGGAGGTTCCGGCGACGGCGGCATCGAATCGATGGCGGGAGAGGCAGCGACAGGCATGCGGCCGAGGGATAGGCCTCCCATGCCATCAGCCGGATTGATGGTCGGGTGTTACTTAACGATGAGATGCATCTGCCGACGTGATCTGCTTGAGCAGCCGGTTCAAGGTCTCGACTTCCGCTTCGGACATGCCAATCGCACTGACCAGCCGGGCATCGCGTTCAAGGACATAGCGACGAAGTCTGGTCAGCGCCTTCCTGCCCTTGGCGGTGATCCGCAGTTCGTTCGCCCGTTTGTCGATCGGCGACAGCTTGCGATCCACCAGTGCGAGGCACTCCAGCCGGACGATCACCGGAACCAGGCTGGATTTCTCCAGGCCGATGGCCGTTGCCAGCCTGGAATGGCCGATGCCGGGGTTGTGGCTGAGCAACTCCAGAATCTCGAAGCTCCCGTGGCTGAGACTGGTGCCATCCACTTCCATCGCGGCGTCCTTGACCACGTGGAGATGCGCCATCCTCAGCTGCCGCCCGAGCACGCGGGGCAGGACACCGTACTCGAGCGCGTCTTGCGCGCCCGTGGCGGATCTCTTGCGTTGTTCCTTGGTCAACTTCCCTCCGAAGCCCTGGTTGATCAGCTGGATGCTCACGTCCAATTGTAGTTCTGGCCGCCTAGAGAAGCCCGTGCCTCAATTGTTTCGCCGGGGCCGAGACGCCGCCGCGGCGATCGCGTTCCGGTTCGAGCCATTCTAGGGAAATCCCCAACCTTAAATGGTTTGATACGGAACATCTTCTTGGATAAACTGGTTCTATAACGAACTAGTTGGACGGTTCCGCGACCTCATCCATGCGCAACGGCAAGCCCGGCAACCCGCACAATGAGATCGTCAGGCTGAAGCCGGCAGACAAATTCGCCAGAGAAACGTCAATGAACCAGTTCACCACAAGCCTCGTCTGCGCGCTGGGGTTCGCAGCCTCTTGCATGAGCCTGGCGCAAGGCACCATCACAGCTACCGGCCGCTATCCCGACAAACCGATCCGCCTGGTCGTGCCGTACGCCGTCGGCGGCGGCGGCGACGTGGTCTTTCGCGCGATCATCGACCCCCTTGCGGGCAGGCTGGGGCAGCCGATCTACCTGGACTACAAGCCCGGTGCCGGTGGCACCATCGGCCTGGAGGCACTCGCTCGCTCGTTGCCGGACGGCTACACCATCGGGGTCGGGAGCAGCGATGCCGTGGCACTGGCCCCCAACTTCTATCCGAAACTCGGCTACAAGCCGTCGACGGAGCTGCAGCCCATTGCGATCGTGGCCGAGATGCCGCTGGTTTTGCTGGTGAAGGCGGATTCGCCTATTGCCTCGTTCAAGGATATGCTGGAGAAGGCGCGCGTCAGTCCCGGCTCGATCACCTACGGCACGCCCGGGCGTGGCTCATCGCCCCACCTGATGGGCGAGTTGCTTGCCAAAGCCTCCGGGGTGGAGCTGACGCACGTTCCGTACAAGGGAACCGGGCCCGCGCTCGTTGACCTCTTCGGCGGCCATGTCAGCGCGGTGATCGCCTCGGGCTTCGACTCGGTTCCGCTCGAAAAGGCCGGGCGTGTCCGAACGCTCGCCGTGACCGGCACCAGCCGCTACTCCCTGCTGCCCCAGACCCCCACCGTCAATGAACAGGGCATCGACGCGGTTGACGAGTTGAAGGTCTGGTTCGGCATCTTTGCTCCCGCCGGTTTCCCCGCCCCTGCCTTGGACAGGCTGTCCAGGGAAATCGACGCGATCGTGCGGAAGGGCGATTTCAACAACAGGGCCGCCGAGCTCGGCTTCGTGCCCATCCGGGCCACGCCGGAACAGTTCGCGACGCGCATGAAGATCGACAGCGATCGGCTGGCGACCATGGTCAGGCGAACCGGCGTGAAGCCCGACTGAGCGACCGTGCGTTGCAACAAGAAGGTACCGAGCGCTCCATGATCGACGACATATTCATCTTCGACAACGTCATTCACCTGTACGACCTGTCGCAGCAGAACATCCGCCTGGATCGCCCCGACGCCCAGCCGGCGCGCGATCACTCGCTGAAGGAGACGGCGAGGCTGCGATGGAAGGGCTATCCGCTGCATGACGAGAAGGATGCCGAGTGGTGGGGCCGCCGTTGGAGTGTCGAGGACATGTATGACCTGGTCTTCGAGCAGGCGCCCACCGACATGGCCATGGCGCAGGTCGTCCCGATGTTCGACTGGTTCAAGGACTGGTATGCACCAGTGAAATCACAGCATGCGATGGCGGCGGCCTATCCCGACCGCGTCATGTTGTGCGGGGGCGTGGACCCGGCTTACCAGGGACTGAACGCGGCGCTCGAACAGATCGACTACCAGGTGAACGAGCTCGGCGCGCGCTCGATGAAGTTCTATAACGGCCATGTGAACATCAAGGATTGCTGGCGCTGCGACGACGAGAAGATCGCCTACCCGATGTACGAGCGCGCGCGCAAGAACGGCATCAAGGTGATCCAGTTCCACAAGGGCAACCCGCATGGCCTGCAGAACATGGAGTGGCTGAGCCCCGTCGACCTGCAGGCGCCGATGCGCGATTTTCCGGACATGGATTTCATCGTGCACCACTTCGCGCTGCCGTACTTCGACGAGATGGTGTCCATCGCGGCGCGGTTCCCCAACGTCTACCTCTCGCTGGCCGGCTACATGGCGTTCTACCGCATCGCGCCCCGCCGCGTCCAGCACCACCTCGGCCGGCTGCTGCAGGTGGCCGGCGCCGAGAAACTGCTCTGGGGATCCGAGGCCGCGCTGGCGGGCGGGCCCAAGCCGTACCTCGACGCCTTCATGCGCTTTTCGATTCCCGACGACTTGCGCGCCGGCTACGGCTACCCGCAGATCACGATGGAAGACAAGCGGGCGATCCTCGGTGCGAACTTCGCACGGCTGATGAACGTCGATATCCAAGCCAAGCAGAAGCTGCTCCGCGCTTAGGGGAATTTCATGCGTGAACTCATTGACCGCGCCAAAGTCGTGCGCCGCATCGAATCGCTCAATGTGCTGATTCGCTCGCACGCGGGAGAGATAGAGCTGGTCGACCTGTCGCCCTCCGGAGTTGTCACGGTGAGATACACCGGAATGTGCGCCGGCTGCGAATACCGGCCGGTGACCACCGCGGGCACGGTCGAACCCGGCCTTCTGGATGTGCCCGGCGTCACCCGGGTCAGGGTGCTGGGCGCGCGCGTGTCCGACGATGCGATGCAACGCATCCAAGCCACCATGGATTCCGCTGATGCGGCGCAACGGGCCGTGCGCCTGGTCCGCCGTATTGAAATCGAATCAACCGAAGAAACCCAAGGAGAGACTTGAATGAAGCTAGGCACTTATCTACCGCCAGGCCAGGACCAGCCGCGCATCGGGGCGTCGTGTGTCTGGGGAGACACCGAGTACCTGATCGACGTCACCCGGGCTTATGCCCAGGCCCTGCGCAGCCTCGATCACGACCCATGCGCGGCGGAACTGGCCGCTGCCCGGGTGCCGGGCAGCATGCTGGGCTTGCTGGGTGGGGGTGAGCTTGCACTCGCGGCAGTGCAGCGTGGCGTGGAATTCGTCCTGAAAGCCTACCGCGGCGGCGCGGCGCCACAGGCCCTGGCCGACGAGGGGCTGGTGGTGCCGCGCGGCGCGGTAAAACTGCTGGCACCGATCCCAAGACCGGGCAAGATCGTCGCAATCGGCGCCAACTACCACGACCACATCCGCGAAGGCCGGGAGTCGGGCGCCCTGGACCGCTTGCCGAGTTACCCGCCGGCCTTCCTGAAAATGTCAACCGCTGTGGTCGGCCCCGACGAGCCCATTGTCTATCCCGGATTTGGCAGCGATCTTGACTACGAGATCGAGCTGTCAATGGTGATCGGCAAGCACTGCCACGACGTGAGAGAGGAGGACTGGCTGGATGTGGTGGCCGGCTTCACCATCGTCAACGACCTCAGCATGCGCGACGTGATCCTCGAAGAGAGAGCCGCGGGCAGCCCCGTATTCGCCGGAAAGAACTTCGTCAGTTCTTGTCCCATGGGCCCTTACCTGGTCACGAAAGACGAGTTCAGGACACCCGGCGATGTGGAAATTCAGCTCAGGGTCAATGGCGTGCTGCGCCAGAGAGACAGGACCAGCAGCATGATCCACAGCTTCGGCGCGATCCTTGCCTACTGGTCGCGCCTGGGCCTGGAGCCCGGCGACATCGTCACCACCGGCACGCCCGGCGGCGGCGCAGGTTTCGGCAGGAAATTTCCCGAGCGGCTGCTGAAGCTGGGCGACGTGGTGGAAGCCGAGGTCGAGGGGATCGGCATCCTGCGCAACGTGGTGACTGGTCGTTCGGCGAGGGAGCAGGACATACGGCGCAGCGCCGGTTCGGCGCCCATGCCGGCAGTGGCCGCGCTGTAACGACAGCCCTATCCATTCACCGGAGACTTCATGACCCACGCCCTGGCCGGACTGGCACGCACGCTTATCGCAGCCGCCGCGATGCTTTCAACGGCTGCTTTCGCCGGTCCGATCGAGGAGGCCAACAAGCAACTGGTCCTGGAGTTCCAGGCGGTCGTTCTCAACGGCAAGGATGCCGACGCCGCGCCCAAATACGTGGTCGAGAACTACATCCAGCACAACCCCAGGGTGGCCGACGGACTGGCAGCCCTCCAAGGTTTTGTCCGCGAAATGAAGCACAGCGGCTCGGAGGCGAGCGGCACCATCAAGCGCATCGTTGCCGAGGGCGACATGGTCGTCATTCATACGCACTTCAAGCGCACTGCTGTGGACCGCGGCTCTGCGCTGGTGGACTTCTTCCGCATCAAGGATGGCAAGATCGTGGAGCACTGGGACGTGGTTCAGCCGATTCCCGAAACCTCTGCCAATTCCAACAGCATGTTTTGACCGCCCCGGCCATCGTGAGGTAACGGCGAAGCCGCATATCGGCTTTGCCATCACTTCGGCGAAGTCGCTATTTCAACCTCTCTTTGAAAAACCGCCGCCTGCGCTAAGATTTGTGCGACAGCGCGGAGAGGATGAATCCGCTCGGCGTAGTGAATTTAGTGGGTATGGATGCTGCGCAACGGGAGGAGCTCCCGCGGTTGAACGGACCGCGGAGGGACGATCAAGGCCATTGCAGCATTCCGCGCGGACATCCATGACGACTCCACCTTCAAAGTTAACGGCACGGGCAGCTCCGGCGCCACGGCGGCACCGCGCAATCCATCGGTCATCGGAATTAAGGAGCTTTCGTCTGCAAAGAAATTCGGCGCCCGGGTGCTCGCTCAGGTTGTTTCGTCCCCCCCAAGCCTCCGCATGAGCCCAAGCAGCGGTCCTGGAATTCACCGCCTGCTGATCGGCAGGTTCGGCCGTGCGACCGTGAATCGCGTCGACACCACGATCGCACCGCACTGTCACGGTGAAATCAACCTGGTGTTCAATCTCGGCGATACGACCGCGTCCTTCACAGTATGGAATCGTCATGCAGCAGTCATTGCCGGTGCTGGAATTCTAGTGGGCCCGTGGGTTTTGCACGCCAAGAATCCCTCGCTTGAAGCGTCCTCGGACCTGCTGTCGCTGGTACTTGATTCACGGTGGATTGAAGACAATAGGCGGGGAACCTTCGAGTTGGCCAGATGGCACAACCGGATCGGAATAGTGCCGGTGACTGGAGGGCTATCTGAGTCACTGCGTGCACTTCACGAGATGATCGTCAGCCCGAATGCAAGCCCGACACACTTGGCCTGCGATTTGGTACTCAAAATCGCGGCAACCGCGATAGAGGACATCGCGCAATCGCACGGCAACGGCGAGATGCATGGAAATGCCCTCGACAACCGGCTCGCCAAAGCGCTGGAAGCATTCAATGCAACGGCCCCGGCGGACATCAACATCGAAAAGATGGCGTCGGAAGTGGGATTGTCCAGATCCCGGTTTTACCAGTTATTCAAGAACGGGGTAGGCGTTTCGCCGCTCGTGTACATCGACTGGCTCAGGCTTCGGCAGGCCACCGACGTATTGACTTACACCACCACACCCATCGCCAGAATATCGGATCAGCTCGGCTTCAGTGCCAGCAGTCATTTCAGCCGATTTTTCTCTCAACACCTCGGCATCAGTCCTGCAAGCTTCAGAAAGCATGCCTTTGTGATTGACTATCCGGGGGCTGGGGCGCATAGCGCGTTGCGCCCGCGCGGGGTCACCAGTCAGCTTGTTCCGCGTCCGGGTCAGCCGTGCCTCACGCCGCCAGGAAGCTTTCGACTTCGGTGATGAAGCGGACGGGGACTTCGTCCATCGGATAGTGGCCGCAAGCTTCAAGCACGCTGAGTGCGTGATTCGGGAACCACTTCAGCAGCGTTGCCCGCATCACATTCCTTGTCAGCGACGGGTCATTTTCGCCCACGATCACCTTGATAGGCACCGTGCAACCTTGCACGTCAGAAGAGAAATCCTTCAAAGACCACGACAGAAAGTAACTTCGGAACGCCGCTTGGTCGATGTCCTGCATTGATGCATCGGCCATGGCGCGTGACCAAGTCCGCGTCAGCTGGCCGCCGCTCGATCCTTGCACAATTTCCGCCCGCACGTCTCTCGAGCCCGCTGCCGACTCGAAGAACCGGAAGGTCGCTTCATCGAACGGCACGCCCGAAGCGGGAACCGGCGTGACGGCAACTATCTTTTGCACCCCGGATCCTTGTGTCGCGGCAATCCGCTGCGCCACCTTGCCCCCCATCGAATGGCCCATGACACAAAACCGGTCCCAGCCGCTTGAGCGACAGAAGCGGATGGCGTCATTGGCATATTCATCGACGTCAAAGCGGCCAGGAACCTGAAAATTCGAGCCATAGCCACGGGCATCGAGGAATGCGTAAGTAAACCGTTCCCGGTCGAGCAGGGGAAAAACCGACTTCCACGATTGCGATGTCCCCAGCCAACCATGAATACCCACCACCTTAATGGCACCGGTACCGAATGTGATTGCATCCATCTTCATCCTTGTTCCTGCGGGTCGTCCGCTGCTCAGTTCAGATAGTTTCCGGTTGCGGCTGCAACACTCTTCCACCGCTTGACGTCGGCTTCGATACGTTCGGTCATCTGCCTTGGCTCGATGCTGGTGATTCTGTCGTCGACGCCTTGCATTCGAACTTTCTCAATAACTTCCTTGCGAGCTGCGACGTTGAGGACGGCGGTACGCAGTCGTGCAATAACGGTGGGTGGCGCTCCGCTGGGTGCAAACAGTCCATACCAGATTGCCGCGTCGTATCCCGGCACTGTTTCAGCCACGGTGCCCACCCCAGGAAGCTCTTTGAGCTTTTGCGTGCTCGCGATGGAGATCGGCTTGAGTCGGCCATCCTTGATCAGAGGAATCAGCACGGCGGCGGGCCCCGATGTGAGGTCCAGGTTTCCGCCAAGAATGTTCGTGACGGCCTCATTCAGGCCACGAAACTGCACATTCAGAATGGCCACCTTCGTGAACATGGTCAGCAGCTCGAGCGGATAGTTGGTGCTGCTGCCAAAGTTGACCTTTCCTGGGTTCAGCCTGGCATACCTGATCAGTTCCGCGATATTGTTGTAGGGCGCGTTCGGATGTGCAGCAAATATCACTGGCGCCTCGCCGAGCATCGCAATGGGCGTGAAATCCTTCGCCAGATCGAACCGCAGTTGCCGGTGGTAGCCTGCGTTGACGGTGTGTATGACGCTGAGCAGCCCGATGGTATAGCCATCGGGTTTTGACGTGGCGATCACTTCCGCGCCTATGCTGCCGTTTGCACCCGCCCTGTTGTCCACGATGACTGGCTGTTTGAGTTCAGCCGAAAGCGCATCCGCGTAGATGCGAGAGATCGCGTCATGCCCACCACCCGAGAACGGAACCACCAGCCTGATGGGCCGTTCGGGGAAAACCTGGGCAGTGGCACCGAAGACGAGCGCAGCCGAAGCCAGCGTCGCCATTTTGATCAAGATCCTCATATATCGCCCTTTCTGTTTTCTCTTCCATCGGAGTCCAACGGGTCGAGCTCAGGTTCTCTCCAGAATGGAAAGTCCGCCAAGACGATCGATCAGGTAGATGAATCCGCGGTCGTCCTGGAATACGTCGTTCGAACAGACGCGTCTCGCGCCATCGGCCTGCTCCGGCACGTAGTACGCGACTTCCTTCAGGGCGCGTGGATTCGAGATGTCGAGCACCCGCAGGCCTTTCTCGAACCAGGCGACCGGCACTTCCGCGGAGCGGATGTGCTCAACAGGCTGGTGGCACCCCGTCATGATGAGATTTTCGCCGCCGTCCACGCCTTCCACCTGAAATGAAGACACCGGGACCGGCTGCTCTGGATCGGTGATGTTTACCATCCAGAGGGCTGCCGGCATGCGTGAGTGAAGCTTGCGGTTCTGTGGATCGACATCTTCGTCGGCCACTAGCATCCAGTCGTGCCCATGGATTTTGAAAGGCACCGGAACGAGCGAGTGCGTCGGCCATTTCATGGCGGAGTTCCAGCAGATGTTGGACAGTTCCTTTGGGTTCGCCATGTCCGAGATGTCGAGGATGAAGCCGCCCCCGTGCCAGTAACTGAGGTAGAGACGGTCGGCGTGCCGAATGGCATGGTGGCAACGCTTGCTTTCCCCACTCCAGTACTTGTGCTCAGCCTCGCTCACGTGTTGACCCTTGAGCCACCACCGGCCCACCTCGGCAGGTCTCACAGGATTTTTGAGGTCCAGGATCATCAGGATGTTGCCGTGGTAGTCCTGGATGTCGGGCGAGATATACGCATAGTCGCCGTCATAAGTGAAGCGATGCACGCCATTTCCGGCAGTCTCCCAACGTGAGACAAGGCGAGGCGCGTCTTTTCGGGAGATGTCGTAGACATCCAGGCCGGTCTTCTCAGTCGACTGATCGTCAATCCGTTCCATGTTTATCAACATGAGGTCGTTCTTCACGCGAACCTTGTGCGAGTGGACGCCTCGTGGCACCTGCAACGATCCCACAATCCGGGGATTGAGCGGATCTCTGACATCTGCAATCGTCGTGCCGTGCGGAGCATTGATGTGGCCGATATAGGCATAGCCGTTTTCCACCACCACTTGCCCACCGCCGGCGCACTCGAGTGTGGACAGCAACCGCATGCCATGAATTTTTGTCTTGCTCACTTCTCGCCCATGTATTGATCTCCTTGAGAGCTTAATCAGGGCGGCTTACCATTTGGTCTCGTAGACTTACCTAATCGTCCGATCTCGGGCTCTGGTGCAATTCACTACGCGGCGTCGCATCGCATGCTGAGGCCTATGCTCGGCCAGCCGCGCGCGGCGTTGCTGGCATTTGGCGTGGCGGCGCTGGCGTACAAGTGTTGGCGGTGGTGGACGCGGCCCTCAGCCAGCAGCACCGGCTGGACATCCAGCGCCTGGAGCTGTCGCAGTACTTCATCGCCATGGAGATCAAGGCAAGCGAGTCTAGGTTTCAAATGGTTCGGTACAGAACGTCTCCCTTGATGGACAACGGACTCGACCTGTCCAGCCTGACCGCCAGCATCAGGCGCGACTCGACGATTCCTCCGCACCCGGGAAAACACTGAGCGCAAACGTTTGACATCAAACTAATCAATTCATAAACTAGTTCGGTATCAAACCACCACTGAGGCGGTATTGAAAAATGTCTTCTCCTTCATACAGGAGAACGGTGGTGGAGCGTTCAAACAGAGGAGAGACCATGGCGAACTACGCCAATCCGGGGAATTTATCCGCCGCCGAGACGACGGCCGACTATGGTGCGCTGATGCTGCTGCTGGCCCGCATCGGACTCTCGGCTGATTTCCTGTTGTTCGGCGCGCGGAAGTTCACCAACCCGCAGCAAATCTGGGACCTGAGCGTTGGCAACGGCTTGCCGGGCTGGCTGGTCTATCCGGCGATGATATTGCAGCTCGCGGGCGGCCTGTTCATTCTGCTCGGCCTGCAGACGCGAATCTTTGCGGCCTTCTTCGCCTGGTTCTGCATCGTCGCGCCATCGCTCTTTTGGTTCGACAACCTCGAGAACCTGACGCGCGACTATGCCGCCGCCGGCGGTTTTCTGTTGCTGGTGCTGTTCGGGCCGGGACCGCTTTCGCTGGATGGCCGGTTTCGCAACATGCGCGATGTCGTCGCCGCGGCCCTGCCCTTTGTTGTCAAGAGCCGGTCTTTCATCGACCGGGTAAGCCTGATTGCGCGCGCCTTGATCGCGCTGCCGTTTCTCGCAGACGTCGTGAAGAAGCTAGTCCACATGGCGGCGCAGCGCGCGCTGTTCGAAAGCAAGGTCATTCCGGGCGACGCTATCTACCTGGTCATGCTGGTCGAGCTTGTTTTTGGGCTGATGTTGCTGTTGGGCTATCACACGCGGCTGGCGGCAACGGTCCTGATGTTATGGGCGGTGATCCTGGCTGGCGTGATCCACTATCCGGGCTACGACCTTGCCATTTTCAATGGGCAATTCGCCGAGGCGATGCTGAAGAATTTTCTCAACCGCAACGCGGCGAGCTTCTTCAAGGACATCACCACTATCGCGTCGCTCCTGATCCTGATGGTGTACGGCCCCGGCGCGATCTCGCGCGACGCGAGAGGTGCGCCGGATCAATCCGGCTGAATCAAGACAGCGCGGCGACCCTCTGCCACCCCTTATCCGCGGATGCGGAACTGTTGACGCTGCACGTGCCGATGACCCCGGACAGGCCGTACTCGATCGACGTCGAGGCGATCACCAAAGCGGAAGGGTCGAGCCGTGGGCATCAAGCCCGAATAGAAATGAATGGCAGGCGCCGGACCCTGGCGTCAATGCGGTGCGGTTGCTCGGTTGGATGAGCAGCCTGCACGAGATGAACGCGCACCTATCGGCAGGGCGCCCTTCTTTTGAAAGAACCTTCCATGCGTGACCATACAAAGCGATCTTTTCTCGGCACCTGCATTGCCACCGGTGTGGCCGCATACGCGGGTCTTGGTGCAACCGCCGCCCACGCGCAGGCCAACCCCTGGCCGGCGCAGCCCATCAGAATTGTCGTCCCGTTCGCGCCCGGCGGTGCCAACGATGTATTGGCACGGGTGCTGACCGAGAAGCTCTCACTGGCGTTGGGGCAGGCCGTGATCGCGGAAAACCGGCCAGGGGCTGGTGGCACGGTCGGTGCCTCCCAGGTAGCGGCGTCCAAGCCAGACGGCTACACGCTGATGATGCTCTCGACGCCCCACCTGATCGCTCCGATCATCTACAAGGACCTTCCCTACGACGCACTGACCAGCTTCGCGCCAGTCGCTCGGTTGGCGACGAGCCCGTTCATCATGGTGGTCAATCCCTCCGTGCCCGCGAAGACCGTCAGCGAACTCGTGGCGCTCGCAAAAGCCCAGCCCGGCAAGCTGAACTTCGGTTCCTCGGGCAATGGCAGCAACCAGCATCTGTTCGGGCAGATGTTCCTGAGCGCCACGGGAACCGACATGAAACACGTGCCGTACAAGGGCAGTGCTCCGGCCACGGTTGATCTGGTGGGAGGGCAAGTCCAGGTGAGTGTCATGGCGGTTTCCAACGCGCTGCCGCACTTGAAGACGGGCCGGCTGCGCGCGCTTGCGGTGGTTTCCGGGAAGCGGCGGGCGGACCTGCCCGACGTCCCGACCATGGCCGAAGCTGGTGTGGCGGGGCTGGGAACCAGCCCGTGGATCGGCATGGTAGCGCCCAAGGGTACCCCGCCTGCAGTGATCGCACGCACCAATGCCGAACTGCGCAAGATCTTGGCCGATCCCGAAGCCGTGAAAGTGTTGAACAACGCGGGTCTTGAGGCGGACTACATCGGTCCGGACGAACTGGCGAAGCTGATCCGCGATGACTCCACGCGCTGGCTTCGTGTCGCGCGCAGCGTGAATCTGAAGCAGTAACAACACCCCTGGTGTTCCCGTAACGCCTTCGCACCGTAACCCTGTGTCTAACCTTGGAGAAACTTGCATGAAAAAGTCCCTGATCGCCCTGGCTGTTCTGACTGCTGCCGGCGCGGCTTCTGCTCAATCGTCCGTCACGCTGTTCGGTGTCGTCGACGCTACGGTGCGCAGCGCCCGCGGCGCAGGCAACGGCCAGGTCACCAGCCTGACCACCTCCGGCCAGAGCACGAGCCGCATCGGCTTCCGTGGCACGGAAGACCTCGGCGGTGGTATGTCCGCCAGCTTCTGGCTCGAAGGCGGCCTGGGCAATGACGACGGCACCGCCGGCGGCGCCATCGCCGCGCAGAACCAAGCCCGTACCGTTGCGCCCTTTTCCGGCATGAACTTCAACCGCCGTTCGACTGTCAGCCTGGCTGGCGGTTGGGGCGAACTGCGCCTGGGCCGTGATTACGTTCCGAGCTTCTGGAACTTGGCCGTGTTCGATCCGTTCGGCGCCGTCGGTGTGGGCGCCGCCAACAACCTAACGGAAGCCCTGGCCCTCCCGCTGGCGAGCACTGCAGGCTTGACGGCAGCGACGGCCGCTCGTGCTTCCAACACCATCGGCTATCTGCTGCCGGGCAGCCTCGGCGGCTTCTATGGCCAGTTCATGTACGCACTGGGCGAGAACGCATCCAATGTGGGAGCCACCAAAGATGACGGCCGCCATGTTGGCTTGCGCGTCGGCTTCGCCTCCGGCCCGTTCAACGTTGCTGTCGGATACGGCCGCACCAAACTCGCCGCGCAAGACGACTATCGGACCCTCAACGTCGGTGGTCAGTGGAGTTTCGGCATGCTCAAGCTGGTGGGCCAGATCAATCGTGAAGCGACCGGCCTGGGCGTTGCAAACGCCGAAAACCGCAGCTGGCTGCTGGGCGTGCTGGTGCCGGTCGGCGCTGGCCTCATTCGAGCTTCGTACATCCGCGCGAAGATCGACACGGCTGGTGTGGACCCCAGCGGCGCACAGATCGCCGTCGGTTATGTGCATGACCTTTCCAAGCGCACCGCCATCTACACCACCTACGCTCGTACCACGAACAAGGATGGTGGCCAAGCCTTCTTCCAGAGTGGTCGCGCCGCCACCACGGTCAACGGCAGCTCTAGCGGACTGGATGTCGGTATCCGCCACAACTTCTAGTTTCAGGGCTGGGCCCGATGCCAGCTTGGGGACCAAGAAACTTTGTAGACCGCCCTCGGGCGGACTTTTTTTTGCGCACCCAACATGGACGCCAGCTTGAATTCCGGGGTGTATCTGAAGCGCCGTCGTCGCGCCTTCGCGCGCACTGGGCCTGCCGTAGCGTGGGCGCGTGGATTGCCATGTCGAGTGTTTCGTTGTAGATTGCCGCACTAAAGTCCCGATGATCGCTATCGAGTTGCCGAACACGTCCGAGCCGCAGCATTCCACCGCCTTCGTGGAAGATCTGCTCGCAGCCGTCAGTTCCAGCCTTTACGCCGCACCGCTGTTCCGCCTTGCGCACCGGCATACGGGCTGCGATCTGTTGACGGTCTTCAGCAAGACAGGAACGTCGTCCCCGATATGCCTGCTGAACTCGGGCAGGGGTGAAGATGCGGTTTTGTCTTCTGCCGCACGGGCCTACTGCGGCCGCCATTTCCAGGTCGATCCGATTCTCCAGAAGGTACTGCCGTCCGCGGCGGCGGACACCTCGGTGCAGGTGCAATACCGAGCCTCCGATGCCAGTGACGCAGTCTACCGGCGCGACTGCTACGAGGAGCCAAACCTCTCAGAACGGGTAGGCTTTTACACCCGGACGCCGGATGGCTGGATCTGGCTTAACGTGTACCGGCGCGCCGACACTGGAGCCTTCGGCGCCCAGCAGGTGGACGCCGTGGCGGCCTTTGCCAAGGTCTTCCTTGCAGCGGTGCTGAGCAAGCAGCCGCCGCAGCCGGATTCGACCCTGTCCTTGCAGGAGCGCGAGGTCGTGCGCCTGTCGCTGGAGGGCGCGACGGCCAAGATGATCGCGCGACAGCTTCAGTTGTCGCCCTCCACGGTGACAACTTACCGGCAGCGCGCCTATCGGAAGCTGAATGTTCGCAACCAGCGAGAGCTGGTGGCAGGACGCTTGTCCCCACCCGTACGGACAGACGTGAAGGGGTCGAGTACATAGAGTCGAGGCTCACCAAGACCTCGGAGACACGCATGCCCCCCATCCAGCGCCGCGACCTGCTGATCGCTGCCCTGTCCACCCTGGCCGCCGCGCGTGCCTGCAGTACGCCTTGATGTCCACGCCGAAGCAATACGCGCCTGCCGAATGGGCCGCTCGCTGCGAGCTCGCCTGCGCCTACCGGCTGTTCGACCAGTTCGGTTGGCACGAGCTGATCTACAACCACATCACCCTGCGTGTGCCGCAAGAGCCGGGCCACTTTCTGATCAACCCCTTCGGCCTCCTGTACCACGAGGTGCGGGCCAGCAATCTCGTGAAGATCGACATCGACGGCAACATCGTGGGGCGATCGGAGCATCCTGTGAATCCGGCCGGTTTTATCGTGCACAGCGCAGTGCACCGGGCGCGGGAGGATGCGCATTGCGTAATGCACACGCATACCACCGCAGGTTCTGCCGTGGCGTGCCAGTCCGACGGGCTGCTGCCCCTGAGCTTCGCGTCGTTCTTCTATGCCGACCGCCTGGCCTACCATGACTTCGAAGGCATCACCTTCGAAGCCGGTGAGCGCGACCGGCTGTCCGGGAACCTTGGCACGAAGAACGCCATGGTTCTGCGCAACCACGGGCTGTTGACATGCGGCGCTTCAGTGGCCGACGCTTTCGCCGAGATGTACCACCTGCAAAGGGCCTGCGAGATTCAACTGGCCGCGCAGTCTTCCGGCGCCAGCCTGCGTTTCCCGCCGGCGGAAGTCTCGGGCAGAACAGCGCGGCAGTTCGACCAGTCTGCTCGCGAGGCAGGGCAGCAGAACGAACTGCTCTTCGGTGCGATGCGCCGGTGGGTCCACCGCCTGTCTGCGGACATCTGCACGTAACGTCGCGCTGACCGCAAGGCCGCGCAAACCTGTGACCGAGGAAGCGAAATGAATGCACCGCTTGGGCGCCGGCGATTGGCTGGCTTGATAGTGGGCTTGGCAGCTGCGGCGGCTGTGTTCGGCGGCGCGCTCGCGCAGACGGCGAATTCTGCCGCGGCCGGACCCGTCATGGCGCCTGCGGCCGTGGCCTCCATGTCCGTCGACAAAACCTTGATCGGCGACCTGTGGGCCAACCAGGCCGCCAGGGCCGTTCTGCTGCGGACTATTCCGGAGATCGCGCCATTCGTGGAGCAGATAAAAGGCATCACGCTGCGCCAGTCCGCTCCGATGAGCCAGGGCGGCCTCGACGATGCCAAGTTGAAGGTCATCCAGGACGATTTCGACAAGGCCGGGGCAGCGATCTTGGCGTCGAGCGTCACGGCCGTCACCGCACACCCCGACGACACGGCCGCCTGGCTGAAGGACCGCCAGGCCCGCTTCGCCGCCTACCGGGCTGCACACCCAAACCCCGATTCGCAGACCGACCTGTGGGACGGCGCTGACTATCCGGAAATGGTCATGGTTCCAGCGGGTGAGTACACCATGGGCTCACCGGTGGCCGAGGCCAATCGCCAGGCGAACGAGGGTCCCCGCCATCGCGTTCGGATCGGCTACAGCTTCGCCGTCGGCAAATACCCGATCACCGTCGGCGAATTCGCTCGTTTTGTGGAGGACACGCATTACGACGCGGGCGACAAATGCTTCACGGATGAAGGTGGAGTCCAGCCCAAGGGTGGGCGCAATTGGCGCCGGCCAGGCTTCGATCAAGCGAGCACCCACCCGGTGGTATGCATGGGCCACAACGACGCCGAGGCCTATGTCACGTGGCTGTCCAAGAAGACGGGCCATGCCTATCGGCTGCTGTCGGAGGCCGAGTACGAATACGTCGCTCGGGCGGGAACCAGGACGGCCTATTCGTGGGGCGACGATCCGGTTGCCGCGTGTGCCTACGCCAACGGCGCCGATATGGACACCCAGGCCCTCTATCCTTACCGCGCCTTGGGTTTGACGGCGAATACCTGCCATGACGGCTTCGTGGTGACGTCACCCGTGGGCAGCTTGAAGCCGAACCTGTTCGGCCTCTACGACACGACGGGCAACGCCTGGTCATGGCTGTCGGATTGCTGGAACGATTCCTACGACGGCGCCCCGACCGACGGATCGGCCTACGCCGGCCGCGATTGCGGCCGGCGTTCGCTTCGCGGCGGTTCCTGGACCAATAATCCTTCGTACCTCCGCGCAGCCCGGCGCAACTGGAGCGTGGTCGGCCTGCGGCTCAACTTCGACGGCTTCCGGGTCGCCAGGACCTACTGAGCGGTGTCCACTCCCACGTCGTCACCTCGCGCAATGAGCCATATCGAAGGCACTGCGGCGCGAAACGGCCTGTTGGCGGTGCTTCCCACCGGACTGAGCGATGACCGGCTTCTCGCCGACACGCAGGCGTTCTCCCCACTCACTGCTCGGGAGCGCACTGTCTGCGTAGGCATTCTGACCGGCTATACATCGGAGGCAATGGCCCTCAATCTGGGCATCTCCATCAACAGCGTTCTTACCTACCGGAAGCGCATTTACAAAAAGCTGTGCATAGCGTCCCAGAGCGAACTCTTCATGATTACGTTCCGGCAGTTGCTATCGCGAAGAAGCGTCGAAGAACCTTCGGGCATCTCTTAAGCCGTTCCAACACGCTTGTCCCCACCCGTACGGACAGACGTGAAGGGGTGCAGTACATAGAGTTGGGGATCACAAAGACTTCGGAGACATGCATGCCCCATCCATCACCTTCCACGGCCTGTCTGCGGACATCTGCACGTGAATCGTAGAGCCAGCCTGGCTATTTCACCGTAGCTCTGGCAACGAGGTCGGCATCGCTCCTTTGTGCCGCCATCGACGCGTTTTCTTCAACAAGGAATTCCATGACCCCCCTCAACGTCACCACCCCGGCGCAGGACACGCTGGCACTCATCGGCCGCCTGCTCGTTGCCTATATGTTCGTCCCCTCCGGCTTCGGCAAGATCGCCGGCTTCGCCGGCGTGGCCGGCTACATCGCGTCCAAGGGCGTGCCCTTGCCCGAGGTCTGCGCGGCAATTGCCATTGCTGCCGAACTGGGGCTTGGCCTGTTGCTGCTGGCAGGTTGGCAAGCCCGCTGGGCCGCGTTGGGCCTGGCGATCTTCGTGGCTGTGATCACCCCGATCTTCCACAACTACTGGGCCCTGGCCGGGGCGCAGCAGCTGGTGCAGAAGCAGGCGTTCGACAAGAACGCCGCGATCGTCGGTGGACTGCTGGCACTCGTCGCCTTCGGCGCCGGGCGCTGGAGCCTGGACCGCCGCCTTGCCCCAGCCCCCCGACCGGTCCGGGCTTGAGCGAGGAGGCAGGAACACTGAAACCCGCCCGCGCTATTAAAAAATTTATCAACGAACGGAGACAAGGATGAAAAGGAAACTGGGTTTGATTGGTGCCGCATTGGTGGCCATCGGCGGAGGCGCCCACGCGCAATCCGCCGCGTCAATATATGGACTGGTCGACATATTTGCCGGCCGTTTTGGAGGCGTAGCTGGAATCAACGCCGCCGTGAAACCAGCGACGGTGGTGAGCGGGGGCGGCCTGACGACCAGTTTCATCGGGTTTCGCGGACGGGAAGACCTGGGTGGCGGGGCTTACGCGGCGTTCGAGCTTTCCGCGTTCATTCGCGCGGACACAGGCGCGCCGGGCCTCAGCGATGGGCTGGGCCCGCCGGCGAATCTGGCGGGTGACCCGTTCTTCAGCCGCACCTCCTGGGTTGGCCTGGGTCACGCCAGCTATGGGTCGCTTCGCCTGGGCAACGTCACCACCTTGATGTTCCACAACTCGCTGTTGAACAACGCGTTCGGCGGGTCCACCAACTTCTCGCCGATGAATCTCGTCATGTTCGTCGGCGGGCCGATCTCGGGCGGGACGGCATGGACCAACCAGATCGTGTACGACAGCCCCGTGTTCAGCGGCTTCTCGTTCGGCCTGGCCGGCGCCTTGGCGGAGGGGAGCGGCAAACGCAACCTGGGTGCGGCGCTTTCGTACCGGAAAGATGACCTGTCCGTCGGCCTCGCCTGGCAAGACGTCAAGAAGACCCCGCTGACGTTCGCGGATGGCGCGTCGTTTTCGCAAACCCGCTCGTGGCTTCTGTCCGGCGGATACGACATGAAGTGGGCGAAATTCTTCGCCAATGTCGGCGCCATTCATGATGGCGGGACCCCGACGGCCCCGGCGGACCGCAACCACACGGTATGGAGCCTGAGCAGCGCCGTCCCCGTTGGCCCGGGCAAGATTCTGGTGGGCTACGCGTCGCGGCGAACAGGCGATATCGTCGCGCCGGTTCCGGCCACCGCGCCGGGCGGCAACATCAGCCGCCGCGTGGCCAGTGCCGGCTATGACCACTCGCTGTCCAAGCGCACAGACGTCTACGTCCTTGCCATGCGTGACCGCACCGCCACCAGCACCCTTCCCGCGCCGCCGCAACGGGTCGACGCCAGCGCCACCAGCTTCGGCGTCGGCGTTCGGCATTCGTTCTGAAGCCAGTCCCCCAAGCAGATCGCGCTGCGCTTTGCACTGGGCCTGGTCCGGATCTCACAGGAGCGAATATGCGCAGACGAGATTTCATCCGCGGCACCGGCATTGCCGCCGCGTCGCTTGCATTGACACGGCCGTCCATGGGGGCGAATGCACCGGTGGCGGGCAACGAAATCGTCCTCGGGCAATCGGCCACCGTCACGGGCCCGCTCGGCCGGCAGATCGTGACTCTCAACTCGGGCATCCAGCTGGCGCTGGACGAGGCGAACCGCCTGGGGGGCGTGCACAAGCGGCAGGTGCGGCTGGTCACGCTCGATGACGGGCTGGAGCCGCGTCGGGCCGTCGCGAACTACAAGGCGCTGCTCACCGACCACAAGGCGTCTGCCCTGTTCGCTTGCGTGGGAACGGCCACGGTGGCGGCCGGAGCCGAGCTGCTGCGCGAAAGCGGGGCGCCGATGTTCGGGGGGTACGCGGTAACGGATTTCGTAAGGGAGAGAACGAGCGGGCCGTGCTACTACGTTCGCGCCGGCTTCGGCCGGGAGATCGAAGTCATCGCGCAACAGCTGGCGACCATCGGGACACGGCGCATCGCCCTGGTTCACCTGGCCAACCCTGGCGTCGAGGAACTCAAGGAGCTGTTTCGCGCCAGGCTGGCGGCGCAAAAGCTGGAGGCCGGCGTGATGGTGGGAATCGCGAATGACGGCGCGAACGCGGACGAGGTCGCCGGTAAGCTGGCTGAATTCGCGCCCCAGGCGATCATCCTGTTCATCGGCAGCCCGCTTTGCGCCGCGCTGATGGAGCGGCTGCTGAAGACAAAGCTTCGCCCGACCTACTACGGAGCTTCCATCGTCGCGGGCGACCAGGTCGCGAAGATGTTGAAAGGCCAGGCCAAGGGCCTGGTGGTCACGCAGGTCGTCAGCAACCCCTGGCACACCCACGACACCACCGCAAGGGAATTCCGGCGCCTGAGCGAAGCGGCCGGTGCCCTGGTGAGCTATTCGGCTTATGAGGGCTACATCACCACCCGGCTGATGCTCGAAGCCCTCAAGAGAGCGGGCCCCGAGGCGGCAGGGCCCAAGCTCCACGCGGCGATACGAGCGCTCAAGACCTCATTGGCCGGGATGGATTTCGACTTTTCAGGCGCGAGCAACACCGGCTCGAGGTTCGCTGAGCTGGTTCAGGTGGCCGCTGACGGGCGCTTCGTCAGGTAGCGCACCTGGCCAGTTGAAACACAGTCGCGGACACGACACTTTTATCCAACCACACCCAAAACTCTTCGCTTTAACAGGAGCACAACCATGCAAAACACATCCACGAATTCATCGCGGCGCCGGCTCGGCGCGGTGTCACTTGCCTTTCTGGCGGCGTTCGGCATCGCGGGCCTGTCCGCATGCGCCGACACGCCATCGGCCGGCAAGAACGCCGTCGACGCCAAGGCGTCGGGCGCGCCGGCCATCCTTGGCATTCATCATCTGAAATTCCTGGTCGCCGATATCGACAAGAGCACCGCCTTCTACGAAACGGCCTTCGGCGCCAAGCGCCTCGTCGCGATGGACCATCGCCGGCCCGACGGCGTGTTGTTCGGCGCCATCCTGGATTTCCCAAGCATCGGGACCGAACTCGAGCTGCGGCTGGACCCCGTCCGCGTGAACGAGCAGAAAGGGCTGGACCCCATCACGCTGGCGGTCGGAGGCCTCGCCGATCTCGAGAAGTGGAGCGCGCACTTCGAGGCCAAGGGCCTGCGGCACTCGCCGGTCCTGACCTGCCTGGTGGGGTGGCTGGTGGTGATCGAAGATCCTGATGGCCGCCGCATCCGCCTGTACACCAGGCAGACGCACGGGCCCGAACTCAAGGTCGACTGGATCAGCCCGTGGATCAACTGACTGCGGACCCGGTGCGCGGAACGTCGATGGCTGCATCGGCCTCGCTCGCTGTCGGGCGGTTGCCTGTCGGCGGCGCGCACGCCGGCGACCGCCTGGACCGCCTGCCGATCTCGGCGTTCCACTGGCGCATCCTGGCGCTGATCGGCGCGGGGCTTTTTGTCGACGCCTTCGACCTGTACATCGGCAGCAGCATCCTGGCCGAAGTGATGCGCGATGGCTGGTCGACCATGCAGCTCAATGCAGTTTTCATGTCGGCGACATTCAGCGGCATGGCCGTCGGCTCGCTCCTGGGCGGGATCGCCGGTGACAGGTACGGGCGCAAGTTCGCCTACCAGTTCAACCTGTTGCTGTTCGGCTGCGCGTCGATAGCCGCCGCGTTCGCGCCCTCGATGGAGGTGTTGATCGGCCTCAGATTCCTGATCGGCCTCGGTTTGGGCGCGGAGACCGTCATCAGCTTCGCGCTGCTCGTGGAGTTCGTGCCGCCGCGCGTGCGCGGGAAATGGGGCGCGATGCTCGCGCTGATCGTCAACATGGGCGTGTTCGTGGCGCCCGCCGTCTCGTACCTCGTGATCCCGAACTTCGGATGGCGATGGATGTTCGCGATCGCCGGCGTCGCAGCCCTGGTCGTCTGGCTGTTGCGCTACTCGATGCCCGAATCGCCGCGGTGGCTGGAGTCAAAAGGCCGGCGCCAGGAAGCCGCCGACGTCATGACGGCGATCGAGGTGGAAGTCGGCAAGAAGCATTCGCTGCCCCTCGTCAAAGCCACGCCGGCGCCCAGGCAGGCGCATGTCTCCTGGACGGTGCTGTTCAGCAAAAAGGTGCTGCCGCGCACGATAGTTGCGTCGGTGATCGCCGTTTCCATGGTGATCGTCATGTACAGCTTCGTTGCCTGGCTGCCCACGTTCTTCGTCAAGCAGGGAATGTCGATCGCCAAGTCGCTGGCATTCACCACTCTCATGTCCGCCGGAGCGCCGCTGGGCTGCCTGATCGGCATCTGGCTGGCGGATCGCGCACCACGCAAGAAGACGCTGGTCGCGGTGCTGATGTTCGACGCCCTCGCGGGCATGGTCTACCTGGGCGCCACATCCGACTACGTCCTCGTCGCTGCGGGGCTGGCGCTGCTCATCGGGCTGTACCTGGTGGCGGCCTTGGGCATCGGCTGCTACTTGCCGGAGCTGTTCCCCACGGAGTACAGGATGCGCGGCAGCGGCTTTGCCAACACGGCGGCGCGGGTCACGGGGATCTTCGTGCCCTACATCGTGCTCACGCTGTTCCAGTTCGGGTCCGCCGCCGGCGTCATCGCGCTTTGCACCGCGGTGTTCCTGCTGTGCGCATTCGTCATCACCGTTCTGGGCCCCGAGACGGCCGGGCGGTCCCTGGAAGCCATCGAGCGAACGGCGCGATGAGAGCAGCGGCGGCTACTGAAGCTCGAAATACTCCAGCGTCCCCGGCCCGGAGGAAGCAGGCTGGCCCGGAAGCTGGGTCGTGACCGGGCTTTCGAAGCGGGTGTACCAAGGCTTCAGGCCCATGGCGCGCGCTGCAGCGCGTTTGAGGAACCCTTGATTGGCCAACAGGTCGGCGGAGGTGAGCATTCGGTCCGAGATGTTGAAGCGTGCCCGGCTGCCGCTCTGCGTCTCGAAGGACACACTCGAGCCGATGGTCCGTGCGTGTGCAGGGTCCGGATGGGGAACGGCAAGCCCCTCGACCGCAGTGACATCGTTGCCGATCGCGGCCACTTCGATTTTCCTGTCGTCGGCGATGTAGAGAATGGGAAGACGGTGGCCGCCCAATGCAGGTTTGGCTTGCAGGACCGAGGCGATCACGGTGTGTCTGCCGGTCTGCGCCCGGCCCCACCACCACCCGTCGAACAGCGCGGCGGGGGAGACGTTGCCCCAGTTGTGATCGTGATAGCCGCTTCCGGTGACTTGGCGGGTCACCTTGTCGACGGTGATCGTTCCGGTGAGCTTGCCTTCCGGGACGGCGGCGAGCCAGGCGAAGTAGTGCTTGCCGGCGCTCATGTACCCGGTGGCGGGCCGATAGGATGGCGCCGTGCGGCGAAGGACCAGGTCGCCGCCCAAGCCACCCGTTTCATTGGCGTCTACATGGATGTGGTAAGTGTCGAGGTCACCCTTGAAGGTGTGGGGGCCGATCTTGACATCCGCGCCGCTGGTCGAAAAGGAGCCCGGCTCGTCGAAGGTGCGCCTGACGCGGCGTGTGGGCTGTCCTGGAACGGTCAGCTCGATATTCACGGCCCGCTTGTGCGAGCCGTAGAACCAGTTGTCGCCGAACCAGACCACGATGACGGTGCCGTCATCGAGCAGGCCGTCCAGGTACCACCATTCGAAGTTCTCCGGGCCGGGCACTGTGCGTCGCCCATCCTCGCGCGGGACGATGGTATCGGTAAGGCCGAGGGCGGCGTAGTGCGCCGGGCTCGCTTGGAAATGCAGCCTTTCGTCGCCCGACACCGTGGCCGGGGCGTTTGAACATGCCGTCACCGCGATGGACAGGGCGAACGCCATCCATCTCACACATCGAAGGTTCGTCATCATGCTGCTGCCCGGCTGTAGCCGAACTCCTTGAGGTAGCGGGGGATGAACAATTCATTCCCCTTGAGACGGGCGGTCGCCCATTGGCCGACTTGGACGCCATTGCGCAAGACCGGCAGCACGCTCGCGCCGCCGCGCGGGCCGAGCGGAACGAGAATGCCACGCATGGGCCAAGGCTTGTAGGGTGCCAGCGTGGCGAGCGGCCGGCCGCCGAGCATGGCCTTGATCGTCCTGGCCAGCCAGGGAACCTGGCGCGTGATTGCAACGATCGTCATCGGGTCGCCTGTGGCCGCGGCATCGCCGAGCGCGAACAGGTTGCGGGTGCCGGCCGGGCGCAGCCATGCATCGAGCACGGCACGGCCCTGTCCGTCCAGGCTGACCCCGGGGATTTGCTGCAGCAGGGTCGTGACCGGCTTGGCGCCCAAAGCGGGAAACACCAACTGCGGGTCTCTCTCGCCGTCGTCCGTGCCCAGGGAGCCGATGAAGGGACGATCGGAAAACTCCAGCGTGCCGACCCTCGTGCCCAGGTGGAGCGACACGCCCTTGCCGCGCAACTGCGCCGCCAGCGTTTCGGCCAGCTGGGCGGAGTAACCCGGCATCAATGCCACGGTGCCCGACACCAGCGTCACGGCCTTGCCGGGATAAGCCGTGGAAATTTCGCCGGCGAGTTCGACGCCCACTGCACCCCCGCCGACGACGGCAATCCTGTTCATGCTTTCAAGCTGGGAGGCAACTGCGCGCAGCTCGTCGGCGAACGCCGCAGTGGAGTCGCCTCGTGGCTTGAAGGGGCTGGCATAGCGCGAGCCCGTCGCAACGACGACGATGTCGCTTTCGATCCGCTCCCCGCCGACCAGGGTCACCCCCTCAGGCGACGCGCTCATGACGGTGTCTTGCCGAACGCGGCCTCGCTGCAGCAACCGGTCATAGGGAATCATGAAGCGATCGAGCAACGACGGGTCCACCACGCCGCGGATCGCCGCGACGTTGTGCACGAATCGGTCACGCGCTTCTATCAGCTGGACATCCGCCGTGCCATCCAATGCCCTCGAAAGAGCCGTGCCGGCATAGCCGCCACCCACCACGATCACTCGCTTCATCTCATCCTCGACAAATTCGGTCGATCCGCCTGACTTTCCGATCGGAAAGTCAGGGCAATGATAAACTTTCCAATCGGAAAGTCAACATGACCGACACCCATTCCAGTCCGCAAGACGGGCGTACCCGCATCCTGGCCGCGGCGCTCGAGGTATTCGCCATCGCCGGGTTCGAGGGTTCGAGCCTGCGCCAGATCGCGCAGCACGCGGGCGTGCAGCACCAGCTCCTCGTCTACCACTTCAAGACCAAGGACGCCCTATGGCGGCAGGTGGTCGCCTCCCTCTTCCAAGAGGCGTCGCAGGCGCCGCTGTCGGACTGGGCAGAGCGGGTCAAACTGGCTGGCCCGGCAAATGCCATGCGGGAAATGCTGCGAGCGTTCGCCCTGTTCACGGCCAAGAGGCCCGAGTTTCACCGGCTGCTGTCCTTTGAACAGCAGGTCGACAGCGATCGGCTGGACTGGCTGCTCGAAACCTTTGTGCGGCCCCACTACGAGATTTCGACCCGCACTATCCGCGCCGCGCAGGAAGCCGGTCTGGCGCGGGTGGGCGAGCCGGGCCGGCTGCATTACGCGGTGATCGGCGTGATCACGACCGGCCTGGTATTCGCCAACGAGTACCGGCGCATGACGGGCATCGACCCATTCCTGCGCGCCGAAGTAGAGAAGGTGGTGGACCTGGCTGCCGATCTGCTTGGCTTGCCCCCGGGCGGATGAGGAAAGTCTCCGGGATCGCCCCGGCGACTCCTTGAGCGTCAACGGCCTCCGGCCATGCCCTGGCTCAGAGGCGCCATGTTGTAGACGAACTCACCTTTCCCTGCCGGGACCGGGTGGAAATCCAGCCGATCGGCCGGGGCACGGCACGGGATTTCCGGCGCCAAGGTGGCAACCCTCAAGCCCGCTCGAAATCGATGAAGCTCTTCTGCGCATCCACCGACACCAGCCTGACCCGCAGCTTGTCGCCGACGTCCAGCCCTTCGAAGCCGCGCACCACCCGGCCTTCCAGCAGCGGGCGGGCAATCCGCACGAATGTGCCCTTGGGTGCGGCGCCGGTGACGATGGCGTCGAAGGTCTCGCCGATGCGGCCGTCCAGGAGGTAGGCCGCGGCCGCCTTGAGCACCTGGCGCTCGACCTTGCTGGCGTTGTCCTCCTGCAGCGTGCAATGCGCAGCGATCTCCGTCAGCGCCTGCCCTGAATACGGCGGCGCGTTGCCCGCCAGCGCGGCCTTGAGCAGGCGCTGCGTCACCAGGTCGGGAAAGCGCCGGTTGGGCGCGGTGGAATGCGCGTAGTCGTTCACCGCCAGCCCGAAGTGCCCGTCGCCCGCCGCGCCGGCCTGCACCGCCGCGTACTCGCCGGAGCCCAGCATCTTCACCACCGACAGCGACAGGTCGGCAAAGCCGTCCGGGTCGGCCAGCCGGCGCGCGCGCAGGAAGCTGTCGAGCGCCAGCGGATCGGGGAGTGCGGGCAGCGCAACGCCGTGGCCCGCCGCCAGCGCCACGATGCGGTCCCAGCGCCGCGGCGCCTGCAACACGCGGCGCAGCGAGGGGAAGCCTTTGTCCGCCAGAAAGCGCGCGGTCGCGCCGTTGGCCGCGATCATCAGGTCGGCGATCAAGTCCTTGGCGCGGTTCTTCTCGTCGGGCTGCAGGTCCACCAGCTTCCCATCCTGGAACACCGGTCGCGCGGCGATCGTCTTCACGTTCAAGGCGCCGCGCTGGTTGCGCCACTGCCGCAACTGGCCAGCCAGCGCATCGTGCAGGCGCAATTGGTTCTCCAGGCCCGGCACGCGCGCCAATTGCGGCAGTGGCGGCGCCGCGCCGTCCAGCCATGCCGAGACGCTGTCGTAGGCGAGCTTGGCGCGATTGAGCACTGACGCGCGGTACACCTCCGATGCCGACACCGTGCCGTCGGCCTGCTCCACCATGTCGACCACCACGGCCAGCCGCTCCCGGCCTTCGTGCAGTGAAGTGAGGTCGGTCGACAACAGCTCCGGCAGCATCGGGAACACACCGGCCGCGGTGTAGACCGACGTGGTGTTGATGCCCGCATGGCCATCCACCGCGCCGCCGGGCCGCACCAGGGCATCGACGTCGGCCACCGCCACCAACAGGCGCGTGGCGCCGGCGGGCAGCGGCTCGGCCACGCTCAATTGGTCGAGGTCGAGCGTGTCGTCGTTGTCGATCGAGAACCAGGTCAGATACCGCAGGTCGCGGATGGCGCCGTTGCGTTCGGGACCGATGCGGCGCGCAGCTTCGGCCTCTTGCAGGGCCTGCGGCGCGAACTCGGGCAGCAGTCCGCGCGAGCGCATCGCTTCGACGGCAATCTGGTGCAGGTCGATCGGATCCATCAGGGGCATCAATTGGGCGCGCCTGCCGCGAGCGCTTCGCAACGCAGGGCGTCCAGCGGGTGACCCGCCGCGCGGAACTTGATGGCGGCAGTGGTGAACTGCTTCGAAGCCGCGGCCTCACCGTCGCCACGCGCCCGCGCGATATGCGCATGCACCTCGTCGAGCGAGGCATACCAGGCCGGCAAGCGCATCACGACATTGGCGAGGAATTCCGCCGAACGCGCGTAGTCGGCGGCGGCATCGAGCTTGCCCGCGCGCGCGGCGGCAATGGCGGCGGGCACCGCGAACGTGATGCGGCAGCCGGGGCAAGTCTCGAGAGGCCCGTGCACCGACTCATGCGCGTCTTCCAGCGCCGCCAGTGCCGACTGCGGATCGGTGCTCAGGGTCATGCGCGCACCGTAGATCCGGTCCAGCAGGTGGAAACCGACGTCGGTCTGGCGCGCGATGTCCAGTGCTTCGTCGAGCAGGGCGCGCGCGTCGTGCGGCCGGCCGCGGTAATGCGCCACCTCCGCCAGCCGCTGCAGCGAGAAGGCTTCGCCGGTGGCGCCGCCGATGGCATGGTGCAGCCGGGCGCCCTGCGTCAGGTGTTCTTCGGCCGCTTGCAAGTCGCCGGCCAGCAGTTCCGCTTCGCCGCGCAGCGTCACGCCGAAGGCATGGCCGCGCGCCGCTCCCAGGCGCTGTGCCTCGGCAGCCAGCGCCTGCGCGAACGCGATGACTTCCGGATACGGCTGCGCGCCGTACAGAAAGCGTTGCGCCATGCACAACTGGCCGTCGAATACGCGCACCGCAAGATGCGGCAAGTGGCTGGTTTCACGCAGGTCGGCCCAGATGCTGCTGTGCAGTTCGCCGCGCGCGTGAGCGGCGGCGGCGTGTGCCCACGAAGCCACAACGATCGCCGCCGTGTCGCCGGTCTGCAGCGCGAGCCGCCGCGCCTGGCCGGCCTTCTGCGTTCCAATGCCGGGTTCCGCCATGCCCATCGCGGCGGCGCCGCTGTAAGCGAGGGCTTCGCACAACAGGCCTTCCACGCTGGTCGGACGGATGTCCTGCAGCGCCAGCAACGCGCCCTTGGGGTCGCCCTGCTTGATCTGGGCCAGCGCACCCTTGGCGCGCAGGTCGTGCGACGCCGATTCACTCACCGCTTCGGCCGCGGCGCGGTAGGCGGCCACGGCGGCCGGGTCGCCGATCGCGTCCAGGGCTTCGGCCTTCAGCCGCAGGGCTTCGGCGTGATCGACCTGGTAGGCCAGCAACGGGGCCAGGTGCCGCAGGGCGTCGGTGAAGGCGGCCAGACGCATGGCATCGCGCGCCGCCGCCAGCAGCCACGGAGCCGCCTCCACCGGGCTGCCGCCGGCCAGCCAGTGGCGCGCGATCGCGGCCGGCGCCGCGTTCAGCCGCGCCAGCCGCTGCGCTGCGTCGCGGTGCATCCTGAGCCGCTGGTGCGGCGGGATCTGGTCGACCAGCGACTGGCGCACCAGCTCGTGCCGGAAGCGGTAGCGCGCGTCGGCGACCACCAGCACGCCTGCTTCGAGGGCCGTGTCGAGCAGCGCGAATGTCTCTTCCTCCGTGCCCGGCGACAGGGCCGCGGCAATGGAGGCATCCAGCTCGTCACCGGCCAGGGCCAGGCACTTCAGCAGCGACATGGCGGGCGCGGGCACGTCGCACAGCCGCGCCGTGATGGCTTCGGTGGCGTTCGTTGGCAAGCGCGAGCCGGCCGTGGGTCCCGCGCTGCGGGCGAGTTCGATGGCGGCGAACGGGTTGCCGTCCGCCAGGCCGACGATGCGCTCGACCACCTCCGCGGACAGCGCTCGCGACGCGGCTTGCGCGACGAGGCCGGCGGCTTCGTCGCGGCCCAGCGGCTCGAGTTCGATCGCCAGCATGTGCCCGCCGCCTGCCAGGCGCGCCACGCCGCGCGCCAGGGCGGAGTCCGGTGCCGCGGGCCGCATGGCCAGCACGACCGACACCGGCCGGCCCGTCACCGCCAGGTGCAGCATGACATCGACATCGGCGTCACCGAGGAGGTGAGCATCATCGACTCGCAGCATGACAGGACCACCGTTCGACGCGGCCAGCAGCAGCCGGCGGAACGCGCCGATCACCTGGTGCCGCCCCAGCGGTCCTTGCAACGCGTCGGCCGGCACGGCGAGCGGACTCAGCATCGCCAGCACCGAGCGCGCGGGGCCGCCGACGGCGTCCAGCACCGAGCGGTTCTCCAGGATCAGCCGCTCCGCCACTGCCGCGATCACCGCGTAAGGCCGGCCCGGTTGCGCCGCGTCGGCGTTGACGACGGTCCACTCGCGTTCGCGCGCCATCGTGCTCAATTGCCGGCAGAAAGCGGTCTTGCCGATGCCGGCCGGGCCGCGCAGGGCCAGGCCGCCCGGCTGCTCGCCCAACGGCTGGCCAGGTGCTGCGCGCAGCCACGATGCGGCCTGCGCCAGCTCCATCTGCCGGCCGATGAACGCCGGCCCGGATGGCAGCAGGCCTGCGACGCATTGCTCATACAGCGCTTCGGTTTCGCGATCGGGGGTCACGCCCAGCACCTGCTGCAAGGCGGCGCGCAGGCGCGAGTACCAGCGGATGGCGGCGGCGCGATTGCCGGCCGCGAGCGCGCCGCGCATGAGTTCACGATGCGCGGGCTCGTCGGCGGGCTCGGCTTGCGCCAGCTGGTCCCAGCGCGCACCGGCGCGCAGCAGTTCGACGTAGCGCGAACGCAATTGGGCCCGCGCGCTTTCGGTCCAGGCTTCGTACTGCGAGGCGGGAAGAAGGTCGCCCTGGTAGCTGCTGGCCGCATCGGCGCAGGTTGCCGCATCGCGGCTTGCCAGCGCGGAATGCGCGCGTTGCTCGAAGACGGCGGCGTCCACGGCCAATGTCGTTGCCGGACACAGAATGACTTGGCCGCCGCGCAACACGACGGCGTCCTGCCGCTGCAGCGCCTGACGGGCGTGGTGCGCCGCCTTGCGCAGGTTGGCCGCGCCGGCTTCGGGTTCGAGCTGGGGCCAGAGCGCGTCGATCACCTGTTCGCGCAGCATGCGATGCCCGTTGGCCAGGCTCAGCAACTGGACCAGGTGGGCGGCGCGCAGGCTGGGCCAGCTTTCGGGCGGCAGCTGCGCACCGTCGATCGCCACCGAAAACCCACCCAGCATGCGGATGTCGACACGGCTGCCCGCGCTGTTCGTTTCGGAAGAAATCATGCCACCCATAAGCGGGACAGCGTACTACGCGGCACCGGCCCGGGCAATGCGACGGCCCAGGAACGTTTCAGGAACGATGCGTCGCCATGCTTGTCTCCTAACGCGCCATCGGGCGCATCAAGGAGAGCCTCATGACCACGCAACCCAACGTACACCTGGACTGGGATTCGCAGGCCGCGCCGCCGGTCCGCCCGGACCCGGCAACGATCGAAGCGATCGAATTTCGCGCGGAAGAGCTTGCCCGGCAACGCGCCGCGGGCGCGACCGAGTACGCCTCCTGGCGGGTCGTTTCCGCCGATCGGAAGGCAAGCTCCAATGACTGAATCGCTCTACCAGCGGCTCGGCGGCGTCGAGCGCATCGCCGCGATCATCGAGGACGCCATCGATCGCCATGCCGTCAACCCGACGCTGTCGCCGCGTTTTCGCGGCAAGGACCTGCCGCAGCTCAAGCAGCTGGGTACGCAGTTCTTCTGCGCCGGCACCGGAGGGCCGCAAAAGTACGAGGGCCGCGACTTGCGCAGCGCCCATGCGGGCATGAACATCAGCGAGGAGGAGCTGGTCGCGACGATGGACGACGTCGTCGCGGCCCTGAACGCCCACGGCGCGGGCCCGGCCGAAGTCAGCGAGGTGGTCGGGATTCTCTACTCGCTGAAAGGTGATGTGCTGCGAGGCTGATATCGCACTGGCAACGGGGGACATTCGCATTTCCTAGAATGAGCGTAACAAGGGAGTTCGAATGCAATACCGCTCGCTGGGCCGCTCGCCGCTCAAGGTTTCCCCGCTCTGCCTCGGCGGCAACGTCTTCGGCTGGACTGTCGACGAGCGCACCTCGTTCTCCTTGCTCGACGCCTGGCTCGACGCGGGCTTCAACTTCATCGACACCGCCGACGTGTATTCGCGCTGGGCGGCCGGCCATACCGGCGGCGAGTCCGAAACCGTGATCGGCCGCTGGCTGAAGCAGGGCGGCCGCCGTGACAAGGTGGTGATCGCCACCAAGGTGGGCATGGACATGGGCGACGGCAAGGTGGGCCTGGCGCCCGCATATATCAGCAAGGCCGTGGAAGCGTCGCTGCGCCGGCTGCAGGTGGAACAGATCGATCTCTACCAGGCGCACCAGGACGACCCGAAGACGCCGCTGGCCGCCACGCTGGAAGCCTTTGCTGAGCTGGTCGACGCCGGACTGGTGCGCGCCATCGGCGCGTCCAACTACACAGCGGCGCGGCTGGCCGAGGCGCTGGACACCAGCCGCCAATTGGGCCTGCCGCGCTACGAAAGCCTGCAGCCGCTGTACAACCTGTACGACCGCGCGACGTTCGAGCGCGAGCTGCAGCCGCTGTGCGTGAAGGAGGGCGTGGGCGTCATCAATTTCTATTCGCTGGCGGCCGGCTTCCTCAGCGGCAAGTACCGCACCGCGGCGGACGCCGGCAAGAGCGCGCGCGGCGCCGGCACCGTGTCCAAGTACCTCAACGAGCGCGGGCTGAAGATCCTCGCCGCGCTGGACGAAGCCGCGCAACGCACCGGCAGCACACCGGCGCGCGTGGCGATCGCCTGGGTGATGGCGCAGCCCGGCATTGCCGCGCCGATCGCCAGCGCCAGCAACCTGTCGCAGCTCGACGAACTGGTGCAGGCCGCGCGGCTGGTGCTGGATGCGCCGACAATGGCGCTGCTGAACAAGGCAAGCGCCGAGACCTGAGCCGGCATCTACCTGATGCCGATCGCTGCGCGCATTTGTTGAACCTGCTCCGGCGTGGGCGCAATGAAGCTGAACTGCGGCCCGAGGTCGAGCGCAATCGCCAGCGGCCGGGACGGCGAGGTCAGCCCCTGGAACATGGCCACTGCTTTCTTGATCGTCGCCTCCGGCACGCTGGGGTGCACGTACAGGCCGAAGCCGACGCTCGTGCCCTTCGTGGGCACGACGACCAGGCGCGCCGTGTGCACGTTCTCGAAGCGTCCGGCCAGGCCCTTCAAACTCGCATTGAGTGCCGGGCCCTCACGGGTGGCGATCCCGGACCAGGACTGGTCCTCCCACGCATAGGCGGCTTTGGCGATCAGCCCTTGCTGGCCCACGGACGCCTGTGGCGCCACGTCCTCGACGTTGCCGCAAAGTCCTTCGGCCCTGGCGATCGCGGTCTCCACGCCGGCGGCAGTGCCGAAGCACTTGGAGCGCTGCAGCCGCTCGAGCACGGCCTTCTGCTCCGCGGCGCTCAGGCTCTTCAGCAACACCGCGCCGGCGTCCGGCTTGGCGCCGGCGATGACGCCGGTGATGGCCAGCACCGCGGGCTGGATGGCCTCGCTGTTCACCACCACGGGCTTGTAGCCGCTCATGAGGCCGATCACCGGATTGGTGTACGCCCAGCAGTAGGGCGTGCGGCCGGGCGCCGTAATGTCGTCGACCTTCTTGATCGCGTAGAGCGGGGCCGGTGGCAGCCCGGTCTTGCCGATGAAAGCGTGCATCTCTTGTTCGGCCACGGCGCTCTGGTGGGCTGCCTCGCCGCGAAACAATTGGGGATTCAGGTAGGCGCCGCCTTCGCTGGTCTGGGCCTGGGCTGCCGGCGCGATGAAGGTGGCAGCCATCGCGAGCGCGATGGGCAGGAGGAAGTTGTACATATTTGCTCCAAAGGCCTCGCAGGCGGACTCGTACTGCGAGGGAGACGGCAAATCTATACTGAGAAAGTGTTCGGCCTGATAGGGCTAACCAGCGCGAAGCAGGATTCAACCGCGGTCATTAGAAGAGGTGATGCCCCTCAGTCACCCGTCTCGTAGCCCGGACGGATGCGGGCTTTCCTGGCGATGCCGGACGGCGCAAAGAGCACCACCAGTTCGGTCGCGGCGCGCGTCGTTTTCTTCGCGCCCTTCCAGCGATAGACCCACACCTCGTAGCCGCTTTCGAAGGGGATGACGACGGCCTTGCCGAGCGCTGCCGCGACTTCGGCCTTGGTGCTCTTGCCGGCGCTGATCGCGTCCAGGGCGGCTGCGGGCGGCAGGCTTTGGCCACCCGCGGTTCGCACGGAACCCGGCGCATCGGGCAACGGATCGAATCCACCGACGCCCGCGCAGCCCACCACGCCGGCGCACCCGAAGATGCAGGCGCAGCGCGTGATGAAGCAGCCCATCGTCAATCGTCCATGTATTCGAACTCGACGCGCGTGTCGTCGGGCCAGCTGTGATCGCCCAGCGGCAGGTAGTAGGTGCGGGCGACCATCACTTCGCAGTCGCAATAGGGCAGGTCGTACTTCAGCCCGGGGTCGTCGCTGGCTTCGGCGTAGAGCCGGTCGATCGGCAGAAACTCGCGGCGGCGGCCGGCGACCAGCGCCACGCTGAACAAGGGCCGCTCCGCGAAGAAGAGGTACTTCGCCTCCTTGCGGTCGCAATAGCCCACGGGGTCCGAAAACAGGTTGGCAATCCGGCCGCCGAGCGTGTTGGAGTTGGAAACCAGGTCCGCTTCGATACCGACCTGGCACTCCAGCCGCATGTCGCCAAGCCGGCGCGTGTTGGGCGGCAAGCCCGGCGTGCGGATTTCGGTGCGCCAGGTCATGCTCTGCTTCTTGCGGTTGGGTGATACCACCGCGTCTTCATCCAGCGCCTTCTGGTTGCGCACCAGGGTGAAGGTCTGGTCCGGCGCCACCGGCACCGGGATGTCGAAGCTGCGGGCACTGATCTCGACTTCGACGTCGTTCATGTTGGTCTCGTGCCGGCGCGGCAGCAGCTTGAAGCGCAGCGTCGCATTGGGCGCCATCGCGTGCTTGCGCTCGAAGTAGTCCATGCCCTGGATCATCTTGCGGTAGGACTTTTCAACCGGGTCGCGCGACCGGGCGATCACGGTGACCGAAGGCAGCGTGCTCTTCGGACTCTCCTGCGCGCCCACGCCAGCGCATGCCACGAGCAATGCGAATTGCGCCGCGGCATGCCACTGCGCCGATGGGCGGGGCAGCCCCGTCACTTCTGCTGCGGGTGCTTCTTCGCGTAGTTCGCGTAGGCCTCGTCCATGCGTGCCCGGCGGCCGTTGTCCGAGCCGCTCGCGCCCATGGTCCGCGTGTCGCTGCCGGACTTGTGGCCGACGCTGCGCATCTTGTCGCCCATCTTGTGGAACGCGCGCTTCGTCTTGGCGAGCAGGCCTTCGCCCGAGCCCTTGGAGCTCGTGTCGGCCGACGCGGTGGCGGTCGAGTTGTAGCGGCTCGAATCGGCCGTGTTGTTGGTTTGCGCCGCGAATGCCGTGCCGCAGGCAAGCGCCAGGGCGGTGACCAATGCTGGAATCTTCATGGGGTTCTCCTGGAGAAAGAAGCTCCCATCACACCGCAATTGGCACTACGGCATCGTCGGACAAGCCTGCAGCCGCGCGTAGGAGCCTATTGCTGTGCTTATTCGGAAGCCTTGCGGAATTCCGCCGGGCTCAGGCCGGTCCACTGCCTGAAAGCCCGCAAGAAGCTCTTTTCGTTGCGAAAGCCCGCCGCCGCCGCCACTTGCTTCACGGGCTTGCTGCTGCGATAGAGCAGGTCCTTGGCGCGTTCGCAGCGCACCTCATCCTTGAGCTGCTGGAGCGAAGCGCCTTCCTCCTTCAACTGCCGGTGCAGCGTGCGCGAGGACGTGTGCAGCAGCCCGGCAATACCCTCCGCGCTGTGCGCTTGCGCCGGGTGGGCGGTCAAGGCCTGGCGCACCTGCTGCACCAGCAGCCGGTCACGCCGGTACTGCAGCACCGTGAGCGGGAGCGCCCGCTGCAGCATCTGCCGCAGCGCCTTTTCGTCACGGCGCAGGGGCAGGGCCAGGTAGCGGGCGTCGAACGCGATCGAGGCCTGCGCCGCATCGAACTTCACCGGCCCGCCGGGGAACATGTGCCGGTACGCGTCGGCATGCGGCGGCGCGGGAAATGGAAAGCTCGCGCCTTGCAGCGGGATGCGCGAATCGATGTACCAGCAGGCCAGGCCGTGGATGTTGCGCAATACGTGCACGAGACTGAACTCGCGCATGCCCGGCTCCTTGTCACCGAGCCGCGCTTTCTCGTCGATGACGATGGCCGCGCCGCCGCCGGCTTCCACCAGCTTCAACTGGATGTCGCTCGCGATCAGCGCGTGATGCCGGCACCAGCGCTTGAGCGCCACGCCCAGGTGGGGCGAGCTGAGCGATGCGCGTGCCAGCATGCCGTAGCTGCCCCAGGGCAATTTGCGGCTGAACGCGCCGAGTGCCTCGTCGTCCAGTTCCTGCATGGCGGCGCCGGACAGTACTTCCATCTGGTGGGCGGTGATGCGGGCGTCGGGTTGCAGCAGCCGGATTGGCGTGATCTGTGCCAGCTTCAGCGCCTCGGCCGGGCTCTCGCCCTGGCGCTGGTAGGCCGCGGCAATGGCCCTGGCGAAAGCCATCGGCGTGGCGGCGGCGGGCTGGCCGGCGGGGCCGCGCGGCGGACGGGTGCTCATGGAAGCAGTTTGCGGCAGAGTGGCAGGATTTGCAACCTGCATGGCCGCTCGCACCTGATGGGGGCGCTACTATGTGAACGACAAGAAGACAAGGACGCACGATGCCCGCCCTGGAGACGCAACTCAATCCCCGCTCCGCCGACTTCCAGGCCAACGCCGCCGCGATGCGCGCGCAGGTGGAAGACCTGAACGTCCAGCTGGCCAAGGCGGCGTTCGGCGGCGGCGAGGTGGCGCGCGCGCGGCACGAAGGCCGCGGCAAATTGCTGCCGCGCGACCGCGTGCAGATGCTGCTGGACCCCGGCACGCCGTTCCTGGAACTGGCGCCGCTGGCTGCCCACGACATGTACAACGGCGATGCGCCGTGCGCGGGCCTGGTGGCGGGCATCGGCCGCGTCAGCGGCCTCGACTGCGTGATCGTCTGCAACGACGCCACCGTCAAGGGCGGTACCTACTACCCGATGACGGTGAAGAAGCACCTGCGCGCGCCGGAAGTGGCGCAGCAGAACCGCCTGCCCTGCATCTACCTGGTCGATTCCGGCGGCGCCAACCTGCCGAACCAGGACGAGGTGTTCCCGGACCGAGACCATTTCGGCCGCATCTTCTACAACCAGGCGAATCTCTCGGCGCAAGGCATCGCGCAGATCGCCGTGGTGATGGGCTCGTGCACGGCCGGTGGGGCGTATGTGCCGGCGATGAGCGACGAGACCATCATCGTCAAGAACCAGGGCACGATCTTCCTGGGCGGCCCCCCGTTGGTGAAGGCGGCGATCGGCGAGATCGTCTCGGCCGAAGACCTGGGCGGCGGCGACGTGCACACGCGACTGTCCGGGGTGGCCGACCACCTGGCGCAAAACGACATGCACGCGCTGGCGCTGGCACGGCAGGCGGTGGCCAGCCTGAACCGCGGCAAGAACGTCGAGCAGGAGCTGCGCGAGCCGCGCCCGCCCAAGTTCGACCCCAAGGAAATCTACGGTGTGGTGCCGATCGACACCCGCAAGCCGTACGACGTGCGCGAGATCATCGCCCGCGTCGTCGATGCGTCCGAGTTCCATGAGTTCAAGCAGCGCTTCGGCTCGACGCTGATCTGCGGCTTCGCCCACATCGAGGGCATGCCGGTGGGCATCATCGCCAACAACGGCATCCTGTTTTCGGAGAGCGCGCAAAAGGGCGCGCACTTCATCGAGCTGTGCTGCCAGCGCAAGGTGCCGCTGGTGTTCCTGCAGAACATCACCGGCTTCATGGTCGGGCGCAAGTACGAGGCCGAAGGCATCGCCCGCCACGGCGCCAAGATGGTGACGGCGGTGGCCACGGCCAGTGTCCCGAAGTTCACCATCATCATCGGCGGCAGCTTCGGTGCCGGCAACTACGGCATGTGCGGCCGCGCCTATTCGCCGCGCTTCCTGTGGATGTGGCCGAACGCGCGCATCTCGGTGATGGGCGGCGAGCAGGCCGCCAGCGTGCTGGCCACCGTCAAGCGCGACGGCATCGAGGGCAAGGGCGGCAAATGGAGCGCCGATGAAGAGGCCGCGTTCAAGCAGCCGCTGCTGGACCAGTTCGCGCACCAGTCGCACCCGTACTACGCCAGCGCGCGGCTGTGGGATGACGGCGTGATCGACCCGGCCGATACGCGGCGGGTGCTGGCGCTGGGCCTGTCGGCCACGCTGAACGCGCCGATTCCCGAGCCGAAGTTCGGCGTGTTCCGGATGTGAAAGGAAGACCATGATGCGGATGTCGAACGTGTGGCTGGGCTTGGCGCTCGCCTTCACCGCCGCAGCGCCTGCGCAGGCCCTGTTGCCGCGGGCGACGCCGGAGCGCGAGCTCGAAATGAAGATCCAGGCCGCGCCGGCCGAGGACATCCTGTTCCTGATGGCGTACGCCCTGCACCCGTTGTGCAAGGAAGACCAGGCCAGCTGGAGCGCGGGGGCCAGCGTGGGCACGATGGTGAGCACGTCATCGACGGACCCGGCCGTCATCAGGCTCAGCGACGAGACCAACGAGGCGCTGCGCAAGCGCTTTGCCGTGCAGCCCGGCGAACGCGTGGTGACGGCCGACCGCCGCGGCACTCCGCAGGCGATGGCGGGATTGCGGCAGGGCGACGTCCTGGTCTCGGTACCCGCCGCGCCACCGGCCGGCGCGAACCGGCCCCGGGAATCCACCATGGAACTCGTCAAGCGGGCGCGCGAAGAAAACGAAGCCCGTCTTTCGGCGGACCCGATCAACCGCTTGACCGTGCGCCGGGACGGGCAGGTCTTCACCACCGCCGTGCGCAATGTGCGCGTCTGTTCAATGTCACTCAGCCCGGTGGACAGCGGCCACAGCTACGCCGACTCGGACGGCTCGCGGGTCATCGTCACCATGCCCTTGCTGCAGGGCTTGGCGCCGCAAGAGCTGAAGGTGGTGCTCGCCCAGGAGGCGGCACAGGTGGCGCTGGGTATCAGCCGCAACCGCGGCCTCAACAAGGCGGCCGGCGAATTGTTGCTGGGAGCGCTCATCACTTTGGGCGAGAACAAGGAGAGCGGCCTGAGCGCGCCGCCGGAGCAGCAGCTGATATCGGCGGACCGGCTGGCGATGCGGCTGTTGATCCCGATGGGCATCGAGCCGATGGCCTACCTGGAGATCCTGAAAAAGCTCAACGGCGACCCGAATATGCTGGCGGACGGGCCCATGTACTGGCGCACGCGGCCATTGCAGCAAAAGCGTTTGTGGGAGCTGGAGGCGGCCGTTGGGCAATGGGCCGCCGAGCGCAAGTTGCGCCTGCCGGCCGGCGTGCCCGTGGATATCGGGCTCGCGGTCACGGCGCGGATGCTCGAAGCGGTGAACGAGCCAAGGCGCGTCTTTGCGGCCCCCGCGGATTTGCTGCAGGCGGCACCGCGGCGCACGCCATTGGTGGACGCGGTCAGCACGCCGCTGCCCGCCGCGCTGCCAGGCCGCGAACTGGCCATCGGCGAGCGCACGTTGCAATTGCCCGCTGGCGACTGGACACTGGCCGCTCGGACCCAGGACGGCGTTCGAATCGCCGGCGAATCGGTGGCGCCCATGTACACGGTCTATGCCAGCGACGTCCAGGATGGCAAGGTTCGATGGTCGGTGGCGGTGAACCTGTCCGCCGGCAGCATGGCGGCGCGCCGGTGGTCCGATGAGCCGTGCAAGGTGACCGGCGAAATGCACAAGGAAGACACGGGCAGCACCCCGGGTTTCCCCGCGTGCCTAGTGATCTACAAGCGCCGCAGCCACCTAGCGGCCCCGGGGCAGTCCGGACTCTATGGTCAGGCCCGGGAATGGATGGACACGCGCTCGCTGAAGCTTGCCGGTCCGCTGTACGAAGTCATGTATAGCCGGTATTCAGGCACCGGGTTCGGCTGGGTGCGAGTCTTTGTCCCGGCCTCCGAATTCGGCAACGATGAGGAAGTGCTGGCCTGGAGCCGGCAGCTGTCGCCCAGCCTGTCGCACATGTTCGGAAACAGCGAAACAAGCGCGGCCTTGCCCTCGCTGCCGCGCGCCATGTCCGCGGACAGTCCACGTTAGGCAACCATGACCAGCATCTATACAAACGCCGACCACGAACTGCTGCGCGACCAGGTCGCGAAGTTCATCGCCCGCGAGGTCGAGCCGCATGCCGCGGCGTGGGAGGAGCAGGGCTTCGTGCCGCGCGACGTGCTGCGCCGCATGGGGCAGGCCGGCCTGTTCGGGCTGATGTACGAGAGTGCCTATGGCGGCGCCGAAGGCGACGCACTGACCAACCTGGTGTTCGCCGAAGCGCTGTCGCAATCGACCTTCGCCGGCTTCATCATCACGGTGCTGGTCCACACCGACATGGCGAGCCCGCACCTGCACCATGCCGGCAGCGCGGCGCAGAAGGAAAAGTACCTGCGCCGGGTGATTGCGGGCGAGCTGATCACGGCGGTGGGCATCACCGAGCCGGGCGCCGGCTCCGACGTCGCGGGCATCCGCACCACGGCCAGGCGCGAAGGTGACCAATGGGTGCTCAACGGCACCAAGATGTTCATCACCAATGGCGTGCATGCGGACCTGTATTTCATCGCCGCCAAGACCGGCGGCGGCAAGCGCGACATGTCGATGTACATCGTCGAGAAGGGCACGGCGGGTTTCTCGGTCGGGCGCGCGTTGAAGAAGACGGGCTGGCTGTCGTCCGACACCGCCGAACTGATCCTCGACAACGTGCGCATTCCCGCCGGCAACCTGCTGGGGGAGGAGGGCAAGGGCTTCTACTCGGTGATGAAAAATTTCCAGACCGAGCGCATCGCCCTGGCCGCGATGGCGGTGGGGCATTGCCGGCGCGCGCTCGAACTCACGCTCGACTATGTGCGGCAGCGCGAAGCCTTCGGCGCGAAGCTGTGGGAGCAACAGACGATCCGCCAGCGGCTGTCGATGGCGGATGCCAAGAACCGGGCCGCGCGGCAATTCATGTATCACTGTGCCTGGCGCGTCACGCAAGGCCACGACATCGTGCAGGAGGTGTCGATGCTGAAGGCACTGACGGGCGAACTGGTCAACGAAGTGGTGCAGACCTGCCAGCAGTTCCACGGCGGCATGGGCTACATCCGCGAAACCGCGATCGAGCGGCTGTGGCGCGACGCCCGCGTGCTGGCCATCGGCGGCGGCGCGACCGAAGTGATGCTGGAAGAAGTGGCCAAGCGGTACTGATTTGCGAACCCCTCCCCTAGAATGAGAAACCAACTACTTACTGGAGGGGATTCCATGGAACGAGTTATTCGCGTACTGGCACTCATTGCCACTGTTGCGGCGACGGGATGTGCCTCTGTCGCCGGCGGCAACGTGCAGAAGATGTATGTGCAGGCCCAGGCCGCCGACGGCAGTGCCGTGACAGGCGCCGACTGCGCGCTGAGCAACGACAAGGGCACCTGGCGCATCAAGTCGCCGGGCGACACCTCGATCGTGCGCTCCAACAAGCCGATGGAAGTCAAGTGCGAGAAGGCGCCGCTGCCGCAAGGCATGGTGTCGGTCGAGTCCGGCACGCGCGGCGCGATGTTCGGCAACATCATCCTGGGCGGTGTCGTCGGCGCCGTGATCGACCACAGTTCGGGCGCGGCCTACGAGTACCCGGAAATCGTCCGGGTGGTCATGGGCCAGATGACGGCGATGGCTTTCCCTCGCGCGCCTGCCGCGCCCACGACCGACCCGAGCCGGCCGCGCACGTTGCCGCAACCGACCGCGATGCAATTGGCGGAGCCGCACGGCACGGGCTTTGCGCGGCTGGAGGACGTGGACGCCGTGCCGCATCTCGGTCCGCAAGGCCGGCAGGCGTATCGCGACTGGGTCAGGCAACCGGTTCCCCGGGCCTTCGCGCTGGCGCCGGGCGGCGCTTACTTTCCGGCCTACGGACTGGTACCCGCCGATGCCTCGCTGCCCAGCGACCCGGCCGAACGCGCCCTGGCCGGCTGCTCGCGCAACGCCAAGGTGAGCTGCAAGCTCTACGCGGTGAACAACACGGTGGTCTGGTCCAGGGATGCAGTGCCGCCTCCGGTAGTGGCCGTGGCGCCGCCTGCGCCTGCGCCGGTGCCGGTGGTGGCCCGTGCGGCCGAAGTGCTTCCGCAACCGGTGCAGCCCCGCGCGCTGGCCAGCGGCTATGCCCGCGTGGACGACGTCGACGCGGTGCCCTACATCTCCGACAAGGCGCGCGACTCGTACCGCGAGTGGGTGACCAAGCCCACGCCCCGGGCCTTCGCCGTCTCGGACCAGGGCCACTGGGCCGCCACCTGGGGGCTGACGCCGGCCGACCCGAACGCGTCGCGCGACCCGAGCGAACGCGCCCTCACCGTCTGCCAGCAACGGAGCAAGGGCCTGCCGTGCAGGTTGTACGCGGTCAACGGGGCGGTGGTGTGGACCAAGGAAGCCCGCGCCGACTGACCCGCCACACGCCATGAACCACCTGCTTCTTCACGTCTCCGGCGCCGTCGCCACGGTCACGCTCAACCGGCCCGAAGTGCGCAACGCCTTCAACGACGAGGTGATCGCGGAGATGACCGCGCTTTTCACGGCGTTGTCGGAACGTGTGGAAGTTCGTTGCATCGTATTGGCGGCCAGCGGTACGGCGTTCTGCGCCGGCGCCGACCTGAACTGGATGAAGCGGATGGCCGGCTACACCCACGAGCAGAACCTGGCCGATGCGGCGCTGCTGGCCCAGATGCTGCGCGTGATCTACAGATGCCCCAAGCCGACCATCGCGCGCATCCAGGGCGACGTGTACGCGGGTGGCACGGGCCTGGCGGCGGTGTGCGACATCGCCGTGTCGGTCGACACGGCGCACTACTGCTTGAGTGAAGTGAAATTGGGCCTGGTCCCGGCGACCATCAGCCCTTACGTGATCCGCGCGATGGGCGCACGCGCGGCCCATCGCTATTTCCTGACGGCCGAGCGCTTCAGCGCGGCCGAGGCCCTGCGCATCGGCTTCGTGCACGAGGTCGTCACGGCGGACCAGCTCGATGCCAAGGTGGCCGAGTTGGCGCAGACGCTGGTGCAGGCCGGCCCCGCCGCCATCAAGGCCTGCAAGGCGCTGGTGCAGGACGTCGCCGGCCAGGAGATCACGCATGAGTTGATCGAGCGCACGGTGCGCGGCATCGCCGACATCCGCGTCAGCGACGAGGGCCGCGAAGGCATCCAGGCCTTCCTGGGCAAACGCAAGCCGGGCTGGCTGCCGCAAGACTGAGCGCGATGGACGCCCTCAACCACCTGATGGACGCGCCGCAACTGCTGGCGCTGGCCGCCGCGCTCGGCTGGGCCAGCGGCGTGCGGCTCTATGCGGCGGTGTTCCTGGTAGGGGCGGCCGGTTTCATGGGCTGGATCGAACTGCCGCAGGGCTTGAGAGTGCTGCAGCACCCCGGCGTGCTGGCCGCCAGCGGCTTCATGTGCTTCGTCGAATTCTTTGCCGACAAGATTCCGCTGGTGGACACGATGTGGGACATGGTCCATACGGTGATCCGCATCCCGGCCGGCGCCGCGCTGGCCGCCGGTGCACTGGGCGCCGACAGCCAGGCGATGGGATGGATCGCCGCGTTGGTGGGCGGCAGCCTGGCTGCGACCAGCCACGCCGCCAAATTGACCA
>JAQGMS010000307.1 GCA_028292245.1 Ramlibacter sp.
GGCGACATGGACTTCAAGGTGGCCGGCACCACCAACGGCATTTCGGCGCTGCAGATGGACATCAAGATCCAGGGCATCACCCGGGAAATCATGCAGGTCGCATTGGCCCAGGCCAAGGAAGCGCGCATGCACATCCTGGGCAAGATGCAGGAAGCCATGGGCGCGGCCAAGACCGAGGTGTCGACCTTCGCCCCGAAGCTCTACACGATGAAGATCAACCCCGAGAAGATCCGCGACGTGATCGGCAAGGGCGGCGCAGTGATCCGCGCGCTGACCGAAGAGACCGGCTGCCAGATCAACATCGAGGAAGACGGCACCATCACCATCGCGGCCACCGACGCCGCCAAGGCCGATGTGGCCAAGCAGCGCATCGAGCAGATCACCGCGGAAGTGGAAATCGGCAAGGTCTACGAAGGCCCGATCACCAAGATCCTGGACTTCGGCGCCCTGGTCAACCTGCTGCCCGGCAAGGACGGCCTGCTGCACATCAGCCAGATCGCCCATGAGCGCGTCGAGAAGGTCACCGACTACCTGAGCGAAGGCCAGATCGTGCGCGTGAAGGTGCTCGAGACCGACGACAAGGGCCGCGTCAAGCTGTCGATGAAGGCGCTGCTCGATCGCCCGGCCGGCGACTTCCAGGACCGCCCGCCGCGCGAGCAGCGCGAGCCCCGTGGCGACCGCCCGCCGCGCGAGCAATACCGTGACCAGCCACGTGGCGACCAGCAGCCGCGTGGCGATCAACAGCCGCGCGAGCAGTATCGCGACCAGCTGCCGCGTGGTGAGCAGCAGCCGCGCGACCCGCAGGCCCATGACCAGCAGCCGCGGGACCCGCAGCGCGAGCCGCAGCAGGCACCGGTCGACGACCATCAGGCCTGATCGCAGTTGCCAGCCACGGCCAGTTCCCTCGGGACTGGCTTGGCCTGAAGCAAGATCATGAAAGCCGTTGAAATCACTGCCTATGGCAAGCCCGACGTTCTGCGCCTGGGTGAGCGGCCTGCGCCTGTCCCCGGCCCGGGCGAACTGCTGATCCGCGTCGCCGCCAGCGGCATCAACCGCCCCGACGTGCTCCAGCGCACCGGCAACTACCCGGTACCGCCCGGCGCCTCGGACATTCCGGGTCTGGAAGTGGCCGGTGAGATCGTCGATGGCGACGCCAAGGCAATGGCCGCGGCCGGCTTCAAGAAGGGCGATCGCGTTTGCGCGCTGGTCGCCGGTGGCGGTTACGCGCAGTTGTGCGTGGCACCGGTCGGCCAGTGCCTGCCGGTTCCCAAGGGCTTCAGCGATATCGAAGCGGCTTCGTTGCCGGAAACGTTCTTCACCGTGTGGAGCAACGTGTTCGACCGGGGGCGCCTGCAAGCCGGCGAAACCTTCATGGTCCAGGGCGGCACGAGTGGCATCGGTGTCACCGCCATCCAGATGGCCAAGGCCTTGGGCGCCACGGTGATCGCCACGGCGGGCAGCGACGACAAGTGCGAGGCCTGCGTCAAGTTGGGTGCCGACCACGCAATCAACTACAAGACGCAGGACTTCGCCGACGAGGCCAAGAAGCTCACCGGCGGCGCCGGCGTCAACGTCATTCTCGACATGGTCGCGGGCGACTATGTAGCGCGCGAAGTCGGCTGTATGGCCGAGGACGCCCGTTTGGTAATCATCGCCGTGCAGGGCGGCACCAAGAGCGAGTTCAACTCGGGCCAGGTACTGCGCAAGCGCCTGATGATCACGGGCTCGACGCTGCGTCCGCGCCCGGTCGAATTCAAGGCGGATATCGCCCGGTCGCTGAAGGCCAAGGTCTGGCCGCTGCTGGAAAGCGGGGCCATCAAGCCCGTCATCCACAGCACCTTCCCGGCTGCCGAGGCCGCGAAGGCCCATGAGCTGATGGAATCCAACCAGCACATCGGCAAGATCGTGCTGACGTGGTGAACGAGATGACCAAGAAGAAGCTGATCGCCGGCAACTGGAAGATGAACGGCAACCTCGCCGCCAACGACGCGCTGGTGCGCGCGCTGGTCGCGGGGATGAAGGACGCCGCTTGCACCGTCGCGGTGTGCGTGCCGGCCCCTTATCTGGCGCAGGTGCAGGCGCTGCGCGCCGGCTCCGCGCTGGAGCTGGGCGCGCAAGATGTGTCGCCGCACGAGCAGGGTGCCTACACCGGCGAGGTGTCGGCGGCGATGCTCAAGGAGTTCGGGGTTCGCTACGCGATCGTGGGCCACTCCGAGCGCCGGCAGTACCACGGCGAGAACGATGCGCTGGTTGCGGACAAGGCCAAGGTGGCGCTGGCCGCCGGCATCACGCCGATCGTCTGCGTCGGTGAAACGCTGGCCGAGCGCGAGGCCGGCAAGACCGAAGAGGTGGTCAAGCGCCAGATGGCCGCCGTGATCCATACCAACGGGCACTGCATCAGCGAAATCGTGGTGGCCTACGAGCCGGTCTGGGCGATCGGCACCGGCCGCACCGCCACGCCCGAGCAGGCCCAGCAGGTGCATGCGCTGCTGCGCGCGCAACTCAAGGCCGCGACCGAACACGTGGATCGCATCCACATTCTTTACGGCGGCAGCATGAACGCGGGCAACGCCGCGTCGCTGCTGGCCCAGCCGGACATCGACGGCGGCCTGATCGGCGGCGCGTCGCTCAAGGCCCCGGACTTTCTGCAAATCATCGGCGCGGCGCGTTGACGCGCCGGCGCAAGCCCCAAGAAAAACAGGAGTGAATTGGAAATGAACGTTTTGCTTACCGTAGTGCTGGCCGTGCAGATGCT
>JAQGMS010000460.1 GCA_028292245.1 Ramlibacter sp.
ATATCTGTTCGTGCGGCGGGCGGCCCTCGCGGAAATGCGGATTTGGCGGATTGTCGCGAAACTCCGCATCCTTGATCAGATGCCAGATCACGTCGACGCGAAAGCCATCGACGCCCTTCTCGAGCCAAAAGCGCATCACATCATAGATCGCCTGGCGTACTTCCGGATTGCGCCAGTTCAGATCCGGCTGCTGCGCCAGAAAAGCGTGATAATAATACTGCCCGGTCGCATCGTCGAAGGCCCAGGCGCTGCCGCCGAATTCAGACATCCAGTTGTTCGGCGGCCCGCCATCGGCGGCCGGGTCACGCCAGATGTACCAGTCGCGTTTGGGATTTTCTCGCGAGCTTCGGCTTTCGGCGAACCACGCGTGCTGGTCGGAGGTATGGTTCGGCACGAGATCGAGGATCAGCTTGAGGCCCAGGGCATGCACGGCCGATATCAGCGCGTCGAAATCCTCGGATGTGCCAAACAGCGGATCGATGCCGGTATAGTCCGAGATGTCGTAGCCGAAATCGGCCATTGGCGAGGGAAACACCGGCGACAGCCAGACCGCGTCTACGCCCAGCGCCTGCAAATAGGGCAGCCGGTCGAGGATACCGCTGAGGTCGCCGACCCCGTCTCCGTCGGAATCCCGAAACGAACGGGGATAGATTTGATAGAAAATCCCGTCCCGCCACCAGTTTTCAGCGTCTTGATCCATGTAAAGAGTCATTCCTGGGAAAAGGGAACTGACGGCAACGCCGGAACCGCGGGCTGGTTCAACCCAAACCGGTTTCGGTGACGCGGGCATCAGGGGTTGCAGGGCTGCCCCCCGTCAATATCTGCGCATCTTATGCGAATCTTTTACTTGGCGGGCCGCCAAAAATCGGCAAAGTCCTGACATGACCCAGCAAACCGAAACCCAAGCCAAAGCCGGCGCCGTCATCATTCCGGTGACGCTGTTCGAGCAGAACTGCACCTTGATCTGGTGCGAATCCACCAGGAAGGCCGTGGTGATCGATCCCGGCGGCGACGTCGACAAGATCCAGGCCGCGATCAAGCAGACCAATGTCACGGTCGAAAAAATCTGGCTGACCCACGGCCATATCGACCATGTCGGCGGCGCCGCCGATTTGCGCGACGCGCTAAAGGTGCAGATCGAGGGGCCGCATATCGCCGACAAGTTCCTGCTCGACAACGTCGTTGCCAGCGGCGAGCGCTTCGGCATGACAGGCGTGCGCAATTTCGGGCCCGACCGCTGGCTCGATGAAGGCGAGCAGGTATCGATCGGCGAATTGACCTTCGACATCCTGCATTGCCCCGGCCATTCGCCGGGCAGCGTGGTGTTCTTCAACAAGCAATTGCGCTTCGCCCATGTAGGCGACGTGCTGTTCAGCGGCTCGGTCGGACGCACCGATCTTCCCGGCGGCAATCACGCAGAGCTGATCCAGTCGATCACCAAAAAACTGCTGCCGCTCGGCGACGATGTCGGCTTCATCTGCGGACACGGCCCCGGCTCCAGCATCGGCCAGGAGCGGAAGACCAATCCGTTCCTCACCGGCGAGATGTAGGGGCCTCATCCTGAGGAGCGGCGTCTTCGCCGCGTCTCGAGGGATGGCCGCAAGGCCCTGAGTCGCGGCCATCCTTCGAGACGCGCAAGCTCCTCAGGATGAGGGTGTTGGCGTTTCGAAGCATGGTGTTGCCCAATGGCCGACGGAGCTTGGCTCTACATCCTCAGGTGTTCCGACGGCAGCTACTACGTCGGCACTACCCGAGCTTCGCTCGAAAACCGGGTGGCCCAGCACAATGCCGGGACATTCCAAGGCTACACTTTAACTCGCAGACCCGTGGAGCTGATTTACTCGCAATGGTTCGATCGAATCACGGATGCGATTGAAAACGAGCGCAAGCTAAAGAAATGGAGCCGTGCCAAGAAGGAAGCACTCATCCAGGGTGACTTCGCATCACTCCAGCAGTTGGCAAAACGCAAGTCACCTCATCAGACCTCATCCTGAGGAGCGGCGTCTTCGCCGCGTCTCGAAGGATGGCCGCAAGGCCCTGAGTCGCGGCCATCCTTCGAGACGCATCGCTTTCGCGATGCTCCTCAGGATGAGGACAGAAATAAAGACGCAGGCTACCCCGAAACCATGCGGCGGATCCGCCGCGAAAGGTTGTCGAGGTCGAACGGCTTGGTGATCATTTCCATGCCGGGCTGCAGAAAGCCCTCGGTGATCGCCACGCTCTCGGCATAGCCGGTGATGAAGAGAATCCTGAGCTCGGGCCGCGTCTCCCGCGCCTGATCCGCGAGTTGGCGGCCGTTCATGCCGGGCAGGCCGACGTCGGTGACCAGCAAATCGATCCGCGCATCGGTGCGCAGCACGCGCAAGGCCGACGGGCCATCGGTGGCCTCGAGCGTGCGATAACCCTGTTCGCCGAGCATCTCCATGATGACGCCGCGCACCACCGGCTCGTCCTCGACCACCAGCACGGTTTCTCCGGTGGCGGCATGTTCGACGGCCGGAACGGCGGCGGCGGAGGAGACGGCGACCTCGCCATGGTGACGCGGCAGATACAGCTTGACCGAGGTGCCCTGCCCCACCTGGCTGTCGATGGTGGCATGGCCGTTGGATTGGCGGGCAAATCCGTAGATCATCGAAAGCCCGAGACCGGTGCCCTGCCCGATCGGCTTGGTGGTGAAAAACGGATCGAAGGCGCGCCCCGCAACCTCCGCGCTCATGCCGACGCCGGTGTCGGTGACATCGATGCAGATATAATCGCCAGGCAACAGCGCCGGCGTGTCGGCGGTGACGCTGCCGAGCCGCGCGTTTGACGTGGCAATCGTCAGCCTGCCGCCGTCCGGCATGGCGTCGCGCGCGTTGATGGCGAGATTGAGCAGCGCGCTCTCAAGCTGGTTCGGATCGCACAGCGTGCACCACAGCCCTGCGGATGCGGCGATGTCCAGGTCGATCCGCTCGCCGATGGTCCGGCGCAGCAGATCCTCCAGCGACACCACCAGCGC
>JAQGMS010000322.1 GCA_028292245.1 Ramlibacter sp.
CCATCAAGGATTCGGTCGCGGAACACGGCAGGATCGCCAAAGTCATTCTTGCCGGTGATCCGCGCAAGGCCAGCAGCGAAATCCGCAAACATTTGAAACGTGCCAGCGCCTTGCTGGACGACATGCCAGCGGCAATTTACAGGCCGTGACCTTACGACGACAGCAAGTGTGCTAACCCGTAAGTTAGAGAAGTGACCTTGCCCCGAGAAACGCGGCCAAATACCAGGCGGTCTGCGAGTGCTTTGACGGGAACGACGCCATGGTGATTGCCGGCGCCTTGAACGGCGCGGCTGGCGAAAAGTCTTTTCGCCAGCCGCCCGTTGCGGGCGGTGTTGATCTGAAAAAACCTGAGTTAGGTCAATAGGTTACTGGTGGCCTGGGGCGGAATCGAAAAATCGCCCGCAGACCGCGCCACTGCTCGTTCTTTCCCGCTGTCCAACCGCGAGGGTACACGCTGGGGTACACCAAACTGACCATCGGTTGGGCGGCAAATCCGGCTTCGAACCAGGGACCACCGAGCCAACCTTCCTCCATTATGCTACTAGCCCCGCTGCTATGCGCAGTACTGCGACCGGCCATGCGGCCCCCGTAAAGATGTTTGGGCGTAACTGACGCTAGTCGCCAACATCGTGGCTGGCCCTGCGGCAGTGCGGGCCGGTCTTCGAGGTCAGAATGAATGCCGAATGCCCGTCATGACGCCGGTCTGCCCGCCACCAGGAGGCGGAGCCACGCCGCCCACACTAGCCGAGATTGCAGAAGTCCCTTTGTTCATCATGCGCGCCAGCTGGACATAGGTTGCTGTGCGCTTGGACCAGTTGTAAGTCGCGCGTCCGACCAGCATCGTCGCGTCTTTCGCGCTGGACTTGGTGTCGAGCCGGAATACCGCCGCATCAGCTGTCCATTGAGGCGTGACCGGGTAAGTTGCCCCAAGGTAGTAGAGGTCGGTTCTGGGCGTGGCCGGGCTGCCTTGGTTATCGCGACGCAACACGTAGGCGCCGACTCTTCCCTGCCCAAGTTTCGCGTAGCCGCTGACGACCGACCGTGTGTCCGTGAGCGCACTTGAAGTGAGCCCACCGAAAGCACCCGGCCCACCGTAGATGCGATCCACTGCCAGTGCCACGCCCCATTGCGAAGCGTCGTATTTCACCAAAGCCGACATGCCGCGACAGGTCTTGCCGTCGCCCGGAGTCTCGCCGGCACAGTTGGTGCCCGACGGACCAGGCCCGGCGTTCACCGCGTCGCGACCGAAGCTGTAGTGTGCGCCGAGGCTGAAACCGCCTAAACTCCCACGATAGACGATCGAATTGTCTGCCCGCGCGTTGGGCAGGTACGCATCAAAACTGGCGTGGCCATAGATGTTCGGGCCGAATACATCTGCATCTGCCAGCGAGGCACCCAGCATCGTGTACTGCCGGCCAAAGGAGAGCTGCCCCCACGGCCCCAGCAGCCCGACGTATGCCTGGCGGCCAAATGCCCGACCGCCCTGGCCTTGAATACCAGAGTCGACCGCAAAACCACTTTCGAGGACGAACTCCGCCTGGAGGCCACCGCCCAGGTCTTCACGGCCTCGCACGCCCCAGCGGGAGGGCACGCTCGCGGTCAGTGTCGGCACACGCGTTAGGCTGCCGCCGGCCGGCCCGGCGTTGGTCAGGTGCTCGACACCTGTGTCGACGACGCCAAATAGCGTCACGTTGGTCTGGGCCGTGGCGGCGAAGGCGGTTGCGCAGGCAACTGCGACAGACAGGCGAGCGGCCGTCAGGGCGGATTTCCGGTTCATGTAGTCTCCTCGGGTTGATGTGATTGAAGGGGTTGTTGACGCGCCGCACGCCGACGAAACGGACGCGGGGCGGGCGGCTACTCGGGAATGCGGGGTAACTTTTCAGACCACAGACGCCACGCCCTGTCCACCTGCGATTCATTCGCGGCAGCGGTGGCCTGTGCTTCTCCGAGCGAAAGGAAAATGGGGTCGCCTAGTGCCTGCGCGCTCAGCTGCACCTGCGCGTTGAGGTTGGTGTAGATGGCGCGATAGACCGCTACCTTGAGCGCCTCCGCCACCACGGTGCAACCGTGGCCCCGCATTAGCACCACAGCGTGGCTCTCGAGGCTGCGAGCAAGGCTCGCGCCCAACTCTCCAGTTCGCACAAGAAGGTCGGAAGCTTCGCCCGCGTGATCGCGAATTTCGAACCAACCCGCACCGCTCCCAAGAAACCCGCTCATGTGGCAAACGGGCCGCAGTCTCGCCGCGCGGCTGGCGCAGAAGGGCAGCACCGCGGGCGAATGGCTGTGCACTACCGCGCCAACGTCGGGCCGCGCCTTGTAGATCTCGCTGTGGATGAAGCGCTCGGCGTACAGCGAACGGCTATCTTCAATGAGCGCGTTGCCCTCAAGATCGAAAACGATCAGATCAGCAGGCCCAACCATTGCGGGCGCCATGCTCGCGGACATGATGAATTGGTCGGGTCGCTTGTCGTTGCGCACGCTCACGTGGCCGAAGGCATCCACGACGCCGGCCCCGAAGAGAATGCGGTTGGCGTCGATCAGGTCGGCGAGCAGGCCCGCATCGGGGGTCGCATCGCCCGTGAACGGAGGGATGTTCAGTTGCGTCATGGGTACTCAAAAGGCGACGTGCACGTTTTTGTTCTGCGTAAAGCTCATGAGCTCCTCGAAGCTCTCCTCGCGGCCGATCCCCGACTGCTTGAAACCCCCGAACGACGCGCCGATGAAATGCGTGCTGACTTTGTTGACCCAGATGTAGCCGGCTTCGATCCGCGCGGCGGCACGATGAGCGGTGGCCAAGCTGGTGGTCCACACCGAGGCCGTTAGCCCGTACTCCACCGCGTTGACGTCCGCGAACATCCGCTCCTCGTCGTCCCAGCGCAGCACCGACAACACGGGGCCAAAGACCTCCTCACTCGCGATGCGCATGTCTTGCCTGACGCCGGTGAACACCGTCGGCAGCACGAAGTTGCCGCACGCGAGTTCAGGTTGCGGGGGCCGCGCGCCGCCGTGCGCCAGGGTCGCGCCCTCTTCCTTGGCGATCGCGATGTAGCCGAGCACCTTGTCCATCTGCGCCTTGGAAACGATGGCGCCCATGGTCGTGGCCATGTCGGTGGGGTCGCCCGGCTGGTAGTGCTTGACGCGCTCGAGCACGATCTTCATCACGCGGTCATAAACGGAGGAGTGGATGAAGAGCCGCGACACCGATCCGCACGACTGGCCGCACCAGGTGAAGTTCATGCCGTCAACTGCGGCGTTGGCGGCGCGCTCGATGTCGGCGTCGGGATAGATCACGCAGGCGTTCTTGCCGCCCAGCTCCAGCGTGACGTGCTTCAGCTTGTCGGCTGCGGCCCTCGAGATCGTGCGCCCGGTGGGCACGCTGCCGATCAGAGATAGCCGCGGCACCAGCGGGTGTTCGACCAGCGCCTGGGACCCCGGCGTCTCGCAGGTCAGCAGATTGAGCACGCCCGGCGGCAGGATGCCGTCGATCAGCTCCATGTACCGGTAGCCCGAAAGCGGCGCCTGGTAGGGCGGCTTCATGATCACCGTGTTGCCGGTAGCCAGAGCCGCGCCAGCGCGACCGGCCGTGAACATGAGTGGGTGGTTGTAGGCGACGATGCGGCCGCACACACCGAAGGGCTCGCGCACCGAATAGTTGACGACGCCATCTCCCATCGGGATGGTCTCGCCCTTGACCTCGGCTGCCAGGCCAGCCGCCAGGTCCAGCATCTGTGCGGCGGCGTTGGCGTCGCCCATCATTTCCTTGACCGGGTTGCCGCAGTTGGCGGCGTCGATCAGCGCGAGCTCCTCGCTGTTTTTGCGCAGGATGCTCGCCATTTCACGAAGGGCGACCGACCGCACCGACGGCTTGGTCTTGCGCCATTCTCCGAACGCGGCGTGTGCCAACTGCACGGCCGCGTCGACATCGGACGCATTCGCTTCCGCGCATGGGCCCAGGTTGTCGCCGGTGCCGGGGCTGAAGGTGTCGACGTAGCCGCCTTGCGGGGCGTGCCAGGCGCCGCCGTAATAGAGGTCGCGGTGCGTGGGTAGGATGCTTTTAATCTTGGTGTCCATTGGAGTCCTTGGCGTCAATCGATCTTGGCGCCGGAGGTCTTCACCAGCTGCCGGTACTTGTCGTGCTCGGTGCGCATCAAGGCACCAAATTGCGCGGTGGATCCCGTTTCCAGAATCACACCCAGGGCGGCGAAGCGCGCGGCAATCTCGGTGGAGCGCGCGGCCGCAGTGGCCTCGTCGTGAATCTTCTCCACCACGTCCGGGGGCGTGCCGGCGGGCGCGAGAATCCCTGAAGTCGCGAACATCGCGAAGCCGGGCAGCCCGGACTCAGCGACCGTTGGCAGATCGGGGAAGGCGGGAGCGCGGCGCGGTGTGCCGATGCCCAGCAGGCGGATCTTTCCAGCCGCGACGCCTTGCGCCGCGGCCGTGTAGCCCATGAATCCCATGTTCACTTCGCCGCCCATCAGGCCGACCACTACCTGCGAAGGGCCCTTGTAGGGAACATGCGTGATGTCCACTCCGGCGATCGACTTGAAGATTTCGCCCGAGATGTGGTGGATGGAGCCGTTGCCCACCGAGCCGTAGTTGAGCCTGCCCGGGTTCTTCTTCGCGTACGCGACCAGCTCGCGGATGTCCTTGACCGGCAGAGCGCTACTCACCGCGAGGAACATGGGAAACACGGCGATCTCGGCGACCGGAGCCAGGTCCTTCAGCGGGTCGTAAGGCAGCTTGCTATTGAGATGCGGGTTGATGGCCCAGGAGGAGCTGTCCGCGAACAGCAGCGTGTAGCCGTCGGCCGGCGACTTGGCGACGAGGTCGGAGGCGATGGTGCCGGAAACGCCGGGCCGGTTCTCCACCACCACCGGCACCTGCCACTTGTCGCTCAACTTCTGCCCGATCAGGCGCGCGGCAAGGTCTGGTGTGGAGCCGGCGGCCGAACCGACGATGAACTTCACCGCGCGTGCAGGGTACGCCTGGGCATGAGCGCCAGCTGTCGCGAACACGAGGGCGACGGTCAACAGGATTCGGGCAATCGGGCTCATCAAAAGGTCTCCTTCAATCGATGGCGGCGATTGTGGAAACCGCGGACCCGTCCGTCCAATACAGCTTCGGGCTGGCTGCCAGTCAGGAAGTGACTAGCTAGAAGCGGCTAGGCGTCGCGCAGGAACTTCTACGCTGATTTCTCAATATGTGAGAAATCAATTTGACCCAACACAGGAGGCGATCCATCATGAACAGACTTTGAAAGCCTTGCCATGGAAATCGGAGCCTCCCTCGCCCAACTCGAAATTAGCGCCAGCGAACCACGCCGGCTTGCCGCGTTCTACGCCCGCACGTTCTGCCTGGACGTCGCAGAACGCAATGGTGCGATCGACTGCGACGGCAGCGGCCGCAGCCTGCGCATCGTTGCCGGCGAGAGTGGGCAGCTGCGGCGCGCGAGCTTGCGCTTCCACACCGCATCACAGTTCGAGGAACAGCGGCAGGTACTGGCAGCGCGCGGGATCGAAACCTTGGCCAATTCAGCAGACGGCTTCTCAGTACGCGACCCCGAGGGCCAGCTGGTCACGTTTCTCGCGCCCGCCGGTCAAGGCACGCCGCCGCGCAACGAGCCATTGACGGCGCGCCTGCAGCACTTCGCCGTTCGCACGCCGGCTGCGCAGGCACTGCTGGACTTCTACGTGAACCAGCTCGGATTCGTCCTGTCGGACAGGGTGCTTGACGACGCAGGCAATCTCACAGCCGCCTTCATGCGGACCGATTCCGAGCACCACAGCATGGCGATCTTCCGCGCGCCGGAATCCCGCTTCGACCACTTCTCCTGCGAGGCGCCGGACTGGAACCATCTGCGCGAGTGGGCCGACCACATGGCCCGGGTCGGTGTCGATCTGGCCTGGGGCGTCGGCCGGCACGGCCCCGGCAACGACACCTTCCTCATGGTTCGCGACATGGACGGCAACATGGGCGAGATCTCCTGTGACCTGGAAGTCTGCGAACCCGGCCGCCCCGCCGGCGTCTGGCCTCATCGCCCGCAGACGCTGAACCAATGGGGCGTCGCCATCATGCGCAGCTGACCGCCATGACCACACCCGCCAAAGTCCTTCAGGTGCTGGGGCTCTTCACACAAGAGCGCAAGCAACTACGCGCCACCGACGTCGAGGCGCTGCTCGGTGTCTCGCCCGCCACCGCCTATCGCTACCTGCTGGACCTGGAAGAAGCAGGAATGATCGAGCGCGCCGGCGCCGGCGAGTACGTCCTGGGTCCGACCATCGTCGAGCTCGACCGGCAGATCCGCGTCAACGATCCGCTCATCGCCGCGGCGGCGGACATCATGAAGAACCTGTCCGACCGCACCGGCGGAACGGCGCTGCTGAGCCGCTGGCACGGCCGCAAAGTCATCTGCGTCCACCAAACGCTGGGGCGCTTTAGTCCGCAAGCCGTGAGCTATGAGCGCGGCCGCGCGATGCCGCTTTACCGCGGCGCCACGTCCAAGGTCATCCTGGCCTATCTCGACCCCGCACGGCTGCGCGACGTCGTCCGCCACGACGCGTCTGCGTTGCGCAAGGCGGGGCTTCCGGCTTCGTTCGACGCGCTCAGCACTGCGTTGGCGGCAATTCGTGCGGAACAGGTCCTCCACACGGCCGGCGAAGTGGACCCTAACGTCATGGGCTGGGCTGCCCCGATCCACCAGGGAAAGGCGCTGCTCGGCAGCCTGAGCATCGTCATGGCGAAAGACGCCCCTCTTGTCGACCGCAGGGCCATCCCCGACCAGGTACTGCGGGCGGCGCTGCGAATAGAAGGCCGATTGGAGCTGCCAGCGCGCGACCGCACAAACCGAGGACATGCCAAATGAATACGTATACAAGCGTCGACGTGATCGTCGTTGGCGCCGGGCCGGTCGGGCTCACCCTCGCCAATCTGCTGGGCGGCTACGGCGTCCGCACGCTGGTCATCGAGAAGAACGCCAAGATCGAGGGCGAGCCGCGCGCAGTCACGCTCGACGATGAGAGCATGCGCACCATGCAAGCCGCGCACTTGATTGATGAAGTCACGCGTGACGTAGTCATGGGTTACGGTGTGCAGTATTTCGATTGGCGAGGCAAGCCCTTCGCGGCCATCCAGCCCACACGCCAGGAGTACGGTTACCCCAAGCGCAATGCCTTCCGGCAGCCGGTGCTGGTGAGCACCTTGAACAACGCCTTGGCCCGTTTCTCCAACGTGCAAACATGGTTCGGCCATGAGGTCGTGGCTTTCGACCAAACCAGCGCCGAGGTGGCTTGCAGCGTAAAGAGCTGCGAGGGTGAAACGAAACTGGTGCGCGCGCCCTGGCTCGTCGCCTGCGATGGCGGCCGCAGTCCGATCCGAGAGATGTGCGGCATCGTCCTCGACGGTGCCACCTACCCCGAGCGCTGGCTGATCGTCGACCTGGCAGACCGCACGGTGCCGCTGCGCCACACGCAGACCTACTGCGACCCGCGCCGACCCGCGATCCGGTTGCCGGGACCGCAAGGTGCATTGCGCTACGAGTTCATGCTGCGCGCCAGTGACCGCGACGAGGAAGTGCTGGATGAAGCCACGTTCCGAGGCTGGATCGCCGCACGTGTGCCCGAAGACGCCGCGCTGCCGCTGGTGCGCAAGGCGATCTATGGCTTTCATGCCCGCGTGGCGACGCGCTGGAAGACCGGCCGTGTGCTGCTGGCGGGCGACGCCGCGCATCTCACGCCGCCGTTCGCCGGACAAGGCCTGAACAGCGGCATCCGGGATGCGGCCAACCTGGCATGGAAGCTGGCCGCGGTGACACGCTGGGGTGCAAGCGTCGAGCTGACCGACAGCTACGAACCGGAACGCCGTCCGCACGCTGCCGCGCTGATCCGCATGGCACTGCGCATCGGCTCGTTCATGCAGCCCAAGACCGTCTTCGGCGCGGCGGTGGGCCAGGCGGCCCTTCGCCTCGCCTGCCTGCTGCCGGCCTGCAGGGACTACATCCTGCAGCTGCGGTTCAAACCCAAGCCGGAACTGGCGACGGGCTACTTCGAGCCAACGCCGCACCAGCCACGCGCGGAACTCTTGCCCCAACCGCTGGTGCAGCATCGCGAACTGGGCCTGATCCGGCTCGACGTAGCGCTGGGCAGTGGCTTCGCCGTTCTGGGCTGGGACTCGCCGGACTTTCGCGCCCACGCGTCGAAACTGCTGCCCGCCGGCGCGCCCGGCCGCGTCGTGGCAATCGTGCCATGCGAAGACGACTTTCTCGCGCCCGCCGATCCGCGCATCGAAGGGGTTCGTGACACCACGGGCGAACTGCGCGCGTTGTTCGACCGCCTGAAGTGCGTCGCCATTGTCGTCCGACCGGACCGCTACTGGTGCCGGTTGGTCGCGTCGCAGGAACTGGCCGGCGCGCCTCAGGGGCCGCTGCGCGGCTTCGCTTTTCCCGCCCCTCCATCAGCTTCCCTTTCCTGAAGGAAATAGACATGTTCACGAACCCAATCAAACGCCGTGCGCTGCTTGGAGCCTGTGCTGCGGTATGCGCTGCGCTGGCCGCCCTCCCCTCATATGCGCAAGGCCCCGGATTTCCCACCAAGACCGTGCGCGTCATCACGGCCTTCCCTGCCGGCAGCGGCCCGGACGCCGCGCTGCGCGTGGTCGCGGAGCGCCTCTCGAGGAAGTGGGGCCAGCCCGTCATCGTCGACAACCGTCCGGGCGGCAACGGTTTCATCGCGATCAATGCGCTGAAGCAAGCCACCGCCGACGGGCATGAGCTAATCCAGCTGGACAGCAACCACCTGACCACGCATCCGCACACCTTTAGCAAACTGCCCTACGACCCCCAGAAGGACTTGGAGCCGGTCCGGCCGCTGTTTCGCAACCACTTCTTCGTGGTCGTCGCCGCGGACAGTCCGTTCAAGAGCGTCGACGACATCGTCGCTGCCGCGCGCTCCAATCCCATGAAAGTTACTTACGGCTCCTGGTTCAACGGCAGCCCAGGTCATCTGGGCGCGCTGCGCCTCGAGCAGATGAAGGGCATCGCGATGACGCATGTTCCTTTCAAGGACATGAACCAGCTGTATACCGCTGTCGCCACGCGCGAGGTGGACTGGGCACTGGGCAGCGCGGCCAGCGCCGGTCCGCTGGAGAAGGCCGGCAAGCTGCGCTTCCTCGCAATCGCCGGGCCGTCACGCTCCAACGCCTATCCGCAGGTCCCATCGGTCGACGACAGGCCCGGCACTAAGGGATATGAAGTCTCTGCGTGGACCGGCCTCTTCGCACCCAAGGGCACGCCGAAGGCCGTGCGCGAAAAGATCAGCGCCGACGTGCTGGAGGCCCTGCGGCTGCCCGACGTGGTGGAGCGCTATCGCGGCTTCGGGTACGAACTGTTCGATGCGGGGCCGGACGCCTATGCCGAGGCCATTCGTCGTGAAACCGCTTCTTGGGCCGACGTCATCCGCGCGGCAAAACTCAAACTCGACTGAACGGAGATACCCCATGAAATTCCTGAGTTTTGAAATCAACGGCCAGGCCAGCTACGGCTTGCTGCGTGACGGAGACGAAATTCTCGACCTGGGCAAGCGTCTTAGCTCGTCGACGCCCACGCTCAAGGACCTGATCGCCGGGGGCGAACTGCGAGGCAGCGCCGCAACCTACGCCGCATTCCCCGCCGACCATCGCCTGTCGGACGTTCGCCTGCTGCCGGTGATCCCCGAGCCGCGCACTATCGCCTGCGTCGGCCACAACTATGAGGAACATCGCCTGGAGACACAGCGCGACCCGACCGAACACCCCTCGATCTTCTTTCGCCATCCCGAATCGCTGGTGGGCGGGGGCCAGGCGTTGGTGCGGCCGATCGAGTCTATGCAGCTGGACTACGAAGGTGAGATCGCTGTGGTGATCGGCAAGCCCGGCCGACGCATCGGCGAAGCGCAGGCCTGGGACCACATCGCCGGCTTCAGCTGCTTCAACGACGGCAGCGTGCGCGACTGGCAGCACCACACCCGGCAGTTCGGTCCGGGCAAGAACTTCGCGCGGACGGCCGGCTTCGGCCCGTGGCTGGTGACGCCGGACGAACTTCCTGCCGATCGCATTCTCGAACTCACCACCCGAGTGAACGGCGCCGTGGTCCAGCGCGCGACCACCGACCAGATGATCTTCCCGATCCCGCGACTGGTCGCCTATGTCTCGTCCTTCATGACCCTGATGCCCGGCGACGTGATCGTTACCGGTACGCCCGGCGGCGTCGGCGTCAAACGCAACCCGCCGCTTTGGCTCAAGCCGGGCGACAGCGTCGAGGTCGAGGTCTCTTCAGTCGGCCTGCTGCGCAACCCGGTCGTCCAGGAACATGATTGATGCTCACCCGGTCTTCGGCATCGAGCAGGCGAGATGCCTGGCGCTCGAAGCCGGCGACATCGGTTCGGTGGACGCGATGCTCTCGCAGGCGCTTGTCTATGTCCACGCCACCGGCTCGGTGCACGACAAGGATGCGTTGCTGGCCCACCTGAGGGAACGCGTTCATTTCACGCTGGTGCAGCGTGCCAACCTCGAGCTGTTCGACGAGGGCCGCACGGTTTGGCTCACGGGCCTCATGCGGCTGCGTGGCCAGCGCTTGCCGGGCAACGACCCGTTCTCGTCGACATCGTTCGTCACCCAGATCTGGGTGCGAGGCGCAGAGCGCTGGCTGCTGACGCTGCTGCAATCAACCCGCTTGCCGGATGAGATGTGGCCGGCTGAGCTCGACGTGCAGTCATGAGGCTGCGTCAGTTGGAGAACTTTATCGCGGTGTGCAATCTTGGCAGCATCAGCCAGGCCGCCGAGCGCATGCACGTCGCGCAGCCCGCATTGGGTCTGCAGGTGCGTGGCCTGGAAGACGAGATGGGGGCGCAACTATTGGAGCGGCACGCGCGAGGAGTGCGCCCGACACCGGCGGGACTGCTCGTCGTCGAATGGGCGACTCAGACCGTCGCCAACGCCAAGGCCTTGAAGCAGCAGTTAGGTGTCGCGGCATCCGGCCTGGCCGGCTCGCTTACGCTCGGGCTCACGCCCAGCGTAGCCGCTGCATTCGCGCTGCCCATCCTGCAGGAGGTACAGCGGGCGTTGCCGAACCTGCGGTTGCACCTGACTGAAGCGCTGGGGCATCTGTTGCGCGACGGGGTCAAGGCCGGCCGGGTCGATCTGGCCCTGGTGTTCGACAGCTTGGGCAGTTCGCCGTCCGGCGCCGGCAAGCTGCTGACCGAAAGCCTGTATTTCGTCACCGCAAGCGGCTCGCCGCAAGCGCAGGGCGGGTCCATCGCCCTGGCCGAGGCGCTGGAACATCCGCTGGCGATTGCGGGCGCCGGCGACTCGCTGCGCATGGCCGCGGAGCATGCCGCGAAGTCACTCGACCTACCGCTAGACGTCGAGTACGAGATCCAGTCGGTGAACGTGATCCTGAAACTGGTGCGCAGCAAGCTGGCCAGCACCATCCTGCCCATGCCCATGGTCATGGATCACCTGCGCGCCGGCGACCTGGTCGCCCGGCGCATCGAATCGCCTGCGCTCACACGCGACCTGCATTGGCTGGCGAGTGCCAATGCAGCACCGGCCGCCGCCGCGTTGCAAGGCCTGGTGGAACGCGTCATGCAGAACCAACGCAGCGACCCGCTGCTGAACGAGGCCTACGAAATGGCCGCAATCGTCTAGATACAGGAGTCCTTAATGCGCCGAAGAGAGATATTGGGTTGGGGAGTGGCCGCCGGCTTGACCAACGTGCCGGCTCAAGCCGCGGACCCTTGGCCCTCGAAACCCGTCACGCTGGTCGTGCCGTCGTCGGCCGGAGGCGGAACCGATGCCTTCGCCCGCGCCTTGGGCCAGGTGCTGGCCGACATGTTCAAGCAGCCTGTCATCGTCGAAAACAAGCCAGGCGCCAGCGGCAACGTCGGCGCGGAATATGTTTCGCGCGCAGCGGCGAACGGCTACACGCTGCTGCTCACCGCCAGCGCCGCCGTTTCCATCAACCCGGTGCTGTATCCCAAGACGACTTTTGACGTCACGCGAGATCTGATGCCCATTGCCCGCGGCGTGAGCTCTCCCTATCTGCTGCTGGCGCACCCATCGCTGAAGGCCGCGACTCTGGCGGACCTGGTGGCGCGCGCCCGGCAGGAGCCGGGCAAATTGGCTTTCGGCAGCGCAGGCACTGGAACCGTGCCGTACTTGGGCGTAAAGATGCTCGAGGAAGCCGCGGGCGTGCGCTTCCTGCATGTTCCGTACAAGGGACTGGCGCCCGCGTTCCAGGACGTGATTGGCGGCCAGCTCTCCTTCATTCTGGCGGATCTGGCCAGCGCGAGCGCGCATCGTGAGCGATTGAGAACGCTGGCCTGCACCGAGACCGTGCGCGGCTTCGACAAGGTGCCGACATTCCAGGAAGCGGGATACCCGGCCGTCAAGCCCTCCAACTATTTCAGCCTGCTAGCGCCACGTGGCACGCCGCCGACGATCGCGGGACAGTTGAGCAACAGCGTCAACTCGGCGATGCGCACGCCCGCATTGGCGGCGAAGTTGGAGGGGATGGGGCTGGTGCCGGTGTTCGACACACCGGAGAAATTTGCTGCATCACTAGCGCAAGAACGCGCTGCATGGGCCGCATTCATCCAGCGCAACGGGATCAAGCCGGGCGACTGAAGCCCGCGCTTGCCCAATTTGTAAGCTAACCAGAATCCATCGTTGGTAGGCTCCTGAAAAATGAGCGAACTTTCACCCAGCCACGATGCCGAACATCACTTGCGGGCCACGCGCACGGGCTGCAGTCTGGACGCCGGGTGGCACTCGCTGTTGCTGCGCGCCTATGACGATCCTCGCCGGGTCGACGAGTTCAGAACCCCGGCCGTGGCGGATCACTTGCTCGTGCTGGTCACGGCAGGCACTTGCGAGATCGAGGCACGATACGCGGGCCGCTGGCGCAAGACGCGCTACACGCCCGGCCATATCGGCATGACTGCGCCGGGGCAGGAGGTCACGCTGCGGTGGGACGGCCCGACGGCGCACAGCACGCTGCAGCTGCACCTGCCGGCGGCGACCCTCCAAAGTGTGGCGCAAGAGTTGTCCTGCCGGGATCCGACCCGCCTGAACCTGCCCAGCCTGCTCACCAGCATGGACCCTGTGATCGAGAACGTCATGCTCAGCTTGCAGCGCGCCATGAAATCCGGCGTGCCGGATATCTATGGGGAAACGGCAGCGCAGTTTCTGGCCGCGCACCTGTTGCTGCGCCACGGCGGTCTTGGCGAGCTGGCCGCGGCCGGCCCGGACGACAGGCGGCTGCGGCGCGTCGATGCCTATATCCGCGAGAACCTCGGCACCTCCATTTCCCTGGAAGACATTGCACGCGAAGCGGGGATGAGCCGATTCCACCTGCTGCGCCTGTTCAAGGACGCCTATGGCGAAACGCCCTACAAGCGGCTGACGCGTCTGCGGATCGAGCAGGCCCAGGCGCTTCTGGCAGGCAGCCGGAAGGCCGTGACGGAAATCGCCTTTCTGTGCGGCTACGAAAACCCGGCGCATTTCGCTTCGGCCTTCCGCCGGCACGTCGGCGTTTCGCCCAGCGTCTATCGGCAAAGCGGCTAGCAACCTGCGATCCGTTTCAGCCGGTTGCAACTTAGCAATAACTCGTGGGTCGGCAGCAATCTGGCGAAAGACGCGGCTTGGTATCGCATTGATCATCGAAGCCACCAACTCTCCCAGAAATCTCGATGAGCAACTCACGATGCGGAACGGGCCTGCTTGCTCCCGCCATGCTGTCCATGTTGCTGCTGGCCGCCTGCGTTCCTAGGCCCCAGGAGCAGCAAGAGGCCAATACCGCACAACGGGCATCCGCTGTGGCGGCGTTTGGGACGGTTCAACAGGTGTTCCAACATCCGCGCTGCCAGAACTGCCACATTCCTGGTGATGCACCGCTCCAATTCGACGCCGGCATTCCGCATGCGATGAACATCGTGCGCGGTCCCGAGGGGAAAGGGGCACGCGGATTCGCCTGTGTCTCCTGCCATGGGGAAGCCAATTCGCCCGCGTCCTTCGGGCCCAAGGCGCCGCCGGGCGCGCCGCACTGGCAATTGCCGCCGCCCGAGCACAAGATGGCCTGGATCGGGCTGCCGCCCAAGCAGTTGTGCGCGGCGATCAAGGATCGCAAATTCAACGGTGATCGCGACCTCGCTGCCCTTCTCAAACACGTGAGCGAGGACAAGCTGGTGCTGTGGGGCTGGAACCCGGGGGGCCAGCGCGCCCCCGTCCCCGTGGCACACACCGAGTTCGTCGCTAGATTCAGCCAGTGGACCGCGGCCGGCGGACCGTGTCCTGAATGATGCCCACGCCCATCCGACCAATGACAAAGGAATCTCGATGCCATCGTTGAACGTCAACGGCAAGAACATCACGGTCGATGCGCCGGACGACACAGCCCTGCTTTGGGTGCTGCGCGAACACCTGGGCCTGACAGGCACGAAGTACGGCTGCGGCGCCGCAATGTGCGGGGCCTGCACCGTACACGTCGAAGGGAACCCTGCGCGCTCCTGCGTCACGCCGCTGTCCGCAGTGCAGGGTAAGAAGATCACTACCATCGAAGGGCTCAGTCCACGCGGCGACCATCCGTTGCAAAAGGCCTGGATGGCCGAGGAGGTGCCGCAATGCGGCTACTGCCAATCTGGCCAGATCATGCAGGCCGCTGCGCTTTTGCAGCAGGTCCGGTCGCCAAGCCGCGAGCAGATCGTCCGCCACATGGATGGCAATCTCTGTCGCTGCGGCACGTACGGGCGCATCGTGCGAGCCGTCGAGCGCGTGGTGCGGGAAGGCGGTGTATGAGCAACCCAACGGAACTCGCATCTCCGTCCCGCCGCGGGTTTCTCGCGGGCAGCGGCACGGTCACGCTCGCCGTGCTGGCCGGAGGTGCGATCACTGTCTGCGATGACGCCTTGGCACAACCAGGCGCGCGCCGGGTGGATGCGTGGGTCAGCATCGCGCCCGACGATACCGTGACGATCAAGCTGCCGTCGGCCGAGATGGGGCAGGGCGTGATGACCTCGCTGCCGTTAATCCTGGCCGAGGAACTCGACGCCGACTGGTCCAAGGTGAGAGTCGAAACCGTCACGCACGATCCAAAGACTTATGGCAACCCCAAACTGTTCGGCGCCATCTACACCGCCGGCAGCACATCGGTCGAGGCCTACTTCGACATCCTTCGCAAATCCGGGGCCGGCGTGCGACGGGTTCTCATCCACACTGCGGCGCAGCACTGGTCGGTGCCGCCTGCCAGCCTGGTGACGGAACCGGGTGCGGTGGTGGACCGCGCCGGCCGAAGAAGGCTTCGATACGGCGAACTCGTGACGCTACCCACGCTGGTCACCGATGTTCCCGCCATCACGGTCGCCGACCTCAAGCCACGATCGGCCTATCGCCTGATCGGCAAGGACACGGCGCGGCTGGACGTTCCCGGCAAGACCCGGGGCGGCGAGCAATACTCCATTGACGTGCGCGTGCCGGGAATGCTGTACGCGACCCTGTTGCGCGCGCCGGTGGAAGGCGAATCGCCGCAGTCGGTCAGCGACGAGCGCGCCAAGGCCATAGCTGGCGTGGTGGCGGTCGTCCGGCTCCCCGATGCCGTGGCCGTCGTGGCGCAGCGATGGGAAACCGCGCTGGCCGCTCGAGCTTTGCTGCGCGTCGAGTGGTCCCGAAATTCGCCCTTCCGCAGCGCCGACAGCGCGACCGATCTGTCGAGCGATATCGCCATCGCCCAAGACCTCGGCCGGCGCGGCGTCGCGTGGACGGAACGTGGCAATGCGCTGGCCGAACTGTCGCAGCCGCGCGGTCGTGTGATCGAGGCCGACTATTCCACCGAGCATGTCTACCATGCACAGATGGAGCCGTTGGCGGCGGTGGCCTCGGTGGATGCGGATGGCAAGGGCGCGGAGATCTGGATCGGCACGCAAAGCCCGACGGCAACCCTCGGGGTGGCGGCCGGCGTTTTGGGCACTACGCCCGAACGCATCCGCTTCCATTCCCTGCAGATGGGCGGCGGCTTCGGGCGCAGGACGATCTTCGCGCGGGAGGTGCTGCGCGATGCGCTGCTGCTCTCGCGCCAGCTGGCCCGACCCGTCAAGCTTATGTGGACGCGGGAAGACGACGTCAAGGGCGGGTGGTTCCGGCCGGCTACCGCGCAGAAAATGCGCGCCGTGCTGGATGCCGAAGGCCGCGTGCTGGCCTGGCATCACCGCGTCGTCTGTCCCTCGATCGTGGGCTACTACGACGCCCAGGCGCTCGCGCGCGCAGGCAACAAGGACCTGCTGGTGATGGAAGGCGCTGAGTCCGCGCCCTACCCCGTGCCGAATTTTCTAGCCGAGCACGTGATCACGCCGCGGCGCGCGCGCATCGCCGCGTGGCGCGGCATCGGGCCCGGACACAACTGCTTCGCCACGGAGTCGTTCGTCGATGAATTGGCAGTGGCCGCGCGGACGGACCCCGTCACGATGCGGCGCCGCCTGATTGGCGGCAACCTGCGCGCACTGACGGTCCTGGACAAGGTACTGGCCATGGCGCGGTTCGGTTCGGCCCCCGCCGGCCGGGCGCATGGACTCTCCTTCGCACCCTACAAGACTTCGCTCGCCGCCGGCGTGGCCGAGATCTCGGTCGATCGAACTACCGGGGTGATCCGCGTTCACAGGTTTTGGGCCGCCGTCGATGTGGGTCTGCCGATCCAGCCGCGCAACCTCATCGCGCAGGTCGAAGGCGGGATCGTTTTCGGGCTGTCCGGGTTGCTGAAGGAACGCATCACCATCCGTCAGGGCGAGGTGCAGCAGAACAACTACTACGACTACCCCTTCATGCGCGCCAGCGAAGTGCCTGAGATCCACGTCGAAGTGCTCACGTCCGACGGCCCGCCGAGCGGCGCCGGAGAGCTGGGTGTGCCGATGACCAGTGCCGCAGTGGCCAACGCATTCTTTGCCCTCACTTCGAAGCGCCTTCGACACATCCCCTTCGACCCGGTGCGCGTCAAAACGGCGTTGACGGGCTGAGCCAGTTCACTGCGCGTGCCCCATCACATCCGCCAGCCAGTCCACGAACACGCGCACCCGGGGAGACAGCTGGCGATGATGCGGATACATCACCGACACGGGCATGGGGGCCGGCTGGAGCTTCGCCAGAACTTCCCGGAATGTGCCGTCCTTCAGCCGAGCCTCCACGTGATAGCGCGGTAGCTGGACAAGGCCCAGGTGCGCGGCGCAGCAAGCCACATAGGCATCGGCATCCGTCACACTCACCGAGCCTGGAAGACGCACGTTGCGCATCTGCCCGTCAACCAGGAACTCGATAGGCAAGGTCTTTCCGGTGCTGGTGGAAAGGAAGTTCACGGCGCGGTGCCCGCGAAGATCGTCCACGGTCTTCGGTGCGCCATGGCGCTTGAGGTATTCGCTGCTGGCGCACGTCACCTGCCTCAGTGAGGCCACGCGCCGCGCCACCATGCTCGATTCGCGCGGCTCGCCCGCGCGCAGCACGCAGTCGATGCCTTCGCGAATCAGGTCGACCAGCCGGTCGCCCATGCCGATCTCGAGTTCGATGCCTGGATAGCGCTCGAAGAACTGGTCGATCTTCGGCAGCACGAAATGTTTGGCCAGCGTGCCCTGCAGGTCCACCCGCAATTTGCCCTTCGGGTTGTTGCCTGCGGCGGCAAAGGCGGACTCCGTCTCTTCCATGTCCGCCAGGAGCTGCACGCAACGCGCGTAGTACGCCTCCCCATCCTGCGTTGGGCTGACGTGCCGTGTCGTGCGATGCAGCAGCCGCGTGCCCAACCGCTTTTCCAGCTGCTGGATCGCGTGCGTCACGGTCGCGCGCGGAAGCTGCAGGTCGTCGGCTGCCTTGGTGAAGCTGCCGAGCTCGACGATCCGGTTGAACAGGTGCATCGCGTCCAGGCGGTCCATGGCGGCAACTTTCTATTGTTTTCACTGGTTGAACAGTGTCGGCAATTTTAGGCCATTTATCTGCCATCGATTGAATAGAACAATCCAGTCATCCCTTCAACAACCGGAGCAAAGAGATGAACTTCAACACCAACCCCAGCACGCAAGTGGCCATCGTCACCGGCGCCTCCCGCGGCATCGGCGCCGCGATTGCCAAGCGGCTGGCCCGCGACGGCTTCGCGGTCGTCGTCAACTACGCAGGCCGGGCCGAAGAAGCGGACCTCGTCGTGAACGCGATCGCCTCGGACGGCGGACGGGCAATCGCGGTCAAGGCCGACGTTTCGGAACCCGCCGCCGTGCGCGCGCTGTTCGATGACGCCGTGGCCGCGTTCGGCCGCGTCGACGTGCTGGTGAACAACGCCGGCATCATGCCGCCCGCCCTGCCGCAACTGGCGGACACGGACGACGCCACCTTCGATCGCCTGTTCGCGGTCAACGTGAAGGGCACGTTCAATACGCTGCGTGAGGCAGCCCGGCGGGTCGAGGCCGGTGGCCGCATCGTCAATTTCTCCAGCAGCGTGATCGGGCTGGCGCTTCCGGGCTATGCCGTTTACGCCGCAACCAAGAGCGCCGTTGAAACCTTCACCAACATCATGGCCAAGGAACTGCGCGGCAAGCGCATCACGGTCAATGCCGTGGCACCGGGCCCGACTGCAACGGCCCTGTTCCTGGACGGCAAGACGCCCGAGACCATCGAACGCCTTGCCAAGGCCGCGCCGCTGGAGCGCCTGGGCACGCCCGAAGACATCGCGAATGCGGTGGCGCTGCTGGCCAGTCCCGACGGCGCATGGATCAACGGCCAGACCCTGCGCGCCAACGGCGGGCTGGTTTGAAGCAACAACATTCACGAAAGGACCTGAACATGAAATCCGTCATCCTCGTCACCGGCGCTTCCACAGGCATCGGCCACCTCACGGCTCGCGCGCTCGCCGCCGCCGGCAACACCGTCTACGCGAGCATGCGCGACACCCAAGGCCGCAATGCGCCCAAGGTGCGGGAATTGCGCGACTGGAGTTTTGCCAACGGCCATGACCTGCGCGCGGTGGAGCTCGATGTGTTGTCGCAGCCGTCGGCCGACGCCGCGGCCGCACACATCCTGGCCGAACAGGGCCATATCGACGTCGTGGTGCACAACGCCGGCCATCTCGTCGTGGGGCCGGCCGAGGCCTTCACGCCCGAAGAGATGATCAAGGTCATGGACACCAACTTCCTGGGCACCCAGCGCGTCAACCGCGCCGCGCTGCCCGCGATGCGCCAGCGCGAATCTGGGCTGGTCTTGTGGATCAGCAGCACCACCGTGCGCGGTGGCTTTCCGCCCTTTCTTGGGCCATACGCGGCGGCGAAGGCTGCCATGGATTCGTTGGCGGTCAGCATGTCGTATGAGTTGGCACGCTTCGGCATCGAGACTTCCATCGTCGTGCCGGGAGCGTTCACGCGCGGAACCGCACATTTCCCCAATGCCGGCAAGCCGGCGGACGCCGTCACTGCCGGCGCCTACGCAAGGTACGACGGCGTGATGGATCAGGTCGGGGCACGGCTGTCGGCGCTCACACCCGACAACGCCGACCCGCAAGCGGTGGCCGACGAGATTGCGCGGATCGTGGGCCTGCCTGCGGGCACCCGCCCATTTCGCTCGGTCATCGATTTCATCAACGATGGAGCCGCGGAAGTCACGGAAGTTGCCGAGCGTGTACGCGAGGAGTTCGCTCGGCGCATCGGAATCGCCGACTTGCTGAAGCCGGGCGTATGAGCACGATCATGACACTCCAGATTGGCCGCGCGCTGATGGCGCTCGCGTTCGCCGGTCCAGGGCTGGCTCACTTGATCGAGTCGGTTGGTCGTCGCGCCACGGTGGCGACTGTGGTCGCGGCGCTTGAAGTGGCCGCCGCAGTGGCCCTGGTCACTGGTTGGCAGGTGCGCTGGATCGCGTTGGCGGCCGCGCTGTTTCTCGCGATCGACGCTTTCCTGGCCCATGCGTTTTGGGCGTCTGTTCCTCAGGAGCAGCACGGCCAGGTCTTGCATTTCTTCAAGAACATCGCCTTGGCCGGGGCCTTCTTGATGTTGAGCGACACGGGGATCAGAGGTTGAGATAGGGGCCTAGTTGGACGGGCTCCGCTGACTATGCGCGCGCCCCGTCTACGCTGCCCTTCCGGTCAAGTGGTCGTCAACACATGCTAGCGCCTGGTGAACGTCGTCGAGCAAGTCCGCGACATCTTCGATGCCGACACTCATACGGATGAAACCGTCCGTCACCCCACTTTCGCGGCGATCGCTTCAGCGACGGCGTATGCGTTGTTGACGCCGGGTGGCAGGCCGGCAAGTCCGTGTCGCCCACTGATACGGCTTGGGTGACAAGAGTCAATGCGTCGAGGAACGAGCGCGCAGCGGACCGTCTCCTCGCAACTCGAATGAAAGAATCCCCCCAAAGCGGCGCATCTGCCGTTGGGCAATCCCCTGGCCGGGATGTCTCGCCAACCCCGGATAGTGCACACGCTCCACCCCCGGGTGATCATTCAACGCCCCGGCCAGCGCTCCAACGCCCCAGGGGACCTGCGCATCCGCGAAGAGCGCGGCCCGCGCCGGCCGCGACGTCGCGAGCTGTCAACCTGATTGCCTCACAAGATTTCCGCAATCAAACCTCACTCAGGCACGTTACGCAACATCAGCATGAACAAGGGTCTATCGTCAGCTTGCGGAAGCAGTTCGACGCTGACTTCGGCGTATGTGGAAGCTCACCTAAAGGACGGCACATTCAAGGAAGTCCTAGCGAAGATCCAGCCGGCTTCCATGCCTGTGTCGGTCATGTACCCGCACCATCGCCAACTGTCGCCCCCGGGTCCGCGTGTTCGTCGATTGGCTGGCCGATGTGATGGGGCGCGCGCAATAGCGGTTTTACGACGGCGAGGGCCCAGTCGCGCGGGACGGAGATACCGCGCACCGTCAGCTACCCCGCCTGGCCGAGTCGTGGAAAAGGACTTCCAAGCCGATTCGCTCGCCTTTGTGGACGCGGCTGATAGCCTGCTTCGTTTTCAGTCGATAGTGGCGACCCTTTACCCCCATCCTCGGGCGCTCAGAGCTCGCAATGATCGCCACGTCCGAAAATTCCATGGCAACGACCATCGGCCGAGATTGCATACGAGGGCGCTGCTCAACCAGCATGAATTCCCCGCCGAAAAAGTCCACATCAGGATAGCTGACCAGCGCTACCAACTGCAAAGGGAACGCTTGCGCCTCCTCATCTCGGCGACACAGCGCCTGGCAGTCGCCCTCTCGAAGGAACGAAAAATTCGACTGCGAATAGGTCTGGCCGGCGTGGCAGTTTTGCAGCAGGAACTCAGGGAGTTCCTCTGGGAACGGAGTCTTCCTGCCGAGGTCTTCGCCCTATCGGTTGGCAACAGGTGCCAAACGCCTGTAGAAGGACGCGCGCATCTCCCCCAGAATCGACGGGAGGTCCCGCGGCAAATAGAACAAGCGTCCGTTGCCAAAGTCATCCTCCGCCGTCAACCGAGCTTGCTGCGCCTCTGCCAGGTGCCGCAGGCCGTCTGCTACACGCTGACTCAGAAAGCGCGGAAGAACCGAGTGACCTTCATCGTCCAGCTGACGCTCGATGGATTCCCAATCGAGCTGCGCCACGGCGCGATCGACATTCAAAACGTACCTCCTCAGGCCGCTTCGCGCTTGAGGAGCTCGCGCTTGCGATCCACGCCCCAGCGATAGCCCGACAGCTCACCGTTTCGGCGAACAACGCGGTGGCAGGGAATCGCAACGGCCAGGTGATTCGAAGCGCATGCCTGGGCAACAGCGCGCACAGCCTTCGGCTGGCCGATTCGCGCGGCCACCTGCGCGTAGCTCACCGTCGCACCCCGCGGGATCTCGCGAAGTGCCTGCCAAACGCGCTCCTGAAATGCGGTGCCTCGAACATCGAGCGGCAGATCAAGGCCAAGGGACGGAACCTCGATGAAGCCGACCACCTGGGCTACGAGTTGCTCAAACGCCTGATCGCCTCCAATGAGTTCCGCCTTGGGAAACTGGTCCTGCAGGTCCTGGACCAGCTGATTCGGATCGTCGCCGAGCAGGATCGCGCAAATGCCACGCATGCTCTGCGCAACCAGAATCGCTCCCAACGAGCACTGGCCCACGGCAAAGCGAATCTCGGTATTGAGCCCGCCGTCGCGATAGTCCTTCGCTCGCATGCCAAGCATGCCGTCAGACGCCGCATAGAAGCGGCTGTTGGAATTGAAGCCGGCACCGTAGATGGCCCCCGTTACCGTTGCGCCCTTACCTCCCAGTTCGGCGCGCAACCTGCGCGCTCGATCTGCGGATGCGTACGCTTTCGGGGTTAGCCCGGTAGCGGCCTTGAACAGGCGATGGAAGTGAAATGGACTCATGCCAATCTCTCCAGCGATCTCGTCAAGGTTCGGCGGTGTTTCCGACTGTTCGATAAGGCGGCACGCCTTGGCCACGATGTCCGCGTGCTGGGCCGCGATCGCTGTGCGATCGGACGAAGCGCGTTGGCTTGGGCGGTAGCCGGCCGAAACTGCTTCGCCTGCCGTCGCAAAGAATTCGACGTTCTCGCGCTTTGGAACTCGTGTCGGGGAACTTGGGCGGCAGAAGACACCCGTCGTGCGCACGCCGTAGACAAAATGGCCGTCCGCTTCCGCATCGCGCGCATTGACTGCGACCCAGCGTTGTTCGTCCGTTGCGTAGGCGTCTTTTTTGCTGGAAGATTTGTTGGTTCGATTCATGACTTGCTCCTTGGCATCCAGTATGCGGCGGTGTTTGACCGCAAGCACCCCGGTTCTTGCTGCGAAATTCCCAAGGTCAGCGGATTGCTGCTCAACGGCGCATTCATGGTGCCTCTCATCTTCCCGCTTTGCGAAAGGTGAAATTGATTCGCCGACTCCCGAGCACGAGATGAGGCTGATCCTTTACCGGCATCACGCCGTGGTAGCGCAGCCGATCCTCGCCACCCCAAACGACTACGTCCCCGTGGTGGAGTGGCACCTTAGCGGCGAGGTCGGAGCGCGCGTGTCCGCCAAAAAGAAACATGGCGGACATCCCCAGCGACACGGAAACGATCGGCGCCCCGTAATCGTGCTCATTCTTGTCTTGATGCAGGCTCAATCGCGCGCCGGGTGCGTATTCGTTGATCAAGCACGCATCGGGCTCGAAGTCTTCGAATCCGCCACGCCGAGCTGCATCGCTGGCAAGACGCGCAAACACTGCTGGCATAGCAGGCCAGGGCCGCCCGCTGTCGGGATCATCCGCCGTGTAACGATAGCCACGGCGATCTGTGGTCCATCCGAGGGAGCCGGAGTTCGTGAGCGCGACCGACATGGCATATCCGCTTGGGGTGGTCATGTGCCGGAACGGTGCGATGCGAACTATCTGCTCGATGCTCGCAAGCAGCTCCCCTGCCTGCTCCTGGGCAAAGCCTCGGAGGACGCGCGCGCGCGGCCCGATCGATTCGACCGTGCCGGCATCGGCAACGTGGAAAAAGTCTTGGGTCTCCATATGCCTACTTCGCATCATGAAATATCAAGCCGACGGTGAAGCGCCGGCCGCTGTGAATTCGGCTCACCCCGTGACGCATTGCAACTCGCCGGGGCCTGCCTCGTGCCCCAGCCGCAGGTCTTTCATTCACCGTGAAGACGACGGCATCCCCTTGACAAAGGGAGACGACCTCGGCGCGTTGGCTCGTCGGGCGCGTTTCGGTCATTACAAACTCACCACCTTTGAAGTCCTTGCCGGGAGACGAGAGAAGGATGGTGACCTGCAAGGGGAAGACATGCTCGCCATAGAGGTCCTGGTGAAGGCGGTTGTAGTCACCAGTTCCGTATCGCAGCAGCAAAGGTGTCGGGCGCTGTTGGCCTGCTCTGTGACAACGCTCGAGAAATTCCTTCAGCCTCGCAGGGAATTCGACCGAATTCCTCAGTAGCGCGTTCCATCGATTCGCGACCTGCGCCAACCTGGGATACAGCGCATGCCTCAGCTGATCCAGCAGTTGCGGCAGAGGGTATGCGAAGTATTTGTACTCGCCCTCGCCGAAGCCATGTCGGGCCATCACGACCTTTGAGCGAAAGGGCTCGTCGAGTGTGTACAGACGCGCAATCTGAGTGCACTGATCGGGCGTGAGGAGCTCGCGCAAGACGGCATTGCCGTGGATATCGAGCGACTGCTCGATGTGCGGCCACGGCTGCCGAGCGATTGCGTCGAGAACAACGTCCTTTGTCGAGCCCGCTAGGGCACCGCTGGCGCGCGCGAGCGCCGTAACCGGTGGAGGGTGACTGTTCAGTGGCTGCGGAAGCGGAGGTGGCATGCTGACTTTCCGATTGCTTGGCGTAAGAAGTCTAGAACCCTAAGGGTCAGGGCGAACTCCGATCTTTGCGTTCGAATTCGGCGAAGGCCTGGGAGATTTCAAACACAAGAACCGGAGCGTGGAAACCTTTCCGCCCGACTAACCTCCGGCGTTGCGATGTACCAGCCGTGCACACTACAAGGACCGCGCATGACCCGATTTGGCTACGCCCCTGGCGCCTACGATCTCTTCCACGTCGGGCACCTGAATCTGTTGCGTGAGGCCAAGTGTCGGTGTGAGTACCTTATCGCGGGAGTAGTGTCTGACGAGATCCTGCGTTTGAACAAAGGCATCACCCCCGTGGTGCCGCTGAGCGAGCGGCTGGAGATAGTCGGCAACATCCGTTTCGTTGATGTGGCTGTCGCAGAAGACACGCCTCACAAGATCCAGATGTGGAATAGCCTTCGCTTCGACACCATTTTCAAGGGCGACGACTGGAAGGACACTGACAAGGGGAGGCGCCTCGTCCGCGACTTTGCGGCAGTCGGCGTCGACGTCGTGTTCCTCCCCAGGCTGGACTCAACGTCGAGTACCAAGCTGCGCGGTGCTTTGAAGAATATTGATACCATCGCGCGTCGCGTGGGGCCCACACCACGAGTGCTTGTCGAGACGCGCGATCTGGCATCGGCTTGAAGGCTTCTCCGTTCATGACCGAAAGAATCGGAGTTTCTTGTTTCGTCTGAATCGCTAACCCCACATCCGACATCAAGTTGAGTACAAGTACTTCAGCTATCCCCTGCTCGAGCTGGTCTCTGTGCTACGGCCTAGGAAGCTACTACTGCCTGCAATGAGAAGACCTGTATGGCGAGCCCCGTGGCTGCGTCGCGTCGCGGGAAGTTAGCCCCGGCGTGCGGCGTGCGCCAGCACATCGACTGCCGAGGCGCCAGTTGTCGCTCGGCAAGCGGCCGCGCTCTTTGCAGCACTGGCGAGCCAGCCATAGGTGCGCGTCTCAACAATGGGGATACCCCACAGCGCCTTCCACGCGTGTCGCTGAATCGCTGTCCCTGAGAGGTCGACGCATACCGACCCGGCTCCTGCTCCTCCGTCGATCGCTGCGAGCAAGGAGTTGAGAATGACGGCAAGATTCCCTTGACGCTCCACCACGAGTTCGCAGGGCAACGCCTTGTGAAGTCGTCGGACCAGGTGATCGCCATCATCGCCGAGCAATAGAGCCCGTATCCCGATGTTGGAGCAGGCGACTAGCACCGTCCCATTCAGACAATCGCCAATGCCATAGGCAATCTCTTTTGCGGGCACGGCGTTGCGATCGCAGCACTGGAGATCGGAGTCGCCCGTCATCGCATGCATGCCACTTCTTGAAAAGACTTCATGCCCCGCAGTCTAGAAAGATCACGTGCTCAAGAAACTCCGATCCTTGCGAGGAAATTCCGCCAGGCGCGCGTATACCAACGTTCGGGATTTGGAAGCAAGATACGGGGAGTCATCTTCGCCGCGCGACCGTAGCCTCCTGGTGTTGCGCACGCTTCCGTGTGCGCCCAGGAGATTCAAATGGGTATGGGAACGTCCCACTGGATTGCGTTGTATGCGGACCTGGGGGAAACATGGGTCATGCAGCAGCTCGCGAGAATCGAGCAAAGGGCCACGCAATTCGGAAGAAGGTTTCGACCTGACATCGGCGCGCTGCTTGCCCGCGCGGCCCGACTTCGGCGAGGCTCGAACAGTGCTGAAGTGCCGGAACGTATCGAGCACTATAGACTGAGTCACTTGCGCCGCGCCACGATCGAGGCGGTCGAACATTGCTCGAGACTTGGGCCGCCATGCTGAAGATGGCAGTGACACGTACTGTGAATGCTCTCGGGGTCGTTGGCCCGACGTTCCTGCGGACCTCATTGCCAGAGAGCGCGTTCGAGCGCACTTCAATCGGGGAGTGGATAGCGAGACTGCGCGACTCGCCGGAGGTCGTCGTACCGGATACCGATGGACGCCCTGATGCAACGTGCGTTGCTAAGGCTGCGTCAATTCTTCGCAGTCGGATGTACCTTCAGCAGAGGGCGCTGGAGCTATTGCACCCACTGGCCCACGCAGACGGTGACTGGAGATTGGTCACACTGGACTTCGGCGCCGCTGCTCAGCGTGCACGCTGCGAGTTCCTCATGTGCTTCGCCTTCCAGCTGCAGGGTCAAGCACTATCTATCGACAGTCCGTACGCGGAAGTCAGCTCCGAATTGCTTCCGCAAGGTAGCGATCGCCCATCGTTCATGCTGATGCTGCGGACCCTGCCAGAGAAATTCTGATCGCGGAGGACGGTCCGTCGGAAGGACCTGAGGCCCGGGATGGTGTGTGCCTTGGATCGGAAACGGACACGAGAGAACGCGGGACGTCGAGGTGTTCACCAGAAACCGCAAAGCGCACGCAGGGGCGCAAGCGGCCCTGGCGGGCAGAAACTGCTCGTAGTTGTCGTTCAAGATCGCGTATTTGCAGATGCGCGTGACCTCTTGACACACCCGTTCGCTCAGGAACATAGTGCGCGTACGCGAGGCGGGGCCAATCTCGCGCAATGTTGATCTTGAGGGGTTCTGCGTTGACCCAACCGGCCACGCAGACGAGAAGAATCAAGCACAACTCCTTGCGCAGGCGCGTGTACATGACGCCACCCTCAGAAAAGTGATGCCGTCTGCGGCATCGCAGGAGCGACAGCTAGTGCCCTTTCATGTTCGAGCAGCCAGCGCTTGCGATGAAGACCCCACGCATAACCCTTGAGTTCGCCGTTCGATGCAAGTACACGATGACAAGGCACGATGATGCCAACCGGGTTGGCGCCCACCGCTGCGCCCGCATCAACGGCTGCGCGCCAATCGTCGATGCCGATTGTCTTGCCCAGTGCGCCGTACGTCACCGTCGTCGTCACTGGGATGCGACGCAGCGCGGCCCATGCCTTTTCTTGACGATCTGTACCCGCAGTCGCAACATCGACGTCGTCAAGCGCCCGGAGTTCACCCGCGAAGTACCGCTGCATCAAGTCTGCCACGATCGTCGGCGCCGCTCCCTCGGTCAATTCGTACGTGCCGTACTGGTCCCAAAGATTGCGACACATGCGTGTGTGGCGCTCGGCAAACTCCAGCGCGCGGACTCGGCCATCTGCATCAGTAACGAGCAGCATTTCACCCAACGGGGACGCCAGTTTGCTTAGGGTCAATTTCATGGCTACTCCTTGTTCACCTCGATCTCGCGGCGAACGATGTTGTTGCGATTGAAATGATGGATACGCTGCGGATGTGCTATCGCGCGTCGCCCCACGGACACATGGCAGCGCGCTTCTTGGATTGGGCGCTGGCAATTGATCCGGGCAGCACGGCTGGATGTGAAGTCGGTAGTGGTCACGTGGTTCATGACAATGAATTGATGGAGTGATGGCAGTCTAGGAGCGCAAAACGCTCTCAAAACTCCGCTCCTTGCGATTGAATTCGGCGAACAACAGCCAATCGCGGCCGCGACCTGCGAATCGCACGTTCTACAACCCGGTCGGCAATCGGGACCTGGACCTCGTCTGAATCACAAAGCAAGAAACGGATCGTCCGTTTTCACTCGACTCACTAATCTCACATGTCTCGCAACCACATTGACATCAACAAGGAGCAATTCATGTCCATCGAACAAGACAACAAGACTGTCGTCGGCCGCTGGTTCACCAGCTTCTGGGGTAAGACGTGTGACCTGAGCATCGTCGACGAGATCGCCGCTCCCGACATGCTTTTGCACTATTCGCTGCACGAGCCCCGTCGCGGTCACGCCGACATCAAGGCCTTCATGACGGACTTCCGCAAGGCATTTCCCGACCTCAACTTCTGGGGCGCAGCTGACCTGATCGCAGAGGGCGACTACGTGGTCGGACGCTGGGAGGGCGGCGGCACCCATACCGGCGCCGCGCTCGACGACTTCCTTGTCGGTGGACTGCCGGCAGCCACCGGACGCAAGATGCACTTCACTGGCACCACGGTGTTGCGTCTCAAGGACGGAAAGATCGTGGAAGAGATCGGCCTCGATGACGGCGTCAAGGCGCTGACACAACTCGGCCTCATCAAGACCACCGCGTAAAAAGTATGGGCCGACGCGCACGATGCGACGTCGGCCCTACCTACGCCTTTGCAACGAGATTGGCATGCTCATCGATTTGGCTCAATCTCAAGCCGATGCCGATCTCGGTGATCTCACTTATTTTCCGTCGTGAAAGATGATGCCCAGGGTGTGTCGGCTTCCGGAGTGCAGCCTGCTCACGCCGTGGCGAAGGTTGACTCGATAAAACCCGCGCTCGCTCGCTTTGGGGCGACTGTTGACGGCTACGATCACCGCCTGCCCCTGGCTAAGTGGCACTACGTCGGCACGACCAGGTCTCTTTGAATCACTCTCCGTCAGTAGCAGTTCACCGCCCTCAAAGTCTTCCCCAGGCCTGGATAGCAGGAACACCATCTGAAACGGAAACACTTGGTCGCCGTAAAGATCTTGGTGAAGGCAACAATAATCTTGCGGGCCGTACTTGAGCATCAGCGGGGTGGGTCGTGTTTGACCGGCTTGATGGCAAATATTTGTGAAGGCTTCGTGCGTCGGCGGAAAGCGTTCACTCATGTGCATTGCGGCGTGCCAGCGATTCGCGATCGGTGCCAGCTTCGCGTAAGACGCTGTCCGAATCTCCTGTACTGCGTCTGGAAGCGGGTAGCTGAAGTACTTGTACTCGCCGCGGCCGAAGGCGTACCGCTCCATCACGATTCGGCTGCGAAAGCGTTCCTCGTGCCTGTAGAGCGAGATCATTCGTTCGCACTCTTCAGTCGAAAGAATCTGCGGCGTTACCGCGAAGCCGTCGGCGTTGAGAATTGCTTCGATTGCCCACCAGTCGAGAGCATTGACACGCTCAGAGAGGCGCCCGCTTGCCCGGCTGTCCCTAGCCTGGTCGAAGGGGTGCTCGGTCGGCCGTGCCGCTCCTTGAGTCATCATTGTCTCGATCCTGTTCTTACATTCGTGACAGCTGGCGGGCGCGCCTTCCATGCCGCGTATTGCGATGGCATGCAGACGGCGCATGGGCGATATCCGGCGGCAATCGCGGTTTGTTCGTCGGCGAAGAAAACTCGGTGCTTTACGTAGCCGCCTTTCGCAATCGCAGCGAGAGCGGAACGGCAGTCGAGCTGTCCGTACAACTTGCCACGACGGTACCCTCCGAGGGTTCCACGAGTCGGGCTTTGATAGGGCGCGCCATCGGGGCCGACGAGGGTCCAAGTCCTGGTCTTATTCATCTGCAGCTCGTGGCGTGCCGGTGAGGGAAATTTCCATGCCAAGCCGTTCGCCGCTGCGAACCCTACTGATGGCGTGCTTCAAGTTCACGCGGTAATAGCCCTTGCTTCCCTTGAAGGGACGATGGGCTGTCGTGATGATGGCGACGTCGCCTTTGCGGAGCTGCAGCACCATCGGACGCGATTGCATGCGCGGACGCTGTTCCGTCATTACAAACTGGCCGCCGGAGAAGTCGCTGTCGGGCTCCGATAGGAGTGCGATCAATTGCAGAGGGAAAGAAGGAAAGGTTGCCGACTTCTGGTGGAGGGCTTGATACTCTCCCTCACGCAGGCGGGTCATCTCTACGAACATCCGTGCGCTGGCAGAACCCTTCGCCGACGTCCAGCTCCGGTCGCAGTCGGTCGGGCCTTGGCGGGTCGACATGATCTGGTCCCATCTCGCTGCGACAGGCCAAAGTCTATCGAACAGGGCTTGAGTCCAGTCGAGGGGGGGGTTATGCGCCGAACTTGAAGCGCGCCACACATCGCCGCGCCCCAAGTCGAGATCCTGAAGCGAGGTGTATGCGCCCGCAGACGGAGTGCCCGCTGCCTCCGCAAGCTGCGAGACCTGCCTATTGGCGAGATATCCCGGCAGCATCGCGTAGCCTTCGCGCTCCAGGTCCGCAACGATCTCGGTCCAGTCCGGAATATTCAGTGTCTCTGCGAGTGTTGTCGTGTCCATGTTCATGTTGAGTTTCAGGCCTTGCGCTTCAGCCGTTCTCGTCTACGCTCAGTCTGGTTATTCCGTCGCTCGCCACAAATACCACGCGGCCGCAGTCCTGTGTGGGCTCCAAAGCTGGCCGATCTCGTGGATCTGACGGGGTGTGGGAGCGATCTCAAGGCTCTTGATACGGCGATAGCCTTCGCGAACTCCGAAGTCGTCAACAGGCAAGATGTCCAAACGGGCCATCGTGTAGATGAGGAACATCTCCACCGTCCAACGACCAATCCCTTTGATGGAGGTGAGCCGCTGAACCATGTCCTCGTCGGACATCTCTGTAGCCTGTTGACGGGTTGGGACCACGCCGTCCAGCGCTGCCTGCGCTATTCCCCGAATGGTCGCGAGCTTGCTGCTGGAGAAGCCGCACGCACGCTGGTGTTCCGACTCCGTTGTCAAGAGTTGCAGTGGTGATGGAAAATCGAGGCCTGGATACAGAGCCAGCAAGCGGCCGAGAATGGCGTCACCGGCCTTGGCATGGAGCTGCTGGTAAGCAACGGCGCGCACGAGCGCTTCATAGGGCTCGCGCGCTGGCTTCGGTTGATGCAAGCAAGGGCCGACGTTTGCGACGTGACGTGCCCAATCATCGTCTATGCCGGCCAGAAATGCGGCGGCCCGCTCGGCAGTGCCGATCGAATGCGTTGCCTTGACCATTCGTCAGCTCAAGCGCGTCAGGCCGGTGTCGCGAAGCAGAAAAACCTCGCCCGTGTCCAGATGAATCTCGGTTTCGTCATCGCAATTGATATGCCACCCCGCGGGACCGTTGGCCACTGCATCCTGAAAGCCGCGAACAACCATTTGTCGGGCCCGTTTCTCCGTCGTCGATCGGTCTCGTGACTTCCAGGCGGTGATAGCGGCTATTGGAATGACGCTCGCTGGCATTTGGATTTTTCGCTTCGTGGTTCTTGGAGAGGCGGCTCACGTCGGTGTCGGCTTAGGCGGATCTTTCGCCACGTATCGAAGTCTGCTCGGACCGCCGGCGATTCACTATCCGTTTCTTGCTATGCAATTCGGATGCCTCTTGTCGTATCCGCGTCACCGGCCTTGCTAAAGGTCAGGCCAGTGCGACGTTGAACAGTCGGCTTCTACAATGAATGCACCAACTCAAAAGCGATCGAACGGTGCGCGTCGAATGACAAGCTGAGAGCAAGATTCGGAGTTTCTTGTTGGGTCGATGCTTCTAATCTAGGACGCCGATGAGCCGTTTCGATGGCTTCAACCATCAATCAGGGGCAACACAGTGGGCCTCTTAAGCGAGTGGTCGCGACGGATTTAGTCCTTGCGGACCGGACTTCGTGACTCTTCGCTGTTTTCATCAACAAACATACAGAAGTCTCATGACACCAATAGAACAGATGTCGAGCACCAGGCGCGACCACGCGGGGGCGCTTTCCGATCCTCGCCGCGTCGAGGGATTCAGCGATGCGGCATTTTCGATCATCATCACCCTTTTGGTACTCGAGATTCACCGTCCGGAGTCCGGTTCGGGCCACCTGGGCGTGGAACTCCTAGCAGGATGGACCTCCTACGTAGCGTACGCAATCGCGTTTGTGTATGTTGGTGTCATTTGGCTCAATCATCACTACATGTTCGAGCGTCTCTCCAAGATCGACGGCACGTTCAACTGGATCAATCTCGGCATCATTGGCACGGCCTCTTTGATTCCATTCCCGACGAGTGTGTTGGCCAACGCGTTTCGCGGAGTCGATCTCTCAGACCAACGCTCCGCTGTTTTGTTGTATGCCTTGGTGGCGATGCTGATGTCCGCCGCATGGCTGCCGGCATTCGCCTATCTGCGCCGTCATCCTGAACTGCTGAACCCTCAATTTCCGCCCAGCACGTTTGCGAAGCAGGTGCTCAGGCCGATCGGAGGCATCGCGCTCTACGTCGCAGCAGCGCTCCTCGGCTGGTTCGTTCACCCACTCCTTGCAGTGGGGACATTCGCGGCGGTCGTCTGCTACTACGCCGGGACAAGCCGCGGCATTCCGACCGACCATTGACCTGGTACTCGAACAACGGTCCCAGCCGAGCTTTCGCCGCGGACGTGTCGATCTGGGAGCCAGACACCCCTACAGTCAAGACCGAGAGTGGCCATGCCGGCTTCGCGACCCGTCCGTCGCACACGCGCGTATTCACCTTTAGGGCTCCGCAGAATCGCGCCCGGCGGGAGCGGCACTGTAGCATCGTGCTGCGCCCGCTATTCAGGCCTGCGACGAGGCGACAAGCATCAACGTAGGCCGCGTCCACCCGATGGGACAGGTTTGCCCAAGTGATACGAGTTCAGCGGCACTGGGGTTTTCGGCAATCGTGACAATTTACCAGTAGGGGAACAAGAGCAATTGCGGCGCCTCTTCACTGCACGAGAATTGCAGTGTCCCCAATGCCACGGAGAGCGGCGTGTTGCATCCATCCTCGTCGTCCTCGCTTTCGTACCAAAAGTACTCCCCCAGGTCTGTGCTGTGATTGCTGTGGGCAATCACGAGCATTTGGAGTTGCATGAGGACGATCCTGGTTGCGTGGCTAACCAAACTGTGATGAGCGCTCTCCGGCTTGTATTCCTCGTTCGGAGTCGGAAAAACCAAGCTCCCATGTGCGAACTGATTTCGCAGCTCATAGACAATGAACAGACCTATTGCTGGGATTCCAAAATCTCTTCCCATTAGGTATCGGGACTCAACGCGATCAAAGCCCAAGCACTCACGGGCGTTGCGTCTGAAAGACTCGATCTCCTCCTTCAGTCCGAGACAAACTGTCCTCGATTCAAACTCTTTATGCAGGAAGTAGCAGGCATCGGAAATTTTCCCTCGCTTCGCTCTATCCGGATGTGGCGGAAGGTTCATGGCGTCCAGAGTGGCCTCAAGCGCTCCCCATACCAGACTGAAAACTGAGAATGCCTGAACAAACAGCTTGAATAACGCATCCTTCGCGTCACCGTAACCGTAGTCGTTGCACATACCTCCGCTGCGGTCGAATTTTGCAGAGTCCACTTCAACTGATTCAATCGAGGCCCCGGCCATCAGCCACTCGGAGACGTCGGACCAATAGCCGAGTTCCACTAGCGCCTCAGAGAGGACGGCGCAATGTTCGTCAATTGGGCGTAGTGTCATATCTCAGTCGGTTGCACATCGACGCAGATAGCCTTTCAAGGCCGAGAGGCCGCCCTTAGAAAGGGTTGGCAAGAGCGCGTGTGAGCAAGTGCGTGTTGTCGATAAGAAGCTTCGTTCCGGATCAAGACATCAGTGAGGGCCCAGCACTTGTTTTGGAAGAAGCACCCTTCTTACGGGCTTTCAGTATGTGGACGACAAGCTCCCCGGTGGCTGACCTTTCATCGAGTATCTGGAGACAAAGCTCGTACTCGGCAGTCAGAACCCCCATTGAGCCGGTGAATTCCTCATGATGTCGTACCAAGCCGACCAAGATCCGACCCCGTGAGTCGCCATACACCGGCCGAATACCGCCACCTTCGTGCACTCGCAGCTCGTGGAGAATGCCCCGTACTTCCTCTACGGCTGCGGCTGGCATATCGGCGCCTCGCTTGGGGTAAAAGTTGCCATCCGGAAAGTGAATGCCAAGTACGTGACGCTGGTGATAGGCTGACCGGAAGCGCCGATTGTTAAACCTCTTGTAGGCTGGTGCTAGCGCGTTTCTTACACGCACCAAGCCGTCGCGTTGCTGTGCTAACAGTTCCACGTCAGTTTGCGGATGAATCCCATCAAGCGCGCGCAAAAGGCATGCCTGCATCTCTTGCGCGTGACCGAACTGCACGTTAACCAGCGGACCTACAACCACCGGGCAAGGGTGGGCATTGTGCTGAATCGCTCGAGCTACTTCACGGTAGGCTCCCCAGCAGCTGCTCAGAAAGACAGTCAAGTTTGCAGGCGCTACCTTGAAGTGATCGTTGTAGTCCCAGAGTTCGATTAGGTCTTCGTTCTGAGTCTCGCCCGATCGGGATGCCAGTTGCGTCCCTGTCAGGGGAACCCCATGCGCACTGATGATCAACATCTTCTGGATTGCCTCTGGCTCACGGAATAGTTGCCCCATGGCCGCTTGCAACTGAATGGTGAACTCGAACTTCCCTTCGAACGTTCCAGAATGCACATTCTTATAGGAACGGAGAATCCCACGACGTGCTCGCTGTGTTGGCGAACGAGACAGTTCGTTCTGCTCAATCAATGCGTAAGAAATCATCTTGGCCTACGCAGACGCTTTCCGGCGAGGTATAAGTGCCTTGCGACGTCCCGCGCTCCGGCCTAACGAATTGGGCATACGATGTGCCCAAGCGACTTTCCACCATCTTTTAAATGCAACGGCTGCCTGTTGCGGGCGGAATAGCGCAAGAGGTCCCGCATCCCGCGGCTACCTTTGAACCTCACCACGTCGATTTCCGTCAATGGCCGACAAGCCCGGTAGTGATCTACCGCTCGTTGAGACAGCAGCGTCTTGCATCTCGCGTCCATTTCACTACCTATGAAGGCGGCCAGCATCGCAGGGGAAAGCCAGCCCAGGAGCTCCAGAAGTCGTTCATAGACGAGAGTGAGCCTGGTCAATGCGTCCGGCAATGTCGTTGGCGCCGGCGCTGCAACGGTCACTGCTTTTCCGGGCCTTGGCCGCGCTTCTTCCATGAGCTGACCCAATTTCCAAATCGGTTCATGATGGGCAATTCTGTTGCGGAGCTCGTTGCAAAGGTCAATGCGAGCAAAGAAAGCATCCTGATGCACAACCTTACGCCAGTAAGTTTCCTGCTTCTGTCTGTGGCCCGGCACGATATCAAGGATCAACTGACCCCACGGCACTGGCTGGCCCGCTGCATCAGCAGAGACGTCGAGAAGGTGAGCCCAGAATCCGAATGTGAGCTTTGATATCACGTCGTCCGCAGACGGGACTGGCGTTCGCGGCAGGAGTTGCTTTCCCTTTCGCGTGTAGAGAACGGCGTCAATTTTGCTTTTCGATTGCGGATTGAGTGCCAAATGCAGGTACCAATCTCTTGAGACGGTGGAGCCGATCACCCCGTACTTGCCACTCAGGGTCTTGTGGAACTGATTTCGAAGAACAATCTCTATGAGCGAAATGGAGCGGAACAGTGCCGCTGACAAGTCCTCGTTCCATTGATACAGTCCGAGGGCCTCAGCATCCGAAGCAGCAGCGAAAAACTTTCTGTAACTACTCAGCCTAGGGTGCGACAGGGCATCTATCAGGGCTGGTAGAGGCTGCGAGTTGCTTTGGATGAACATTAGGGCTATACTACCCCGGTAAGCGCTTGGACCAAGGTTTGACAGTTCCCTCGAAAGACGGACGTCAAGCTCCAAGACGCAAAAGAGGGGAATGGCCGCGCAAGCGGCCATTTTCCTTTGTGGCGCTCCGTTTCGGGTGCTGCATCAGCGGATTGAACCGCCAGCCTTGGCATTCAGAGATTTGAAGCCGCGATCTCGTGCAATGAATGCTTCCAGCATGTGAGGGATCAGCGCAGTCGCATCCACGCTTTCTCCGTGCAACTGGCTGTGCAGGGATGCGTACCGATCCAGAGCGGACTTGGTCGCTGCCGATACTGCAATAGTGAGCTTCACCACTTCTGTCTTTGGAAGCGGCCCCAAGCGAAGCTTTTCGACTCCTTTGCTCATTGCGACGATCCCCGCTGAAAGAACAGCGGCTGATACGGTCGCAACACAATATCCTTGCTGACCATCACTCGCATCGGAAAGCCCGGCCGAATCGTCAGCGTTGGCTGGATGCTCATGTTGCGCTTCGTGATCTCCTGGCCGACCTGGTTCACAGTGTCCTGTGCGCCTTCACGTCCCGCGATGACAATACGATTGCCGTCAGTGCGACTCTCCGGTGCCGCCAGCTCGGCTCCGACGCCTAGTACCGTGGACAGCACAGCGCCGGCCAAGATGCGGTCCCAATGCCAGTCGACGCCATCCTCGAGTCCCGAGTAGCCGGCGGGGTCGATGCCGGGCAGCCGGTCGAGTGCCACTGACGATGTGTCCGGCAGGATCAGCCGTGTCCATATCAGTAGCACGCGTCGCTGGCCAAAGGCGACCTGGCTGTCATAGCGACCCATCAGCCGTGAACCCTGGGGAATCAACAGATGGCGGCCCGTGGCGGTGTCGTAGACCGCCTCGGACACGTTGGCGATAACCTGCCCGGGCAGGTCAGAGTTGATCCCTGTCACCAGCGCCGCTGGGATGATCGTGCCCGCCATCACCTGGTACGGCGACGCCGGCAACTGCAGGCTGCCGGGATTGCGCGTCGAGGTGTCGCTTGCCTTTGCGATGAAAGCCTCCTTCTGATCCTGCCGGTTCTGCGCGGCCGTCGGATCGGAGGGCTGTGCGGCGGTGGCAGCGGTCCCCATTGGATTGAATGGCTGATTGCCCGAAGTCAATGCCAAAGAATCAGCAGCGGCCGGCGCGGTGCCCGGCTTTGCTGCGCCGCTGCTTGCACCGCTTCGGAAAAACACCGAAGACCGCGCAGCATCTTCGGCTGCCAGCCGCTCGGTCTGCGCCGGATCGACGCCGCCCGGCGGTCGCGTCTCCATCGGCTTTTGCGCCTTGACGATGGCCGGCCCCAGGTCGCCGGGCAGCGGATCGCCCAGCACCGGCGGCACCGGCTTCAAGGCCGGCGGAATCCCCGCATAGTCCTTGGGCAACTGGTCCAGCTTCTCGGCGCGCGAGATTCGATCGACGTTGTATAGCTCGGTGGCCGAATTGCGCTGGTGCTTGTTCGACTGCAGCGACCACAGGGTTCCGCCAAGCACGGCAGCGGCAAGGACACCGGCACCCAGCGCCAGCATGCGACGATTCAGGCGAGTGACGGGGCGCGGCGAAGCACGCAAGGCCACGGATTCGGGATCGACCTTCGGCGCCGCGTCTGGCGCTGCATCGGGGGATGTGCTCATGCTCAGTTCCTCCGCGTGACGCCCGCACTGACACCATCAATACGCTCGATGCGAACCACCTGTGCCTTGTCGCCGCCCAGCCGCAACTCCGCCGCGCCAAACAGCCGGTCCACCACATAGTACGGTGAGCGGAAGCGATAGTTCACCAGTTGCCCATCGCCGCGCGCGCCGATCACGAACAATGGAGGCAACTCGCCCTGCGCGATACCTCCAGGGAACTGGATGTAGACGCGCTCGCCGTCGTCGAAGGCGCGCAGCGGCTTCCACGGCGGGCTGTCACCTGTGACGGTGTAGCGGAACCTGATCTGCTCCAGCGTCATGCCGGTTTCTATCGGCGCGCTGGCCTGAGCCTGCTGCGCCTGCTTCTGCAGGGCCAACATCCGGTCCTTCGGGTAGTCCCAGGACACAGAAGCCATCCAGGCCTGCGGCGTCGACGAAAGTTCGAGCAGGTAGGTGCGTCGGTTCGTCGTCACCACCAAGTTGGTTTTGAGGCCAATGCGCGTGGGCTTCACCAGAATGTTCACGCGCAGCGTCGCACCTGCTCCGCTGGCCGTATCGCCAACGATCCAGCGCACCGTGTCCCCGGCCGAGACCGTCACCAGCTCCTCGCCCTGCTGCAGGGCGATGACGGTCACACGTCCCGGGCTGGTGTAGACCTGATAGAGCGCGCCATCAGCGTAGGGCCAGATCTGGATGGCGTTGACGTAGCCCTCGCGTGTCGGTGCGATGCGCGCCTCGGCGTTGGCGCGGAACACGCGCAACTTCTCGTCCGCGGGTTCAGGTGCCAGCTTCGCGTCGGACTCGTTCGGCAGCGCCTTCATCTGTTCGGGCAACGGCAAAGGCTTCGGCACTTCAACCACCTCGATGGACTTCGGCGGTTCCGGCAGCTCCCGAGCGGCAACGGCAACGGGCTCGTCCAGTGAGATCGTCGGCGGTGGCTTGCCCTGCGTGGCGCAGCCAGCTAGGGCCAGCAGGACCAACGGCAGTACGGATTTGCGGAGAAATGTGTTCATGGCTTTGTTCCTTTCATTGCGTCGGTAGCTTCAAGTTCACGGCTCCAGGACAGCCCGTTGACGTAGATGCCGAGCGGGTTCTTGCGCAGGCGCTGCTCGGTGCGCGGCGGCTGCAGCACCACCGACAGCACGGCCGTCCAGCGCTCCGTCCCCGAGGGCGCCCCGTTCGCGTAGCTGCGTTCGATCCAGCGCACCTGGAAAGATGTGTCGCTCGCCCGCACCACACTCGTGACCTCGACAGCCACCGAGCTCTGCCCGATGCGTGAGAAGGGATCGTTCGCCCGCGCGTAGTCGTTCAGCGTCGCGGCGCCGCGGTCTGTCGTGTACTCATAGGCTTCGAGCCAGTTCTGCCGCACCACGATCGGGTCAATGGAGAGCGAGCGCACGTCGATGACGAACCGCGCCAGGTGGTGGGCGATCTGGGCGTCGTTCGGCGTGTAGGGCGAAGCAGCTTCACCGACCGCACGGACCTGGCCAGCGTTGTCCACCTCAATGACGAAGGGCGTCACGATGGATTGGGCCGAGCGCCACACGAGGCCGCCGGCCATCAGCAGCGCGAGCGAGAGGCAACCGAGAGCCATCAGCCGCCAGTTCTTGGCTTGCACGCGCGCGCTGCCGATGCGTTGGTCCCAGACCTGTGCGGCGGCCTGATAGGGGGTGACGGGCTCGGGCGTCGCCGAGTACCGCACCTGCGGTCGTTTGAACATCATCTGGATCTCCTAAGAATTTGAGTCATCGCGCAGGCTCGGGCTGGCGCCACCGCCGCCGGCATCGCCGGAGCGCAACGCGTGCGCGGCCGTCGTGGCTGCGTGTGTCATCTGCTGCTTGCGGCGCATCTGCTTCGCCCATGCGGGTTCAGCCGCTGGTGCGCTGGCTTCGCTTGCGTCCGCCACCTTGGCCGCAGCAGGCGCCGCTGCTTCGGCGACGAAGCTCACCACGCCGTCCTTGACCGCCTTTGCGCCCGACGCCACACGCTGGCCCACGGCACCGGCACCGCTGCGTGCAACGTTGGCCAGGCCGGCACCAGCCGAGCGCGCACCACCACTGCCCGATGCGGCGGCGCCGGCCTGATAAGCCGACTTCGCGCCGCTGCCCATTGAACTCGCGGACCGAGCCGCAGCGGCGCCCCCACCGATGGCAGCACGCGCGGCACCAGGCGCCATGCGCGCCCCAGCAGCCACCGCCGAACCGGCGCTCGCCACCGCCGCGCCGCCGGCAACGGCCAGACCCGCAGCACCCAGTGCCGTCCCAGCCGCCGCCCCTGCGCCAAGCTGCGGCGCACCGGACACCAGCCCGGTGGCAATGCCCGGCCCGAAAATGCCCAATCCCAGCATCGCCAGAGCGGCCAACATGATGACCAGCGCGTGGTCGATGGACGGCTCGGTGCCCGGCGACACAGTGAACTCAGCGAACAGGCCCGTGCCGATGCCGACGATCACCGCCAGCACCAGCACCCTAATCCCTGAGGACACCACGTTGCCCAGCACTCGCTCGGCCAGGAAGGCCGTCTTGTTCCACAGCGCGAACGGAACCAGCACGAAGCCCGCGAGCGTGGTTAGCTTGAATTCGATCAGTGTCACGAAGAGCTGCACCGCGAGCACGAAGAAACTCACGATCAGTACCAGCCAGGCTAGGAATAGGACGGTGATGACATCAAGATTGGCGAACACCTCCGGAAAGCCAGTCAGGTCGCTGATCTGCTTCATGATCGGCGCACCGGCCTCCACGCCCACGCGCGCCAGCCGGCCCGGCTGCAGCAACTGGCCCTGGGTCATCGACGAGCCCGACGCCACCAGTCCAAGCCCGGCGAAGGACCGGAACACGATGCCCGACAGGCTGTTGAAATTGTTCAAGATGAAGGCGAACGCGCCGACGTACAGCACCTTCTTGATCAGCTTGCCGATCACATCGTCGCCACCACCGCCGCTGGCATTGCTCATGGCCCAGAACAGACCCGCGAGCGTCATGTCAATCACGACCAGCGTGGCAGTCAGGAAGCCAACCTCGCCGCCCAGCAGGCCGAAGCCAGAGTCGATGTAGCGCGAGAAGACGTCCAGGAAGCGGTCGATGACCGACAGGTCGTTCATCGACCTCCTCCTTGCCCTGGCTGTGATGCAGAAGGCTGTGATGCGGCAGGCACCGGCGTGTGCTTAGGGCCACCGCCGGAGAAGAAGCGCAGGCGCGTCGCTTCGGCGACCTCGTGGCACTGCGCCTCGCCGATCAGGTGTCGCTCCACCTGGCACCTCACCCGCATCTCCTTCAAGCGCTCGGGATTGCGGGCCAGCGACTCCGCGGACTCAAAAGGTATGGGCTTGCCGCACCCAGCCTGCATGGCGGCGAGTATCAGGATCAGGGGTTTGCGCATGTGCACCTCACCGACCGTAGAAGTCGACGGCATAAGGCGAGTACGGCGTGCCCTCACCCTGAAAGCGACGGCGCACTTCACGCGCACGCTCTTGCACCGCTACCTGCCGCGCCTGCTCCAGCGCGGCCGCACGGTCCTGCGTGATTTGCAGTTGCTGGGCCTGCATCGCCTGACGCGACTGCAAGGCCAGCAACTGGTTTGTCGCCTGCATCGCTTGCAATGCGCCTGTGGCTGACTGGCTGCGATTCACCAGGTCGGTCAAGGTCCGCTCGTCCGACGTGAAGTTCTGCACTGCCTGCGACTGCACCTTGGTTGCGGTGCGCAGTGCTTCGAGCGAGTTGGTCCAGCGCATGCGCGCATCGGCCCCCATCTGCGTGCCCGAGATCGCCGCCGTGTACGACTCAGGGTAAAGCCGTCGGAATTCAGTCTCCATCTGCGCGATGTTGAACGCCAGGCCCTGGCCTTGCTGAATCAGCTGGTTCGTCGCCGACAAGGCGGCGCGCAGCTCGCCCAGCGCACTGAAATCCAGACTCGTGAGGTTGCGCGCCTGGTTCGTCAGCATCTGTGCCTCGTTCTGCAGCTGACGGATCTGGTTGTTGATCTGCTCCAGCGTGCGCGCAGCTGTGAGGATGTTCTGCGAGTAGTTCGAGGGATCGAAGACGATCCACTGCGCGTGCGCGGCTGGTCCAAGGGCGATCAGCGATGCCGCGGCGGCGGCGAGAAAGTGCTTCTTCATGGCGAGTTCTCCTGAGGTGAGGAAGGGAAGGATGGGATGAGGTCAGCGGCCCAAGCGAGGCCGCGATGGCGCAGCCAGGCTGCCGCGAAGCCCGAGGAGGTAGCGGCGGCGGACACCTTGTCGAAGGCCCGCTGGTCCTCCGGCGTGGAAGCACCAGCGAAGGCCAGCGCCACGGGCCCAAGTCCGAGGTCGAAGACGCGGTTGCCCAGCCGCGACTGGTAGTAGTAATCTCGCTTGGGTTGTGCGGTCGCGACGATCTCGATCTGCCGGGTGTTGAGCCCGAAGCCTTCGTAGATCACCCGAATCTGCGGCTCGGCCGCCTGCGGGTTCGGAAGGAAGATTCGGCTCGCGCAGCTCTCCACGATAGCCGGCGCGATGGTCGAGTCCTTGATGTCTGCGAGGGACTGCGTGGCGAAGATTACGGAGACGTTCTTCTTGCGCAGCGCTTTAAGCCATTGGCGGATACGCGAGGCGAATACTGGTTCGTCCAGGAAGAGCCAGGCCTCATCGAGAATTAACAAAGTCGGCGCACCATCGAATCGTTCGTCGAAGCGAGCGAACAGGTAGCCCAGCACCGCCAACACGGCGGCCTTGCTGTGCATCAGCTCTTCCATCTCGAAACCCTGCACAGTGGCAGCGCCGAGCCGGTCCCTATCGGCATCGAGCAGCTTTCCGTGGGCACCGCCGAGCACGTAAGGCTTGAGGGCTTGCCGGAGTGCGTTGGACTGCAGCAGCACCGACAGGCCTGTCATGGTTCGCTGTTCAAGGGGTGCGGTGGCCAGGCTATTGAGTGCGGACCAGACGGCGTCCTTCTCGGGCGGCCCAACGGCGACGCCTTCCTGCAGCAAGCGCCCCTCGACCCACTCGGCCGCCCAGGTGCGATAGCCGTCCTGGTCGATGCGTGCCAACGGCTGGAATGCAATGGCGCCGTCAGTGCCGAGGTCGTAGTGTTCGCCACCGAGCCCAAGGATGGTCGCTCGCATCGAGCGCCCCATGTCGAAGGCGAAAATGCGCGAACCCGGATAGCGGCGGAACTGCAGTGCGAGCGTCGCGAGCAGAACCGACTTGCCCATGCCGGTCGGCCCGACGATCAACGTGTGTCCCACATCGCCGATGTGCGTGACCAGCCGGAATGGCGTCGCACCATCGGTGCGGGTGACGATCAAGGGCGGACCATCAAGGTGCGCATTGCCCTCCGGCCCCGCCCACACGGCCGACACCGGCATCATGTGGGCAAGGTTCAGCGTCGAGACGATGGGCTGGCGGACGTTGGCGTAGGCATGCCCGGGCACCGACGACAACCATGCGTCAACCGCATTCAAGGTCTCAGGAATGGTGACGAAGCCGCGACCCTGGATGGATCGCTCCACAGCGCGCAGCTTCTCGTCAGCCGCCGCGGCGTCGGCGTCGAGTACGGTCACTGTGGCCGTGACGTAGCCGAAGGCCACCTGGTCGCTGCCCAGCTCTTGCAGCGCCGCGTCGGCGTCCGATGCCTTGTTCGAGGCATCGGAATCCACCAGCGGGCTCTCTTGCTGGAAGATCGTCTCGCGCAGGAGGGCGACTATGTTTTTGCGCTTGGCAAACCACTGACGGCGCAGGCGCCGCAGTTCCTTCTCCGCCTCGGCCTTGTCCAGGCACAGGAAGCGCGTGCTCCAGCGATAGGCGAAGCCCAAGCGGTTCAGGTCATCGAGCAGGCCCGGCCACGTCGAGGTCGGAAACCCGCGCACCGACAGCACCCGCAAGTGCCGATTTCCGAGCATCGGCGCCAGGCCGCCCACCAAGGGTTGGTCGGCCAGCACCGCGTCAAGATGCATCGCCACCTCGGGCACCGCCACTGCATGCCGGCGCGTGGACACGCAGCCATGCAGGTAGGTGAGCGTCTGCGCGTCATCGAGCCAGACGATCTCTGGTAGCACTCCTTCGAGCAAGCCGAAGAGGCGTTCGGTCTCGGAAACGAAGACTTCCAGCCGCTCGCGCCAATCCACCCCTTCCGCGCGATTGTTCTCGTACAGCAATCGGGCTGCACGGGCCGTCGATTCCTCCGGCGGCAGGTACAGCAGTGTCAGGTGGTAGCTGCTTTCGAAGTGGCTGGCGTCCTCCTCGAATGCAGCACGGCGTTCTTCGTCGATCAGCCAGGACAGCGGCTCCGGGAAGATGGACTCCGGATAGTCGGCCGCTTCACGCCGCTCGGCGTCGACGAACAAGGCCCAGCCGGAGCCAAGACGCCGCAGCGCGTTGTTGAGGCGCGCCGACGTGGCGACGAGTTCGCCCTGCGTCGCACTGTCCAGATCTGGCCCGCGGAACCGCGCCGTGCGCTGGAACGAGCCATCCTTGTTGAGCACGACGCCCGGCGCCACCAGTCCCGCCCACGGTAGCCAGTCGGCCAGCAGCGCGGGGCGCTTGCGGTATTCGGTGAGATTCAACATCGTGACCTCACACGTCCAGCTGCTGGCGGTGCTTGATGTGCCGCGAGAAGACCGGCATGAACTGCGGGTCCAGACGCGCACCCCAGACAGCCAGGGAGTGCCCGACGATCCACAACGCGAGGCCGGGCAGCCAGAGTTGCAGCCCCAAGCCGACGGCGGCGGCCAGCGTGCCGTTGGCAATCGCCACGGTGCGAGGGGCACCGCCCAGCAGGATGGGTTCGGTCAGCGACCGGTGCAGCGGCACTTCGAAGCCGGCGATGGTCCCGGTCGCGCTCATGCCAGCACCGCCCCACCCGTGAAGCTGAAGAAGGTCAGGAAGAAGCTGGACGCCGCAAACGCGATCGACAGGCCGAACACGATCTGGATCAGCTTTCGAACGCCACCGCTGGTGTCGCCGAACGCCAGCGCGAGGCCGGTCGAGATGATGACGATCACCGCGATGATTCGTGCCACCGGCCCCTGGATGGATTCGAGCACCGACTGCAGCGGTGCCTCCCAAGGCATGTTCGAGCCGGCCGCGTGCGCGGGCAGCGCCACGGCCAGCAGCAGCGCAGCTGCGGCGGCGACGTACAGAAGCGGTTTTACGGAAAGGCCTGAAGTCGTCATGAAGGATCTCCTGTGGAGGAAGGGTTGGACGGAGGAAGCGGCGGGAAGGAAGACAGCTCGGTATCGAGCTGGTAGCCGTGGCTGTCATGGCCGATGACGCGAGCGATCTCGCGTACGTGGCGCGCCCGGCCGCGGCCGGCGATGAAGACGATGACGTTGACCGCCTCGGCGATCAGTGCGCGCGGGACGGTCACGCTGACCTCCTGCACCAGTTGCTCCAGCCGGGTGAGCGCGCCGTGCGCCGAACCGGCATGCACGGTCGCGATGCCGCCGGGATGCCCGGTGCCCCAGGCCTTGAGCAGGTCGAGTGCCTCGGAGCCGCGCACCTCGCCAACGACGATGCGGTCCGGCCGCAGTCGCAATGTGGCGCGCACCAGGTCGGCCATGGTGCTCACGCCCGGCTCGGTTCGCATGCCCACGTGGTCGTCAGAGCGGCACTGCAACTCCACCGTGTCTTCGAGGATCAGCACCCGATCGCGCGTCTCGGCGATCTCGTCGAGCAAGGCATTGGCCAGCGTCGTCTTGCCGGTGCTGGTACCGCCCGCGATGACGATGTTCACGCGCTCGCGTACCGCGCGGCGCAGAAACACGGCCTGGTCCTCGGCCATCACGCCGTCGGCCACGTACTGGGCGAGCGTCATGATGCGCAGTGCTCGCTTGCGGATCGCAAAGGAAGGCGCGCGCACGACGGGCGGCAACACGCCCAGGAAGCGTTCGCCGGTCTCAGGCAACTCGGCCGACAGGATCGGTGCGCCCGCATGTACCTCCGTGCGCACGTGCGCGGCCACCAGCCGGATGATTCGCTCGGCTACGGCTGGCGACAGGGCGGTGCCAGTGGCCTCGCGGCCGGTACCCAGCCGGTCCACCCAAAGCGAGCCATCAGGGTTCAACAAGACTTCGACGACTTCAGGGTCCTCCAACGCTGCCGCGATCTCTGGCCCCATGGCCGTGCGCAACATGCGGATGCGCCGCTCCAACGAGGCGTCGATGGCGTTCGGCTCAGGCGGAATCACGTTGAACCTCATCAGCGCCGGTGCTTGGCTCTGCGCTCGGCTGTTTCGGTTCGCCAGCTTCAGCAGGTCCGATGTCTTCATGGACTTCGCGCACCAAGCTGCGCCCACGCTGGATGTGGCGCGCGAGCTGTTCGATGAACTGCGCGTAGCGGGCGCGGCCTTGTGCGCGCACCGCCTCCTGCTGACCCTCTGGCACGGGCAGCGAGACCGTCAGAAAGTAGCGGATGTAGAGGGCGGTCGTCTCGATCAGCACGTTCTGGTCGCGTTCCAATCGGTCGAATTGACGCGAGAGCCGGTCCAGACGCTTGGCGATAGCTGCTTCGCGCTGGTCCTCGCCATCCGGCGATAGGAAGGAAGCCAGCGCAGCAGCGATCACGGCGGACTTCGATACGCCTTTGTGTGCGGCAACCTGGTCCAGCCGTTTCACATGGTCCGGCTCGATAAAGATGTTCAGGCGGGCGCGGGTCATAGCGCGATCCCATCGTCAGGGTCCAGCGGGGCCAGTCGCGCGGTGCGCATCAGTTGCCGGTCCACGTCCTGAGGCCGAAGCGGGGCGTCGTCTTCGTCGTCGAGCACCAACAGGCCGTCAGCGTCTTGTGGCAACGGTGCATCGGCGGCGATATCCAGCTCGGGCTTGAGCTGATGGCCACCCTCGTCGACCATGCCGATGGCATCTCCGGTTAGTGAAGGCATCCGCGCGACCAGCGGTGGCAGTCCGCTCCAGTCGTCAGGCCGTATCGCTGGTCGGTCCGCATAGACGCCCTCGGCCAGCACCGGCGCAGGCAGGACGCGCGAAGTGAAGTTCAGGTCCTGGTAGTACCGCAGCTTCTTCGCCTTGATGGGCGGATGTCCCGAGACCATCACCACGGCGTCGTCAGGCGGCAGCTGCATCACTTCGCCCGGCGTGAGAAGCGGCCGGGCCGTCTCCTGACGCGACACCATCAGGTGGCCCAACCAGGGCGCAAGCCGGTGGCCCGCATAGTTTCGCTGGGCGCGCAATTCGGTCGCGGTGCCAAGCGCCTCGGAGATGCGCTTGGCCGTGCGTTCGTCGTTCGTTGCGAACGCAATGCGCACGTGGCAGTTGTCCAGGATCGAGTGGTTCTGGCCGTAGGCCTTGTCGATCTGGTTGAGCGATTGCGCGATCAGGAAGGCGCGCAGACCGTAGCCCGCCATGAACGCTAGAGCCGACTCGAAGAAGTCCAGGCGGCCCAGCGCCGGGAACTCGTCGAGCATCAGCAGCAGCTTGTGCTTGCGCGCGATGCCGTCCGAGCCGTCCAGCGATTCGGTCAGCCGCCGGCCGACCTGATTGAGGATCAAGCGGATCAACGGCTTGGTGCGGCTGATGTCCGAGGGCGGGACGACCAGGTAGAGCGACACCGGGTGCGCGGCCGAGATGAGGTCCGCGATGCGCCAGTCGCAGCGCGAAGTGACTTGGGCTACCGTGGGGTCTCGGTACAGGCCCAGGAAGCTCATCGCCGTGGACAGCACACCCGAGCGCTCGTTGTCGCTCTTGTTCAGCACTTCTCGTGCAGCCGAAGCGACGACGGGATGGACCTCTTCGCCGAGATGCCCGGTGGTCATCATCCGGTGCAGCGTCACCTCGAACGGGCACGCTGGATCTGACAGAAAGTTGCCCACGCCGCGCAGCGTCTTGTCCTCGCCGGCGTAGAGGACATGCAGGATGGCGCCGACCAGCAAGGCATGGCTGGTCTTCTCCCAGTGGTTGCGCCGCTCCAGCGCCCCTTCGGGGTCGACCAGTATGTCGGCAATGTTCTGCACGTCGCGCACTTCGTGCATGCCGCGCCGCACTTCGAGCAGAGGGTTGTACGCGGCCGATTTGGCATCGGTCGGGTTGAACAGCAGGCAGTGCGAAAACCGCGCGCGCCATCCTGCAGTGAGGCTCCAGTTCTCGCCTTTGATGTCGTGGATCACGGCCGAGCCCGGCCACGCCAGCAGAGAAGGCACGACCAAGCCCACGCCTTTGCCGGAGCGCGTGGGGGCAAAGGCCATCACGTGCTCCGGACCTTCGTGGCGCAAGTAGTCGGCGTCCTTGTGCGCGGTCTTGCCAAGGAACACCCCGGCAGGCCGAGTCAGGCCGGCATCGGCGATCTCCTCACGCTCGGCCCATCGAGCGGAACCGTAGGTCGTGACCCGCTTGGCCAGCCGCGAACGCCATACCGCCATGCCGATGGCTGCGCCGGTGGCGAGCATCCCACTCGAAGCGGCGATGATCCCGCCCCGTTCAAATATCTTGGGTGCGTAGGCACCGTAGAAATACCACCACTCGAAAAGCTTCCAGGGTTCGTAGACCGGCAGGCCGGAAACGTTGAACCACGGCGGCCCAAGCCGCGCCTGGTGTGCCAGGGCATACGCGGTCCACTGGGTGCCCGCCCAGACGCCACCGAGGGCAACACCCAGCACCACAACAACCTGTCCAAACAAAATGCCTGTCGCACCCCTCCTCGACATGAGCTACTACTCCTTTGCGTCTTAGTTCCAGCGCGCACGTGCCGCAACGGCACCGCTTGCCCGAGTCTGGAATCGAGTCGCCAAAACACACACCCATCGGGGCGTGACGGAGCGGGGTGAGGAGTACGCCTACGGAAATCGCCGCCTCGGACAGGATGAAGTGCAGGCCCCTTCGCCTGCAAACTCATCGGCGAGCCGCTAGGATCGCGAAGGATGCGGTCTGTGTCCAAGGCCGTTTGCGCCACGCCGCACTAATGCAAGCGCAACAGCCGTAACGATTGCTACAACGTTTTGGCGTGCGCAACGAAACGCTGCAACGCATCGGGCAAGCCGAAGCGCTGGTGCTTGTAGAGCACGAAGGTCGTGATGCGCTCGTCCTCGCGTAGCGGAATAGCTACAACGTCCGAGCGACGCAACGTAGCGATGTGGCCCGCGTCTCCCACTCCCACGCCCAGGCCGGCCGCGATGCGCGTCACGTAGCCGCTCAAGGTGCAGGCTTCTCCGGCGATTGCGGGAGAAGCGGTATGGCGCTGCAGGATTGCTCGCATCTGTTGCGATAGGCCCGGTTGCCGGCCAGCATGATAGGACAGCAGTGGAAAGGCAAGCAGCTCGGCGAGAGCAAGCTCTGGCCACGACGCTAGCTCATGCTCGGGCGGTAGAAGCGCCATAGCCGAATAGCTCCAAGCTGGCTGCTGCGCGATAGCGTCGTCATCCGGCAAACCGAAGGAGAATCCCGCATCAAGTTCCTCGCGCTGCAACGCTTGCGCCAACTCCGGTGCACGCATCTCTGTCAGCTCGAGCGAGATCTCCGGGGCCACACAGCGCCAGCCAACCAGGCACTGAGAGAGCTTGGGTTGGGCGATGCCATCAGCCACGCCAATACGCAGCGGTGCGCGAAACCGGGCATCTGTCTCACGCACTGCGCGCTGGGCGCGCTCCATGCGGATGAACACTTTGCGGGCGTCCTTCAACAGTCGCAGTCCTGCCGGAGTCAGATGCAATTTGCGTGGTGCGCGCACGAACAATTGCACACCCAGTTGGTCCTCCAGATCGCGAACGGTCCGCGACAGCGGCGTCTGGTCGATATGGATACGCTCGGCGGCACGGCGGAAGTTCAACTCCTCGGCGACGGCAATAAAATAGCGTAGATGTCGTAGCTCAATCATTTCGCCTCGCCGAAGGACTGTGAATCAGTGCACGGCGAGACCATGATGAAAGCGACAAGAATGATCTAGATGCGTGACAGCGACATCGATGCAGATCATTGATTTTCCTCCTTTATGATTTCCTTCCAACGTGATTCATGAGCATCTTCGCGCCCTAGTTAAAACGGCTTCATAACATGCTCGGTTAGCTACTCGAGTGAACGGATCATATGGATGTGGGCATGTCCAGGCTGAACAATGATCACTGAGCCGAATAGGTTTTGGTAGACGATCCCAGTACCGACAATCCAGTATGTTCCGCAAAGAGCTCGATTGCCCGGCCGGCTGCCAAGCTATTGCCGGTGTCGTCAAGACCGGGTGACCATGCGCACACGCAGCCAATGCCTGGAATAACCGCAACAATGCCTCCGCCGACGCCGCTTTTCATAGGCAATCCAATGCGTGCGGCAAAGTCGCCTGCGGCGTTGTAGGTCCCGCATGTAAGCATCAAGGCGGTCACGCTGTGACGTTGCGCTGCTGACAGCTTCGCGCATGCGCCGTCAGGGGAGAGCCCTTCGATTGTTGCCAAGGGCAGTGCGCTCCGGGCGATTTGGAGGCTACTCATAGTTAGAGCGCATTGTCGACAGTAGGTGTCGAGCACTGTATGAACAGAGTTTTTGATGCGGCCGTAACTTTTGAGTAGATGGGCAATGGCAGCGTTTCGGTGACAGGTATCGCGCTCTGACCACATCACAGCCTGATCAATATCCACACGCTCATCGCCTGCGCTTTGTCTCAGAGTCTGGAGTAGAGCGAGTTCCGGTTGCGCGAATGTGCTGCAGAGAACGTCAGTGATGACGAGCGCACCAGCATTTATGAACGGGTTCCGCGCCGCCCCCGCTTCCTGATCGACTTGAACCAGTTCGTTGAATGGCATGCCGGATGGTTCCTTTCCCACCCTGCTCCACAAGTCATCTCCTACTCGCTCAAGAGCCAGCATGAGAGCGAAGAGCTTGGATATGCTCTGAATTGAAAATGGAGTTTCGGCGTCGCCTGCCAATACTTCCTGACCGTCTAGCGTGACAAATGCCATGCCGAACTGCAGCTTGTTGACTCTCCCCAACTGCGGAATGTATTTTGGGAGCCGGCCTTGCGAGAGGAGAGGCCGCACCTGGTTGGCTATGCGGTTCAAAAGGCCCGGAACTTCGGCAGCTAGCATGTCAAAAGTACCTCGAAGGCGGGCGCAACATGCCGCGCTTCCTACCGCTCATATCGGCTTGGGCGACCGTGCGGTAGATGACTTCGGGGATTCGCTTGCGCCTCAATTCTGGAATCCCGTCAGCGCAAGTTGCTGCAATTCCGGCGCGGAGAATCGGTTCAGCTCGAGGTGAGGCAAGATGTTGTTCTCTTGTGCGAAGTCCCGTCCATACGCAGCGGAGAAGATGGCAATGCCGGATTCATGCAAGGTAGCCTTGTTGTCGGTAAGTTGGCCAAGAAGCACGGTCGGCAGAAGGCCAAACGGAACGTCTTCCAGCACGTAGCGGCTATCGACGGTTTTCGGTCCTGAGACACTCAACCCCTGTCGATGTCTCTCTTGATTCATTTCGGCAACGCTCCCTAAGGGAAGGTTGTACGAAAGCGAGATGTGCTCCTGAACAGTCTTGACCTGGAGGTTCAAGCTTCTGGCGATAGCAAGGCGCTCGATGTCCAATGCCTCGATCAGACGCGCCACTGCAGGTGTCACATTTCCGGCCTGGCTCCATTCCTCAGCATGTTCCATGCGAGTCAGATTCAACAACGCAATCCCTAGATGACTCTGAGGATTCATGTTGCTCAGCGCTATCGCGAGTATTCCCTCCCGCTTTACGAACCGATCACCGAAGAGATGCGAACAAAGAACGTGCCCCTCATCGATGGCACTCGCAGGGAGCGTCGCCATGTCGATCTTCTGACGTATGGTTCCCACGTGCACCGCAGTCGAACTGAGCTGCCTTCCCGTGGCGACGGTGGTCGCCAGCGCGATGATCGGAGCCCGGATGCCTCGGGCGATCAGCCACCTGTTGAGATACAGCGCACCGAACGACAGATGAGAACTGATGATCAAAGGTTGACCATCTCTTATGTGCGGCGCCGCGGCATCGAAAGCAAGCTTATGCCCGTTTCCGGGCAAAGCGAACACGACTACATCAGCTTCCGTAACGGCTTCTGCAGCGGAATGCGCGACGCTAGGTGTAAAACTACCGGTTATCGCGCCGGTTGCTGCAAGTGGGTGGCCCGCTGCGAGGTCAAACGTGCGCTCGCCAGATGGCGACCAAAGCAAGACTTGGTGTCCTGATTGTTCCAGCAGTGCGGCAGTGGCATATGCAATGGCGCCTGCTCCTAAGATACCAACTCGCACGAAATCGCTTCCTTTCTAGGACTTCACGTCGTGGCCGGTTTGGCTTCTCATCAATCGTTGGGCATTCAGCCCACCGATCGCGCGCCGCGTCGTGCCGCCCACAATCAGATCAGCCAGCGTTGCTCCAACAACCGGCACCAATTCAAAGCCGTGGCCTGAGTACCCGAAGGCATGGAAGACTCCAGGTGCGTTCACGGCGGGCCCAACAACGGGAAGGAGGTCTGCGGTCTTTGCCTCCAATCCGGACCAGACTCGCACCATACGTACGTTGCGTACACAGGGAAAGAGATCGGTCGCCGCGCGCGCGCCCTTCGAGAGAATCCCCAGCCGCACTGCCGATGACTCGTCGTCAAGGTCAGGAACTCCCTGCAAGCCTCCGCCGATCACAAGCGTTCCCTGGTCCGATTGTTTGAAAGACAGTGAACGTCCCATGATCGACACCACCGGCTTGATCATCGGGGCAAGTCGCTCCGTGACGATCATCATGGAAGCCTTTGTGCCAAGCGGAATCTCGTCCCCCACCATCGCCGCGATGCGACCGGACCAAGCGCCTGCCGCATTCACGACGAACGGTACGGAGATGGACGCGTGTTGCCCGCTGACAGCCGGACCAGCCAACTGAAGTGACCAATCCTGGCCGGATCGCTCAATGTCTCGCACACCACATCCTTCGCGGATAACGGCGCCCGCGAGTTCAGCGCTGCGCCGAAACGCTGCGAGGGTTCGGTGAGGGTCTGCTGCCCCGTCGCCACGCGAAATTGACCCGCCGATGCAATGCGGGCTGATTGCTGGAACCAGCCTGCGCAATTCGTGGCCATCGATGATGGCTTCGTGCTGATAGCCCATGCCCCTAAGCTTGGTGACGCGTCCCTCGAGCTTCACCAAGTTGTCGGACTGTTCCGCCACACAGATCTGACCATAGGGTTGGAAGCCGCAGTCATCGCCAACCAGTGATTTGATCCTGTGCCACATGTCCATCGACTCAAGTGCAAGATCCAGCTCGCCTAAATCGCGATTGAGTGTTCGTACGCCTGCGGCGGTGGCTCCGGATGCATGCCTGCCCACCCATGCGCGTTCGAGGACTACAACACGTTTGCCAGCGCGGCACAGATGCATGGCCGCGGATAGACCGTGCAGACCGCCACCGATCACGGCGACATCGAAAACACGGTTGGTCATACGTGACCGCTTCCGCCATCTAAGGACGCGAGCTCGGCCAACGTCAGAGGCTTAAGTGGTGGGCGTACCCGGTAGAACCCAATCTCCTGGACCGGCCTCTGATGCGATGCTGCAAGAATATGGGCAACGGTGTACCCACACTGCCGACCTTGGCAAGGGCCCATCCCCGCTCGGGTCATCGATTTGATTTGGTTTGGGTCGGGCCGGCCGATCTTGGCGGCAGCGCGAATCTCACCAGCGGTCAGTTCCTCGCACCTGCACACGACTGTGTCATCCGGTGGCGCAAATAGTTCTGCACGGGGCGGGTACATGGCGTCGAGCATGGGACGGATCGCCAATTCGCTTGCCAGTTGCCGTCGCATCGGCTCCGCAAGTCGTCTCGCGTGCTCTTCCTGAAGTTTGCCTGCGCCAACAGCAATGCCGAGTGCAGCCAATGATCCGCGCGTACAAGCGGCTCGTGCGCCACCAATGCCCCCGCCGTCGCCGGCCACGAAGATTCCGGGCTTACTCGATTGCCCCCACTCATCGAGGGTTGGCGTGAAGCACTGTTGAGCGGCACTCCATGTGTGTTCGCATCCTAGGGCCTGCGTTATGTGGATTGATGGGACCACGCCTTCATGGACCAGCAAAAGATCAGCGGCAACGCGTTGCGACTCGCCGTTCGAGGTCTGGTATGAAAGATGCTGGATGCGATCTACGCCGTAGGCGCGTAGTTGCGTGACACCGCGCACGATGGGGAAACCGGCGCGTCGCACCGCGCGCGTCCAACTTAACCCCTTGAGGAGGTCCCTCCAGGCGCCAAGTGCCGCCCTTGCATGCGGAACGGCGCGCCGCCAACCGTCCACAGGTGCTGTATCCAACCAACCAGCGATGCGGCCGCCAGCGCGCAACAGCTGCACCATGTAGAGCAGGACGAGAGGCCCGCTACCTGCGATCCAAGGCGGAGCCTGTGGGATTTCTCGAGCGTTCTTCATGAGAATCTGAGCTGCACCAACCGTCAAGACGCCTGGTAGCGTCCAGCCCGGAAAGGGCGCAGGACGCTCCTGCGCCCCAGTGGCCAGCAGCACATTTGCGGCTTGCACGCACTCCGCTTGTTGCGCGCGGCTCATAAAGACCTGCCAACCTGGCTCTATCTGCCAAATCTGGGTCTCGGGCTCGTAGATCGCGCCGCTGGCGCGGAATGCCTGCGCGACCGACAATCCGGAAGCATATTCATCGCCAAGCAACTTGCCCACAGGGGTCCCAGCTCGGGCCTCGATCGCGCGCCAGATTTGGCCGCCGGGCGCAGGTTGATCATCCACCACCAAGACGGTCAAGCCCAAGGCGCGCGCCTGCAGTGCCGCATTCATTCCCGCGGGACCAGCTCCGACAATCAGCAAGTCGAACTCGCGACTCATGGGAGCAACGTCTGTTTCGACGCTCCGACCTGAGGCTCGCACTCGTCGATCGACTCACCTGCAGGACAAGAGTTGGTGAGCTGCCGACGACCGTGTTGACGTTCCACGAACATGCCGTGCTGCACCTGGATCAGGCACGTCTGCGTCGATGCCACGCCATCGACAATCGCAAGGCATTCAAAGCATACGCCCATCATGCAATATGGCGCGCGCGAACTGCCCCTTACCGGAGTGGTGCGCGAAAGCGGTGGGTCGAGACGCAACAGTACAGCGGCGACGCTGTCGCCTGGCTCTGCATTCACCGTTTGCCCGTCGATCGTCAGGCTTAGGGCTGGGAGCTTCGCGCCGGCGTCATCCAGCTTGCGAAACAAGGAAGTGTTCATGAAGTTAGGCTTGCGATGAGGATCACAAAAGTGAAAATCTCTCCGGTCAGTCGTGCCGCAACAGTTTTCACTCGGCTCCGGCATCGATCTCCGAAGTAGCCATGTTATTCAGGATTTACGTTGCGATCTATTACGCGCCGCCCGCCCATCCATCCGTCACCTGCATGTGTTTCCGATGGTTCGAGCAGTTGCTTCAAGGTATTGCACCAGGTCTTTTGCTTGCGCACTCAATCGTGTGTCGCCCATCGCAACCACTTGAACTCTGTAGGGCATAGCTGGTCGAAGCGGTAAAGCGATACCACCCCGCAAGCGGTGGAGATTGCCGGTGAACGGATCTACGACGGAGATGCCTGCGCCCCGGAGTACAAGTTCACTGCATGAAAGTGATTGCGATGCCTCGGCGATGATATCGAGTTCGACGCCGGCTTCCTTCAACAGGACTTCCAGCCGCTTCTGAAGCGTACCCGTGAGCGCCACAAATGGCCTGCCAATCAACTGCTGCAGTTCCACTTGCGTCCATTCGCTGGGTAGCCCACCGGCCGCCGCAATACAGACACAATCGGCCGAAACCTCCGCCACATTCTCCGCTTCCCCTACGGCTAGCCCATGAGCCGCGAGGCCGACATCAGCCTGCCGATTCAAGACGCTCCTCACAACTTCAATGGAGGAAGCGATGTCGAGGCTCACTACGACATTCGGGTATTTCTTTCGGAGAAACTCAATAGCCTGAGGCAATATCGAGTGCGCAATAGCCGGAATCGCGCAGATCGAAAGCCGGCCCATTCGCAGCTTTCTTAATTGTTCAGAAAAGCGGGCGATGTCCTCAAGACCCAGGAACGACTGCTGTACCTTGGTCATAAGAGCAAGTGCTTCCTCTGTCGGCTTCACCGTTCGGCCATGCTTTACGAATAATTGGAACCCGACCACCTTCTGGAGTTCCGCGATCACGCGACTTACCGACGATTGCGACATGCCCAAGGCATCCGCGCCTGCACTGATCCCACCGTTCATGATGGCAGCGCGGAAGGCCTCAATCATCTGGTGAGTGAGCACCGGTGTAGGCATAGCACCCTCCTTGATTAGCTGGTTATCTCGCAGTGTAGGGGTTCGTGGGCCCCTTCTTGATATCGCATCACCTCACGTTTCGCTATGAAGCTTAATTGCCTTGTAGGCAATCGCGATACCAATGAAAGCAGCTGTCAAATTCAAAAAAAGGGCACCAGGTGACCCCGGTGCCCAAACCTTGGAGACAACTCTGTGCGCTACTAGAAGGAGTGCTTGACGCCCAGGTCGAGGCCGGACGATGACTGGTTTGCGGCGGTCACGGCTCCGTTCAGCGCCGTGGTGGCACCTCCACTGTTGCGTACCCGTGCGTAGGTACCGTACACGGACGTGCGCTTGGAAAGGTTATGCACGTAACCCAGGGAGAGCTTCTTGGTCTCAGGGCTGCCGGCGGCTGAACTCTTGTAGTCAGACCACAGCGCCTTGATCTCCCCTGCGCCCACGCGGTAAATGCCGCCCACATGGAAGCCACGTCCGGTGAGCCCCGCGAGCGTATCAACCCTATCGCGGTAGTAGCCGGCCATGGCAGAAATGGCATCCCAGTCGTAGCGACCTGAGAGGTTCGTTGAGGTGATATTGCCTGTCGTCGCGGTCTGTGCATACTGCGTGCGCGCGTGAGCGAGTGCCACGTCCAGCGATCCGGCACGGTAACCCACGCGGAAGCCGCCACCGGTGCCATCATCAGCGGTCACGCCGGCGTTGCTGGCGTTCTCGCCCAAGTAGTATTGGGCCTCGCCATAGAAGCCACCCAAATTGCTGGGCAGGAAGTACATGATTGCGTTGGACACGCGCGAAGACACCGGGCCGCCAAGAGTGCCGACGGCAACCTGAGAGCTACCCACGCCGTTGTTGCCGAAGGGATCGGAGTGGAACCGGTTGTAGTACTGGACCGAGTAGTCCCTGCCGAGCCGCAGCTCGCCCCAGTTGCCTGCCAGGCTGACCGTGGATCGGCGCCCGAAGGCAAGGCCCTGCGTGCCGTTCGGCGCGACCGACGTTCCCGTGGTCTGGTTGTTGGAATTGGAATTGCCGCCTTGGCCGTTGTCCACCGCGAGTGCAGCTTCGAGCCAGAAGCTGGCGGACATACCGCCTCCCAGGTCTTCCACGCCGCGGAAGCCGAGGCGCGACGTCGTATTGCCACCGGAGCCAAGTTGCGTGCGATCCGCAACGCTGCCAGCGCCACGCTGGAAGGTGGAGTCGATGACGCCGAACAGCGTGACCGACGACTGTGCGCAAGCCATGCTCGATACGGCGATCATGGCGGACGACAAAAGATACTTCTTCATTTGAGTTTCTCCAATAAAATGCCCCTCTGCTGTGGGGACCCTGTGTAAGTCAATGGCTGCCCGGTGCCCGGGCGGCCTCCGGTTTTCGTTTCGCACGCCCGCAACTTGCGTGCGTGTCGTTGCGTTAAGGCATTCGCGAAACAAAGCCCTCCTCTCCTGGCTCTCCGGCAAGGAAACAGTGATGGCTTAGGAGGTGGAGTTTTTTAGTTCGCGCTAACGCATCGGCTCTCCTTTCCCTGGCAACGCCAGTCGATCTCTACATTCAATCCAACAGGAAGCAGGCCGCCTTGCGGCCTGCTTCCACTTCACGCAACAAGGGGACTTCCTGGCGGCAGCGCGCCATCACATGCGGACAGCGCGAACTGAAGGCGCAGCCTGGCGGCGGATTCATAGCCGAAGGGATTTCGCCGGTGATACGCGGCAGCGCGAACCGCGCCTTGGGGTCAGGCACTGGAGACGCCGCGCGCAGCATCTGGGTATAGGGGTGCAGCGGCCTGTCGAAGATGCCCGGCACCGGGCCTTCTTCAACAATCCGGCCCAGGTACATCACCGCCACGCGGTCGCACACGTGACGTACCACACCGAGGTCGTGCGAAACGAACAGCATGCTCAAGGCGCGCTTTTCTCGCAGCGACTCCAGGAGCTTGAGCACCTGTGCCTGCACGGAGACGTCCAGCGCTGAGACCGGCTCGTCTGCCACGATGAAGCTGGGCTCCAGGATCAGGGCGCGGGCGATGCCGATGCGCTGGCGCTGGCCGCCGGAGAACTGGTGGGGAAAGCGCGAACGCGAGTCCAGTGGCAGGCCGACCTCAGCCAGCGCCGCTGCGATGCGCTCGTCGGAGTCCTTGCCGCGTGCCAGCCGATGCACCTGCAGGGGCTCGGCCAAGGCCTGCAAGACGGTGCGGCGAGGGTTGAGCGAGCCGTATGGGTCCTGAAAGATCATCTGCATGCGTCTGCGCACGGCACGCAACTCGGGCCTACCGAGCGAGCGCACTTCCTTGCCTTCGAATATGATTTTTCCGCCGTCGGGCTCGACCAACCGCAGCAGGCAGCGCGCCAGTGTAGATTTACCGCAACCCGATTCACCGACGAGCCCCAGAGAGCCGCGGTGCTGCACCGTGAAACCCGCGTTCACCACGGCGCTGACGGTCGCGTCGCGTGTGAACAGGCCGCGCCCAACGCGGAAATGCTTGTCGAGGTTCTCGACCGTGAGAATGTTGGGTTCACGCATGCGAGACTCCCCGCACCCAGCAACGAACACTTCTGGCGGGACCTGTTTCATTCAGCACGGGGTGCTGCGTCCTGCAGCGCTCGATTACCAGTGGGCAGCGTGGCGCGAAGGCGCAGCCGGTGCCCCGCTCGCGGATCGAAGGAACGTTGCCGCGTAGCGGATCGAGCGCACCCAGGTCCCGGTCCACGCGCGGCATGGAAGCCAGCAAGGCCTCGGTATATGGGTGCTGTGGAGAATCAAAAATCTCCGAGGCCGGGGACGTCTCAACGATCTCGCCGGCGTACATCACGGCCACCCGATCGGCGATCAAGGCCACCACGCCCAGGTTGTGCGTAATAAAGAGCACCGCGAGGCCATATTCGCGCTTGAGGTCCTCGATCAAGGACAGCACCTGGGCCTGAATCGTCACATCCAGCGCGGTGGTCGGCTCATCGGCCAGGAGCACATCGGGTCGACAGGCTAGCGCCATGGCGATCATGACCCGCTGGCGCATGCCGCCGGAGAACTGGTGCGGATAGTCGCGCATGCGCTGGGCGGCCGAGGGGATGCGCACGAGGTCCAACATGCGCTCTGACTCCTTCAGTGCCGCCGCGCGATCCATGCCGCGATGCGCCCGCAGGCTTTCGGCCACCTGGTCACCCACGCGCATGGTCGGGTTCAGCGCCGTCATGGGCTCCTGGAAGATCATGGCGACGCGGTTGCCGCGGATGGCGTCGAGATCTTTCTCCGATAGCTTGGCCAGGTCGGTATCGCCTAGCATGATCTGGCCGCTGGCGATGCGCCCGGAGCGAGCCGGGATCAAGCCCATCATGGCCAGCGAGGTCACACTCTTGCCGCTGCCGGACTCGCCGACCAGGGCGAGCGTCTCGTTGCGGCCGATCTCGAAGTCGACGCTGCGCACGGCGGAGTGCCAGGCACCGGCGGTGCGGAATTCGACGGTGAGGTCACGCAGTTGGATGACAGGTCCCTCAGTCATTGCGGGCTTTCGGGTCGATTGCATCGCGCACTCCGTCACCCAGCAGGTTCAGGCCGAGCACGGTGATCAGGATGGCGAAGCCCGGGACGATCGCCAGCCAGGGCGCGTCCAGGATGTTCTCGAAGCCTTCGCGGATCATTCCGCCCCAAGTCGGTGTCGGCGGCTTGACGCCCAAGCCAATGAAGCTGAGGGAAGCTTCGGTGCGGATCGCGGTGGCCAGCCAGAGTGAGGCCACCACGATGACCTCTGACAGCAAGTTGGGCACAATATGCACCACGACCAGCCGAATGTCCGAGAAGCCCAGAGCGCGGCCCGCTTCAACAAAATCACGATTCTTCAGCGCGATGGTCGGTGCCCGTGCCACGCGTGCAAACGGCGCGAGCTCCGTGATGGCGATGGCGATGATCAAGTTCTCGATGCTGGGCCCGAGCATGGCCACCACCATCAGCCCCAACAATAGAGTTGGAAAGGACAAAATCACGTCTAACAGGCTGGTCACCATTGCGTCAAACCAGCCACCGATGTAGCCAGCCGCGATCCCGATGGCCGAGCCGAGGACCAGTGCCAACGCAATTGAGGCGACGCCGATGAACAGCGAGATCCGCGCGGCATGCAGCACCCGCGCGAGAACATCGCGGCCGTAGGTGTCAGTACCGAGCGGGTGTCCTGCCACTGCCCAAGATAGGCGGTCTCCGATGTTCTGCTCGAGAGGATCGACAGGCCATATCCACGGCGCGAAGACGGCGGCAAGGACCACGGCCGCCACCAGGATCAAACCGATCCACGACGTCGGATTTTCTCGAAAGCGGTGGGTCCAGCCGATAGTAGGAGCGGCAGCGATGGCGAGGGAATTGTTCATTTGTATCTGACTCGTGGGTCGATCAGGCCGTAGACAATGTCGGTGGCCGCGTTGGCCAGGACGATCAGACCCGCGAAGAAAACCATAAGCCCCTGTAGCAGGGTGTAGTCGCGCTGGTTCAGAGCACCCAGAATCAGCTTGCCCAGCCCCGGGCGGCTGAAGACGATCTCGGTGAGCACGGAATTGCCGATCATGGTTCCCAGATACAACCCAACGACGGTTGCGACCGGCACCAGCGCGTTGCGAAGCGCGTGACGCCACAGCACAGCGTTGCTACCGATGCCCTTGGCCCGTGCCGTCCGGATGTAGTCCTCCCCCAGCACGTTCAGCATCGCGGAGCGAGCGACTCGGGTGATGTAGGCGGTCATGATCAGGCCCAAGTTCATGGCGGGCAGGACCAGGTTGCGCAGGTGGTCGAGTGGGTCGCCCTGCCTGGGCGAAGAAACCACCGGAAACCACTGGAGTTGGATCGCGAACACCAGTAACAGCAAAATCGCCGACACGAATGCGGGAAACGATAGGCCAGCCATCGAAATCAGGCGCGTCAGCGTGTCGGGAAGTTCATTGCGGTGAACCGCCGCGTACATGCCAAGCGGCACCCCCAGCGCAACGCCGATCAGGATGGCCGCGAGGGTCAACTCGATGGTGTACGGGATGACTTCGATCACTTCGGCCCAGACCGATTTGCCCGTCACCAGCGAGCGCCCCAGATCGCCTGTCAGGAGACCACCGAGAAAGTCCACATACTGCGCCGGCAACGAACGGTCCAACCCTAACTGCGTACGCAGCGCGACCAATGCCTCTGTGGAAGCTTGGTCGCCCAAAATAACTAGTGCTGGATCGCCCGGCACTATGCGCGCCAACACGAACACCGCCGTCATTGCGAGCAGCAGCGTAGGAATGGCCAACGCCAATCGTTTGATCAGATATTGCAACATCGTCGCTTCATGGCTGCAGTGGCACGCTTGCCAGAGGCGCTGACTGCGCCACGTGCTGGTTGTGAAGTGGTCGCGACCGTACTGCTCATGGCGGTCACTTCTTGAACGTCGTCTTCTCGGTGATCGGCGGAATCAGGTTGAGGGCACCTTCAAGCGGCGAGCCGTAGTCGAGGGAGCCGCGGCGAACCCAAACCTGCTGCAGATCAAACAGTGGAACCGCGCAAAGGTCCGCGTTGATCTTGACCTGCGCCAGGCGCCAAAGGGAGTTCCGCGATACCGCGTTGGGCTCAGCACGTGCAGCGTCGATCTCCTTGTCCGCCGCACTGCAGTGCGAGAAATTGGTGACTTGCGTTGGCGCGCCAATCTCAGAGCGAGAGTGATAGAACTCCGTCAGGTAAGAGTCCGCCACCGGGAAACGGGCTGCGCCGTAGAAAACTAACGCGCTGACGTCTTTGCGAATCTGGGCGTGGTAGGTCGTGTGCTCCATCACATCCATGGCCAAGGTGATTCCAGCGCGCTTGAGTTGACCTTGGATCACTTCCATCACCGACAACTGCGGCCCTACGTTGGAAACTACCACTTTTAAGGTGATGCCGTTCGGATGCCCTGCCTCAGTCAGTAGGGTCTTGGCCCGAGCCAGGTCGTGGCCGAACTTGGGCGCAACGTCGGCCTCGCCGGCATACCCCGGTGGCACAACGGAGCGCCCCGCCGTCGCGACGTCGCCGCCGACAAAGCGCACGAGTTCCTGTACGTCGACTGCACGTGCAACGGCTTCTCTCACACGGGGATCGTCCAGCGGCTTGATCCGACGGTTAAGCATCAGCGTGCGGTATTCACCAGGTCCGAACACGTCGACCTTCACAGGCGCCTGATCCTTGGGCGGCGCCCACTTTCGCGCCCGCTCGACCCAACGTTGGTCACGTTGCCCGGCTATCAAATCGAGCTCTCCGGTGGCGAAAGCCAAGCCACGCGTAGTGTCGGAGTTGATGAATTTGTAGGCGACGCGCGCGATCTTCGGTTTGCCGCGGAAGTACTTGTCATGAGCCTTCAGGACCACTTCTCGCTGCGTCTGGTGCTCCACGAACTCGAAAGGACCGAAGCCCACTGGCTTCAACTTGAATCCCTCCTTCAGCTCCTGATCCGCCTTGCGGCTCACAATCATCCCGCCGTGGTAGTTGGCAACCAGGCCTAGGAGGCTGGGCACGGGCGCCTTCAGCTGGATGCGCACCGTGTATGGATCGAGCGCCCTGACTTCCTTGATCGCCTCGAAGGTTGAGGAAAAGGAGGATCGCTTGGGGTCGGCAGCGCGAGTGAGGCTGTAGATCACGTCATCCGCCGTAGCTTCTCCGTAGTTGCGATGGAACTGCACTCCGCGTCGCAGCTTGAATGTCCACACCAATCCATCAGCCGAGGATTGCCAGCTTTCAGCCAGATCACTTTCGATTTTTTCTGGATTGGCCGAGCCGGGGGGGAACCGAACAAGCCCCCCGAAGATCATGCTGATCAGACCTTTTTCCTGAGTCGCTCCCGTACGATGCGGGTCCAGGGTGCTTACGTCAGTTGCCGCAACGCCGATGCGAAGGACCGATTCCTGTGCGAGAACAGGCGCCGAAAGGGTCACGCAGGCGGCGAGGATAAGGGTCCGAACAAGCATTTTTGTCTCCAATGCGGTTTGTGTTTTGGTGGTGGAGAGAGTCTTTAGCGGGGTCTCTCCGGAAAGCGTGCTGTTGTTCTGCGGTCTTCTAGAGCGCCATGGGAGATACCGCCCAGAACCGACGCCGCACTCGCGAGGTTGGCGTGCCTGCAGTCCATGCCGTAGTTCCAGGGGTTGATCTCCAACAGCTGACGATGTGAGCAGGTGTTTCCATTGCTCCCATGCTAGGTCTGTGGCTATCCGTAGAACAATGCAGCTCAGCGCATGTACCTATCCAGATTTGCTATGGATTGCAGTTCTAATCCGCGCGGATGCGTCAATTCCACCTTTCAAGCTAAAGGCGGCATTCCTTTGGTTCGGCAAACAATAGGAAAGTGAGGTTGTGCAATTGCAAATTGCAAGCGATGCAGGACGCTGAGTTCGGTCAATCGGCGCTAGCACGGCTAGCTATGAGGCCGGAAGTCGGCAATGCGAGTGGCATCCGCCGAAAGCCTACTCTCTTCGAGACTTGACTGCTGCGAATCCGGCCTGCGGTAGGTTGCCCTGAGCAATCTAGTCGTTCGCTCGCTTACGCAGTGGATCGAGGTCGGCGCCGGTGCGCAACAGAATGTGCATCGCGCGCCACACAGAGCTGAGCGTGCGACCCAATCCCTGTCCTGTACTGATGTGCCTGACCATGCCGCTCGCTCCTGTTGGGCGAAACCCACTGTCGATCAGGAACTGAGCTGCGGCGAATTCCTGCGATGCCGGTGCAGGGCTTGCGCACGCGCTTACAAAAGTGTAGTCACTTGACATGGGCCCCGGTTCCCCACGGCTGATGGCCGGAGTACGCGGGGCAGAGGCATCCAAAGCAACGACGCTACTTGGCGAATGTTGATCCGTTTTCCTCATGTCGCACAGAGCGCACGTACTTCAGTCGGCGGTGATGTTGCCCTTCTTGATGACCGCGCTCCACCTGGCATCCTGAGCTTTGATGTATTGAGCAAACTCGGCGACTGTCATGGGCGCTGGGTCCGAAGCAACGTCAGCGAACTGCTTCTGCACTTTTGGATCAGCCAGGACAGCGTTGATTTCTGCGTTGAGTCTGTTCACGACATCGGCAGGCATACGTGCTGGACCGACCACACCAGCCCATGTGACGGCTTCAGCGGCGGGCACACCCAACTCAGCCAACGTAGGGACGTTCGGCATCGCCGGCGAGCGCTTTGGCCCAGTGACTGCAAGTGCGCGAACCCGACCGGACTCGACGTTCGGGGCCATGGTGCTGAAGTTGTCGATCATCAGCTGAATCTGGCCCCCCATCAGATCCGTTTGCGCGGCAACGATGCTCTTGTACGGCACGTGGGTGGCTGGCATGCCAACGCTCGTGCGAAACAGCTCCATAACGACATGGAGGGCAGATCCGTTTCCAGAGGAGCCATAGAACAGCGCCTTTGGATTTGCTTTGCCATATGCAGTCAACTCTTTCACGGACTTGACAGGTAGACCTGCCGTGACTCCCAGCAAGTAAGGCTGGGTGATGAGCATGGCGATAGGGGAGAAATCCCGCGACGGGTTGTAAGGCAGATTCTTCGCGACGTTTGATGCGACCGTGAAGTTTGAAAGATTTGCCGTCCCGATGGTGTAGCCGTCGGCAGGAGCCTTTGCGATGGCGTCAAGTCCAATCGCGCCCGCTGCGCCCGGTTTGTTGTCGATAACGATGGGTTGTCCCAAGCGCTGGGCAAGAGCGGTCGTCACGATACGCACAGTGGTGTCTGCGCCCCCACCAGGCGCCGCTGGGACGATAAAGCGAATGGGTTTGTCTGGATATGCTGCCATCGCAGCCTGGTATCCAGTGAGGAGGAAGGCCAGCAAGCCTAGACACGCTCGGCAAGTGATTGAGAAAGAGGACATTCGAGGACTCCAATGCGAGTGAGATTCTCAAATATGTTAGGGACCAATGAACATTTAACCCATACCCACGACGGAGCCATTCATCCAAAGATGACATAGGTTGCGACCGTTTTCCACGCTTGCCCTCTAGGAAGGACCATGAACAATCACGTAACGATTGCCATCAAATGGCGATGCTTCGCGCTCGTCCCAACTGCCACGCGATGGACTGGCCTCGCATGATTGCAGACACGTGCTGTCCCAGTCGGGGCTCGACTACCGGCCGCCAAGGCACGAGGGTGAAGCCCATTCCGTTGTCGAGCATCGCGAATCGACCGCTCACGAGTTGTATGCTCCTCCGATAGATGCCGCTAGCCTGTCCGCCATCCTGTACCACGCGATAGGCCTGTCCGGTCTCTTCCGCAAGAACCTTGCCCGCTGCAGCCAGATCCTTCGCACGAAGCGTCGCCAATAGATTGGTCGCGAGAACTGCGCGCTGGTCACGCCACTCCGCAAGCCCCTGGGTAGCAAGAAAATCCACCCGACTATGCATTGCCTCGCGCACCTGACCGCCGAAGCCTTGCGCTACCAGGCCCACACCATCGCTTACCAGTTGCTTGTCCAGCCAAGTGGCACCGATGGCGCGTACCTGCTGGTCTAGGGGCAGGTGCGAACGCAGCTCAACCACCAGTCCGTCGGCCTTCTGCGCATCGTGCTGCTGGGTCTTGTGCAGCAGGTCCGGCGGCACTTTCCAGACACCATCGGCGATGCGCTCCACGATGCCGGCGCGGCGCAGCGCTTCGAGTCGGCGCACATGCGCATCGACAGTGGATTGCGGGTCGCGGTCATTGGCTCGCTTCAGTTGCGTCAAGTGGTCGGCGGTCTTGTAGAAGCCGTCTCGGGCGACAGTTGCGATGTGGCGGTCCACCCGCCTCTCTTGACCCGGCGGCCTCGCCTCCACGATGCGGTGAACGGGCAGTTCTGCGAGGTCGGTACCGGCTGGCAGGTTCAGGTAATGCGCCCGGCCGTCAATGCCGTCGACCACCATATAGCCGCGGTCGTGAAGTTCGTCGGTCAACCCCTTCCCCGCGATCCGACCGATGACGGGAGAAGTCAGCCGCTCATCCACCACGCATTCCCGCCGCTGTCCCCTGAGCGCACGGCGCACCGTTTCCAGCGCGTCCTCGCGCTGGCCCATGGCATCAAGTGTGGCCGCCATCCCGGGCTTGAGCTTCCAGCGGTTCGCATCCATCCTCTCGGCCAAGCCCATGCCTTCGAGCCGCTGCAGCCGTGCCCGCAATGCGTTCTGACGCTGCCGGTCTTGTGGGTTGCCCGCCAGGTCGATGCCATTGGCCCCGGCTTGCCTGATCAGCGCCCGGTCCAGGCCGGTTAGCCGCTGCTGGTCGATCTCCCGCAGCAGGCTCTGACGGATTTCTGCCTCGGTGCGCGGCCCCAACCAATCGGTGGCGATCTCGCTGGCGCGCTGGCGCATGCCGTTGGCCATGTAGTCGGGGGCGATCACGAGATCCTCTCTGCCGTCGGCGGGCCCGCCGGTATGACCGTTCAGCACGATGTGGGTGTGCGGATTGTCTGTGTCCCAATGGTCCACCGCCGCCCAGTCCAGCGGGGTTTCCAGGTCGATCTCCATGCGGCGCATCAGTTGGCGGGTGAAGCCCCTCAGGTCTTCCAGTTCCAGGCCATCCTCGGGCGAGACGATGAAGCGGAACTGATGGCGGTCGTTCTGCCCGCGTTCCTGAAAGGTCTTGAGATCAGCCGCATCGGTATCAGCACCATAGGCTCGGCCCTTCTGTCCATCGCGTGTGACGCCGTCGCGCTCGATGTAACGCAGGTGCACGGCCACAGAGTTCGGACTGGCGCGCCGGAGCACAACGAAGCGGGACTTGATGACCACACGCCGCGCGTTTGGTCCCAGGCGCCGGCCGGCCATGGAGGCCGCGACACGCCCACGGCCGAACGTGTTCGCGGGTCTGCCAAGGCTCTTACCCGCATGCTTCGCTCCGGTCTTCGACACCTGCTTGAGCACCTGCGAAACGAAGCGCTGCGAGCGTGGCCCGCCGCGCGACTTCGGCGCCGCGGGCGTGATGCGAAAGCGATCGTCTTCATTGCCAGCCATGAAGACCCCAGCGCACCCTGGTGCAGCGCATCGGAAACGGCACGCGGCAATCGCCGCTGCAATGCGGATTCCAGCCTCTGCGCGGCACGCGCAAGACCCCTTGCGGTGCCGCCGCAAACCCACGTGCAGACTGGATTGGAGGGGCGCGGCGTGCCACCCCCTTTATCTGGCCCTCCGTCTCCGCCTTCCGCATCCGCTCCCGGCTCCGACCTGCCGCCAGCCGCCCAAGGGGTGCGCACCGCTGCCCGAGAGGCAGCGGCGGTGCAGCACGCGCTGCACGCTGGCGGCGGGCTCCCTGCACGACGGGGTGCAGCGCGGGTGCATGCCCGGCTGCGGCTCGGTGACATGTTTGCTGACGCGAGAGCGCCAAGCTCATGGCGCGCTCCAGGTCCACAGTGGCCGAGCAGTACCCAGGACGGCGGACACTGCGATGGGACCGAAGTAGCGGCTGTCGAACGAAACCGGATTCGTGTCGCTGAGCAGGAAAAGCTCGCCCGCAGCGAGGGGCCGGCATTGGGGCCAGGCTTGCAGCGACCGGCGCGCGCCATCATGCGTTCGCGCAATCGCCACTACGGCACCGTCGATGCGCACAGTCTGTCCGCGAACGCACACCGATTGCGGCGCGACGGCGCCGACACGTTTGAGGATCGGCACGCCGTTCGGAAGATAGCCACGCTGTCCCGCGAACGCCGACACACCGGCGGGAAGCTGAGCCAGCACGATGCTGCCGACGTGCAGCGAGGCTGCGCTGTCGACCCTGCTGACCCGGTACCAGCCGCGCGGCACGCTGTCCGTCGGGTTGTAGACGACAAACACGCGTTCATGCGCCGCCGTCGGTATGACGGACGGCGCGCACAGCGCAGCCAGGCCGATACCCATGCAGGCGAAAAGCCAGCGCCGGCTCATCTCAGCACCCCGCGCGCAAGATGCGCCGCATGCCGCTCGGTGGTGTAGTCCGGCAACGGCTGGCGTGCTGCCAGCCGGTTGCCAACCGTGCACCAGTACGTGGCGGCAGCTGCGGCTGGTTCGATGCCCAACGCTTCGATGGCGTCGATCACTTCGAGCACCGCCTTGACCTGCTGCTCGCTGTCGGCGCGCAGCAGGATGCGCGCGCCGGGCGCTACGCCCGCGATGCGTTGCGCGCCATCGAACGGCATCGGCGCCTGCAGGACCATGAGTTGCCAGAGCGCCGTGCCGTAGTCATTGCCGATCCACTTCACGCGGCAACAGACAGCGTTGGGCTCGAACGTCGCCACGCGCCGCCAGCGGTCCACAACCGTCTCGCGGACCGGCTGGCCGAAGCGCAGCCAAACGTTCACCCGATGCTCGACGAAGGCGAGCGAGACCCGCATCTGGACGGGCCGTGGCGGCAGCACGGTCTGGGGCCAAGCCTGCACGGTGATCGGCAGCAACTGCGTCATGGCTTGCCTCCACCGTACTCGCGCTCCAGCAGCGCGCGCAACATCTCGGCCGCCGTGATGCCGCGTTCGAAGGCGATTACCTTGATGCGGCCTCGCAGCGCCGGTGTCACGTCAATGGTGAGGCGCGCGGTGTAGATCGACGCCTTCGCGACGATCTCTAGCGCGTCGGCTTGGCGCACCCACGTCGATGCCGGATCGGCGGCCGGCTTGCAGCCGATTGCGGAGCGCTTCGGCGTTCCCGATGACGCTGATGCCGTCATCGCAGCATCTCCTGCACTGCTTGCGCCAGTGCCGCGATCTCGCGCGCGGCGGCGCACTTCGGCGCGGCTTCGCATGCGAGACGGCCGGCGGCCACGCTGTCGGCGAACACGATGCGCTGCGAGACTTCGGCCTGCAGCGCCGCGAAGGGCTGGTCGGCCAGGGCGGCGCGTGCTTCGCGGCCGATCACCGTGCCGACCACGCGCCGGTTGATCACGAAGGCCGCGCGGAGCTGCGGCCTGAAAACCCGGGCCTCGGCAATGAGCGTCACCATCTCGTGGCTCGCCCACACATCGTAGGCGCTGGGCTGCACAGGGATCAGTACCAGGTCGGCCGCCAGCAGGGCGGAGCGCGCGAGGGCCGCGACGCGGGGCGGGCCATCAATCACGACGAAATCCGCGTCCAGGGCGATCTGCGGCGCTTCCTGGTGCAACGAGTCCCTCGCCAGCCCGAACACGCCGTAGAGCCTTCCTTGGCCGTTCTGCAGCCGGCGTTGCGCCCAGTCGAGGGCCGAGCCTTGCGGATCGGCATCGAGCAGCGTCACGCGGCTTCCCGCCATCGCCAGCTCGCCAGCCAGGTGTGTGGCGAGCGTGGTCTTGCCCGCACCGCCTTTCTGGTTGAGCAACGCGATCACCTTGCCGGGCCGGTGTTCTCTTGCTGGCAAGCGGTATTCGGCTGTTTGGGCTGTTCGGACTGCCTCCGCTGCCGCATTGCCCGTCTTTTGAGCAACCTCTGTTCGCGCGCGCGTGAATTCCATTTATGTATCCCTTTAGATGTTTAGGGAGGCCCGAAACCGTTGCAGGGCGCGGCCTGCGGGCTGTTTGGCGCCGGTGATCCACCGATGGTTGCGCCGGTGATCCACCGAGTCCCGTGCCGGTGATCCACCGACCCCGTCCCCACGACATCCACAGGTTCTTCAACAGAAGCTGTGGACAAGTCAGTCATCGATGCGTTGCTTGTGCAAGGGCGGAAGGCGAGCCATTCGGAGCCGCCGCTTCGTTCGACCGCCAAGCGGTATCCCGGCAGCGCCTGCCGGAGCGCGAGGCCGCGCACGTGCGCAGCGAAGTCACGGGAGCGCTGCAGCGCGCCGGACTTCAAGTACAGGTGGCGTATCTCGAAGCGCCATCCACCGGGTTGCCTCCCTCCGTGCTTGCGCACCAGCCGGTACAGCCAGCGCTCGATGCCGCCTGAAAGCCGGAAATACGTGGGATCGAGCGTGAGCACCAGCGCCTCGTCCATTACTCCGGTGAAGAACCAGTCGGCCAAGATCAGCTCGATGCCGTCGGAGCGCCCATCCGGCCGGATGTATTCCTTCCACTCATTGATCCAGGAGAAGCGATGCACTCGCTTGCCGCCGTTCGGGCGCTCGCGTTGGCGCAGCGTGGTGGCGACGGTGGTGGACTGCAGCCGGTCCAGCGCGGCGCGCAGCGCCAGGTAGTCGCTGCGGCCGGTACCCCGCCGCGCAAAGCGCAGGATCTCGTAGGGAGTGGCCACCATCAGGCGCGAAGGCGCGATGCCTTCCTTCTTCGCCTGGATGATCTGGCTGGCAGCCCAGATCAGCACGTCGGCGTCCCAGATGGTGGCGATGCCATGCTCGGGCACGCCTTCGACGGTGAGCGAGATGCCACCGGCCTCGAAGCGGATCGGCACGATGCGCGGCGACTTCGCCAGGGAGAAGAAGGGGTAAGCCATCAAATCTTGCGAATCGCGCAGCGCCATGTCGCCGTGCGGCAGCGCGCGGAACAGCGTGAGCTGTTCGCGTTCGCTTAGGCGCTTCGACATGCCGTGAGTCCCCCTGTGCGGCCGTTCAGCGAACGGAGTCGCGCTGCACGTAGCCAGGGTCCGAGGTCATGCCGTAGGTGTGGCTGTCGGCCCAGGCCCGTAGGTCGACGGCCGCGTAGACCACACGTGCACCGAATTTGCGGAACCGAGGACCACCGCCCAGTACACGCTGCTTCTCCAGCGTACGCGGCGACAGTCGCAGGAAGGCACCGGCTTCGTCTGTGGTCAGAAACTCGGGATTGGCCGGCGCGGGCGGAACCGAAGCAGGCTGCGGCGCAGCCGCAGCGGCCGTGCGGGAAGGAAGAGAACTGCCAGCTGTCATGACGGACTCCATCGCTGTCTATGGGCCGCAAACAGTTCGCGGCCCGATGGAGGCAGTCTCGGGAACCTGGCCCGATCGGGGCAGGGAGAGATTCAGCGCACCGGTTCGTCTCCGGGGTGCTTCGCTGAGAGATGCAGCACACCGGCCATGGCCAGGTAGCCGCCGTTCATGAGCGCCTCGGCACGCCGCAGGAGGTGACGCACCTGCGCGCGCAGGTCGCCATCCTCATGCCAGCGAAAGACGACGGCTTCGAGGCCGAACAGGGCCTTGGCGATGTCGCGATGCGACGCGCCCGCCTGTGCGGCATCGAGCGCCTGCAAAGCGCGCAGGTGCAGCAGCGCGGCGCGGGTCACAGACCGCGCAGGATCGACCTGCGGCACATGGCCTTCCAGGGCCTGTGCTTGTGCGTTGAACGTGTCGAGTTGGCCGCGCAGCTGTGGCCTCAGCGGTACGGTGTTTAAGTAAGCGCTGCCGTCGGTCAGGTCACCCGCCAGCAACAAGCGCATGCGCTGTGCGCTGAGGTCGGCAGTCAGCGACAAGTCGGGGCCGTCAAGCGCCAGGCGCTTGCGGCCGGGGATTCGCCACAGATCGAATCGGCGGGCTGCTGCATCGTGCGCGCGCGCAGCACGCACGTGCAGCAATCCGTCAGGGGATGACAGCCAAAGCGGATACGCACACTGGCCATCCAAGTTGGGATCTTCGGCGACATCGCAACCCCCAGCGGGCAAACGACAGCACGCGCTTGCGGCGTGCCCAATCCGAGCGGTAGTCTGGATGGCGACGTAAGTACTCCCAGGCAACGCCTGAGTCGTCCAGGTCCAGCACGTAGAGGTAGGCGGCCGACACGCCCCACGGCGCGCGAGGCAGATCTTCGGGATCGGGTTTCGACATGGAGTCCTCCTTTGGAGGAGGGACGCTGCCATAGGAGAGGAGAACTAGGGTCGCCTTTGCGGCGACCATTCATCGCGCGGCTGACGACGTTGGAGCAACGCGTCTAGTCGTTGATCGAACCGTCGCGCTGTGCGTCGGCCAAGTAGCCCGACAGCGGCTGGCGCGGCTTGAAGTGTGGATCGGCCACGATGCGCATGCCCCGTGGCCCGCGCACGCCTTCGAGGGCCGAGAGGCTGACGTGTCCCAGCTCAGGACTGCCGGTGCCGGCGTCGCACAGGCCGAAGGCCTTGTCCCCACCGGCGTCCAGTTCGGTCAGCAGCCAGGCCGCCCCGGCGTCCAGCGTGTACAGCTTGACCACGGGCAAGGGATCAAGACTGTCCCCACGCGCCCGCGCAGCACCGTTGGCCAGCATCTGGCCTCGCTGCTCGTCTGTGAGAAATGTCATGGCTTCTTTGTGAGGTAGTTACATACTAATTCGCGGGAGGCATAACGCAAGTGCCATGGCGACAGCTGATCGCACCGCGAATTTGGGATGCAAGCGGGCTGGGGTAACGCAGGCTATTTTATGAGTTAAAGATAACGTGGTTTTAATAGACATGAAACACGACGCTTCTGTGCATGCAGAAGCAAGGAATCCAGCGCGGGCGGCCGACCGGCGCGACGACATTTGAGGCGGGCCCGGCGCGGGCCTTTGGCGATGCAGTGCGCAGCCTGCGCACCGAGGACGGTATCGCCCAGGAAACCCTGGCCCACCTGGCGGGTATCGAGCGCTCCCACTTGGGGAAGATTGAACGCGGCGAGCACATGCCAACCTTGGCCATGATCTTGAAGATCGCCCGTGCGTTGGGCCGCAGCGCAGGCGAACTGATTCTGGAAACCGAAGCACGTCTTCTCAAGGAAGAGAGTTAAGGCTGTGTTGGCCGCCAGCAGTCGCCGGCGGCCAATGGATCGACGCTAGACCACGATCCGCCCGGCCAACCGCGCCTCACGCGCATACACGCTCAGACGCTTCTGCGGTTCGAAGTGCAGATCCCGTTCAACGGGAAGTCCGAGCCGGCCGCGCACAGTCAAGAGCTCTGCCAGGCTGACCCAGCCCAGCTCGGGGAAACCCAAGCCCAGGTCGCACAGCCCGAATGCATGGTCGTGGTCGTCCGGGTCGATCTCGGTCAGCAGCCAGGTTGCCCCGGCATCCGGGGTGAACAGCTTGACCACTGGGGCAGGATCGAGGTTCTCCTGTTCGAGGGACTGCCGGCCGTTGGCCAGGAGCTGCGCGCGTTGTTCGTCGGTGATGAGCTTCGTCATGGTCTTCTCCTTGGAAGGAATCAGGGCGGGATTGCCCGAGACCGGAAGCAGCACGTCGCAGCGCAGCAGTCAGGGTTCGACAGACGGCCGCCAGGACGCCAGCGTGCAAGGCACGCGCAGACCTTGACGGCGAGAACGACGTGATACGGTGAAGGGAAAAGCAAGCCAGTCCCCTTTTCGCCCTGCTCCGGCAAACGCAGTGCGCAGCGCCGCCGGGCGCGAAGGCGTCAGCGATGGAAGCCTGAAGGGACGAGACGCCAAGGGCGGCTCGATGCGCAGCACGACAGCGCGGCCGGCGTCGCCGGAGACGCACGAACACGCATAGGCTCAATGACGAATATGCAGACAGTCGTAGAGCCAGCGATACGGCATTCAACAAACACTCAGAAGCGCAGAGCCGCCTTCATGAGTCGCCGTTAAACCGTAGAACCGCAAAATCGCAAAAGCTGATTAGTGAAAAACCGCAGATACGGATGCACTGATCTGGGCGCATCCGCAATGCCGCTAGTCAGGTTGTCAGGTTGTAGAGCGAATACGATGCCTGAATGACAGCTGCCCAAGAAGAACACTCGGACGATCCTCTGGGAGCCATGCTCCGCCGTTCCGACGAGCTGCACGAAGCCCTGCTGCACCTGCTCGACGGCGCCGACTTCGATTCATCACCTCGCGGCGAGGCTGCCTTCGGCATGTGTTCCGTTGCGCTTGAACATGGGCTCAGTCTGCGCGCCTTGATGGCGTTGGGATTGGCCACGTCGGCAGTCGGCCTGATGCGGCTTCAGTTCGAGGCCTTGACCCGCGCCATGTGGCTGCAATACGCGGCCAGCGATCTGGCCATCGAAAAGCTCACCACACCGCTGACCCCCGAGAGTGAGTTTGCCGCGAAGAATCTGCCCTCGGCCAGCGACATGATCGAGCAGATTGGCAAGCGTGTCGGCCCCAGCGTGCCCGCGGCCGCGCACCAGATGCTGGCGCACTTCAAGGACGTGTCCTGGCACGCCATGAACTCTTTCGTGCATGGCGGTATCCACCCGCTGCGCCGTCAGGCCGAGGGCTTCCCGGTGCACTTGGCCCTCCAGATCCTGCGCAACTCCAATGGGCTGCTCACAATGACCGGCATGACGCTGGCAATGCTGACCGGCGACGAAGCCGTCGCCAAGCCGATGAGCAAGATCCAGCCCGCGTTTGCCGACTGCCTGCCGGAACTGCTGAAGTAGCGGCCTGGCAGGGAAAAGCGCCCCGCTGAGAGCGGGGCGCTGAGGGCGACGATCAGTCGCCCTTGCTGCGCGACCAGATCAGGTTGTGCGCGCCGTCCTCGCCTTCGACCAGGCGGGCATAGATGGTCGCCGGGAACGACGGGTCATCCAGGGTCGCCGACAGGTAGGGGCGATCCGATTTGCTCACTTTCTTCCACGCCGCGCCGATTTCGAAGTTGCCGGCGACGATGCGGTAGTCCGGGGCGTTGTCGCTCTCCTTGTTGTTGGGCACGATCTTGACCTTGACGTTGAGTGTCAGGGTGCGAACCGTGCCGGTGTAGCTGTCGTTCTGTGCGGTGAAGGTGCCGATGTTGGCCATGATGAAGTCCTTTTGAAGTTAACCAGGTCGCGCCCATCGCGGCCTTGGCGTGATCCGATCGGTGAGGGTCCGGGCGCGCCGCACCGAAGGCCGCAGCGCAGCGAAGGACCGGGAAGCCCGAGAAATTTGCCTCGCGAGGAAGACCGCAGGTCGGGGAAATTTGTCGGGGGGGACGGTTGCGGCGAACAAGCCCGAGGCGGCCGAGCCGCCGTGCCCTCGCCAGGATTCACGACAAAAACAAGGCCGCTGTGGGAGTGATCCTGTACGGAAAGGACACATGGCTTGCGCACCGTCACCGCGGCGACGGCGTTTGAGGCTCGCCGACACCCCGCGACGGCAAAGCCAATGAAGTGCGAGACACGGAAGTGCGATCCCGTTGCATCGGCGCCGTCCATCGGGTAAACGTTTTCGGCTTGGCCAGAAATCCGCTTGGGGCGGCTTGTCGGTGACGCGCCGTCGTCGGCGCGGACCGCCCTTCCTCCCAATGCAGGACGGCGCACACGAGAATGGACCGCAGCAAGCCGGGTCGTGATGAACGCTCCATACGGGTTGGGCGCTTCATTAGCTTCCAGGGAATTCCAGTGCATGGACCTTCGTCGCGATGCGCGACTCCATCTGGTCACGTAGAGCAGCCACCAGCGTGACGGTAGCTTCGCAGACGACCTCGTGCGCATCGTGGGCCTGAACGCGGAATGTCGCACTCCGCTCCCCCATCCGTTCGAGCCATCCGCGCAGCCGCAAGGGCGACCCGGGAGGGATCGGCCCCCGGTGGTCGATTCGAATGGTCCGGCCAACCACCACTTCGGTGGCGGCATCGACGTGCTGCTGCATCTCGCGGATGCAGATCGACTCGACCACGGCCACCAGGTACCCAGTGGCAAGGCATTCGATTAATCGCTCCGCATAGTCGCTTCCGTGAGGAAGCCGTGCAAAGAGCGACTTCGCCGTCTGGTCGGCGGGAACGGTATAGGACTCTTCAAAGAAAATCTCGCTGACGCCTTGATGGTTCATGGGGTATCTGGAATAGGTTGTCGAAGCCCTGTCGCCTGGCAGGTGACCGGTGCTCTTCGATGCTCTTGTGTCCTGCGGGCATTCCCAACCCACCACAGCGAGTGCCGGCGTAGGGCGCTGCTAGGGAGGGGGCTTGCGGGCTCCGGAAGTCAAAACGCGCGCGGCAGACTTGCCGCGCGCGTCGCGCCGAATTCCGAACCCCCGGCCTCGTGGCCGGGGACTCTTGAGGATCACGCCGCCGCGTGCTCGTCTTCCTGCGCTTCGGCGTCAGCTTGCGCCTCGACATGCGGCTCGGCAGTGTCCGCTACCTCCTGGGCGTGGAGCATCGCTGGCAACCAGCCCGTACCCGCCGCCAGCCGTTCAGCCTCACTGGCGATCTGCGCCTTCTTGAGCTTGCCGAGCCGGTTCACTTCACCTGGCGCGAAGGCCTGAACCCCTTCCAATGCCTTGGCCTTGGAAACGTGATCGAAGTAGCCTGCTGCGGTCGGCATCCACCACGCATGCATGTCCAGCCCCACGGCCTGCGCCAGCGCAGCAGCCGGGGCTTCGTCCTCACGTGAAGCGATGGCGGTCACCGTGAGGCCCACGCAAACCGCGAGCAGAGACAGCAGTTCCTGCTGCGGCATCGCCGCCAACTCAGCGAACAGCGCATCCGAATCACTGGGCAGGCGTTCAGCCCAAGCCTCCCGCACCTGCCGCATGCCCACCGCAGCCGGTGCCTCGGCTACGTCCGGGGCATACTGCTCCAGCCGGTCTTGCGGATTGGCGGTGATGCTTATGGGCGAACCGTGGTGCTCACCGTGGATAACGCGCAGTGCGAGGCCGTGCACCACGGCGACGAGCGCAACGTGCGGATGGCGGGCGACCTCGGCCTGCAAGGCGGCGGTGCGGTGGGCACTCAGGCGCTTGACCAGCTTCTCCGAAATGGTCAGCTTGCCTTTCCCTGCGACTTCGCTGCGCTCCGCATCGTCATCTGCACCGTGCCCGTCGCGTTCCTTCTCCTGCAACGCCTTGGCCTGATCCTCACGCAGAAGCCCGCGATGCACGATCACGCCGCCCATGTGGTCGAGCGACACCACGGCCCCCGCAGTCGCCATCGTGCGCGGCGGATAGACCACCAGTGTTCGTTCGATGGCTTCGAGTTCATTGCCCAGCATGTCCATCTCGTCCTGCGCGGCCTGCGCCTGCTCGTCCGTCATGTCCTCGTTCTCGTCGTCCAGGCGGTCTTGCAGCTTGCGTTGCTGCGCTTCGAGCTTGGCGATGCGCTTGGCCTCGGCCTTGCTCGGCTCGCGTCGTTTGCTGCGCATGCGCTGGAACTGGTGCAGGTCGGCGGAGGTGGCTCGCGGAGCTACGTCCACCCAACCCCAGCCCTCTGCATGTACCTGCTCGACCATCGGCACGAGCCTGTCCTTCGCCAATGACTCCAGCAACGCTGCATCGGTGAGGAAGATTCCGTTCTGCTCGTCTGCGAACAGGTCGCGCCGCACCGCGCCACCGGCCTGCTCGTAGGTCTGGACACCTACGAACTTCGCCAGCGCATCGCGGCACGCTTCGATCTCCTCATGTGTCAGGTGATCCCGCAGCGCCTCAGGGCTGCGCTGCCACTGCGGCGACTCGTAGAACGCCGCTTCCTGCGCCGCATGGTCGTCGGTGATGGCAAGCGCCATCAACTGCTCCAGCGTGACGGTGTTCCCCCGGTAGTCGGCCAATAGGCGCGGCGAGACGTTGGCGAGCTTCAAGCGCCGCTGCACAACCAAGGGGGTCACGCCGAAGTCGGCGGCAATGTCTTCGATGGGCCGTCCTTCGGCCACCAGATCGGCGAAAGCCTCGAACTGGTCGGCCGGGTGCATGGCCTCGCGCTGCACGTTCTCGGTCAGGCTGACGGTGCGCGCCGCCGCATCAGACCCCAGCAGGCAGGCGACCTCGAAGTCCTTGGCGAGCTTGCGCCGCTTGACCAGCAGCTTGAGCGCGGCGAGGCGACGGCGACCGGCCACGACCTCGTAATGTTCTCCATCGGCGGCCAGCACTACGTTGAGGTTTTGCAGCAAGCCGACGCGGGCAATGCTCGCGGCCAGTTCGGGAATCGACGTGCTGCCGCTCTTGCGCACGTTGCGGCTGGAAGGCCGCAGCTTGGACAGCGGAATCAGCAGCAGTTCCTGCGCAGCCGTGACGGCTGCGACAGCAGCGGCGATGGCGGTGGTTTCGTGAATGGTAGCGGTGTTCATATTGAAACTCCTGTCCCGTGCCGGGACGTTGAATGTGAAAAAAGGGAAGAAAGAGGGAATGGGTTCAAGGTGTCGATGTCTGCGTGCGCGGCTCTCCTGTGGTTTCCCACGCCAGCCGGATTCCAAGATTCGGAGCCCGGTGTTGGCTTCGGTGGGTTCGGCGCAGTGACCTGGGTTGGTCGCCGTTGCCGCCGTCTTTCCTGAGTTCATCGCCCGCGAAAACCGGGCCGGCGGGGACTGGCCGTCAAGGAGACAAGCGCAGGGGGTTGGGGCGGCCCGCAGCCTCCGGCGAGGACACGGCCCTGCGCGCCTTGACGGCCAGGCACCGGCGGCTACGGTCGCGGGATCAGCGATGAAGGAGCGGAAAGACGGATACCCGGCCCACGGCCAGGGAAGCGACGAACCCACGGCCGCGCGGCGAGCGCCCCCGCGTGCCGCGGGCACGCCTGGCTGAAGGTGAGCAAGGCGCGCAGCGCGACATCGCTCTAGTGCACTGGCCGATCAGGCGCAGCCTGTTCGGCGGTATCCCGGGGCGCCAAGCCTGCGCGGCGGGGTGGGCTGCAAAGCCGACCCCTGGAGTGGGGCGCAATGCCCACCGTCGCAACGCCGGCGAGCAAAGGGGGCTGCGCCCCCGGGATCACATGAGCCCCTTCTCCGCCATGCTGAGAACAGCAAGCCAGCCCACCGCCACGCCCTGCCGGATTGGCAAGCGAAGCGCGCAGCGCGGGCCCGCGCGAAGGCGTCAGCGATGGATGCCGAAGGGGCGAGGCGCTATCAGCGGCTCGATGCGCAGCACGACAGCGCGACCCGGCGATGCCGGGTGACGCAAAAGCACGAGTGCTCTTCTGGCAGTGTGATCAGGAGAGTGACCTCTTGCCAAGCCGCCAATGCATTCAGGGGTGTTCCATGCGGTGGATATAGCGAATCGTCTGGGACTCGTACATCTCGCATTCGGCCTGCGGTTCACCAACGTCATAGATATCCACGCAGAGCCACGCTTTGTGCGGCATCCCAGCGACCGGTCACTTACCCCTTCTGTCAGCGACAAATGGGTCTTCGCTCGACGTCACTGTCTCGGCGGTAGTTGGAGGCGCTGTGTCACGCGCCGGCTTCGCCGGCAGGACGCAGCGCGCGTAATGTCGTTAGCTTTTCGAGATCGCGCGCAATGATCGTTTCCGCGCAGGCACGGCAGTAATGATCCCAGCTTCGGCCATTCCGCACCTTCAGGCGCACCTCGCCCATGGCGATGCGATGCTTGCTGTTCGCCTGGCAATTGTGCGACTTGCCGGCCACGTCAACGCCGACCTGAACAACGAGCGATTTAATTGCCATTGAACACCTCCTGCACCGCTGCGGCGACGATGGTGGCGAAACTCGCTTCAATTTGGTCCAGCTCAGGGCGCGTGAACTCGTGCCGCTGCCGGCTGGTGCGGCCGACCGTGCCGTTCACCTGGCGGTCGATCGCTGCCTTCAGGACGATCAGGTTGTCACGGCCGAGGCGCTGCCGGTCAAGGTCGCGGCCGGCGGGGTTGATGCCGCGCTGGTTCAGAACGCGAGCTGCTTCAGTGCGCACGCGCATGTCAAGGCCGTCGCGCATTGCCTGGCGCTGCGCAACGCGCGTCACGGGGACGGGTTGCAGCGCTTGCCGGGCCGGATCGAAATCGCCCGGAATGATGCCGCGATCCTGAAGTAAGCGGATCGCTGCGGCCTCATCCGCTTCCAACAAGTGAATTTCCTCGAGCTGGACTTCGGACTGCGCCCGGACTTCCATCTCATCGCCGGCGCGCAACACAGGCACAACCTCGCGTTCGTTCTGCGGGTCACCGGGATCAAGTCCTTCCAGCGGCAGCAGCTGATCGAAATACGCTTGATCCGCTTCGCTGTATTGCTGAAAGTCGCCCCATTGCCTGGCGATGTTCGCACCGGCATGGAATACGACGACGCCTTGATTCACGACATGCTGTGGGGCGTTCTGCACGATGACGCGCATGATGCGGCCGACGAACTGCACGAACGGAGACAGGTTGCTGAAAATGCTGAAGACGGCCGCCACTGCCAGGAAGGGGTGGTCAAAGCCCTCGCCCAGCTTGCGCACCTGAACGATCACGTCGAGCTGGTGGTTTTCGAGCTGCTGCATGACGCGCTGATTGGCGGCACCATCTTCGCGAGAGTGGACATAGCCCGCGCGGCGGTTGCGGGCGGAATAGGCTTCCACAATCTGCCTGCAATGCTCGAAGTTGAGAGCCGACGCGATGATTTTCAGCCGGGCCTCGCCGGTCTCGGCGCGCAGCCGATCCAGCTCGCGGATTGAGGCGTCAACAATGGTGTTGAGCGTCTCGGTCGAGGTGACGATGCTACGCCGAAAGTCGGCATCGGTCTCGCCGAGCCGTCGCACCTCGGCAAGGCTGACCTCGATCTCTTGCGTGTTGTCACGGCGCACGTAGCGCAGGGTGCGTGGATTGAGCTGAACTGCCTTCAGCCGTTTGACATAGCCTTCCTGGATCGCGCGGAAGATGGGGTAGGAATACAGCACCCGCCCCGCCATGATCTGGCCGTCCGCACGCATGGGCGTCGCGCTGAAGTTGACGATCCGCGCATCGGGGAAGCGCGCCTTCAATGTCGCCCAGCTTTCTGCCACGCTGTGGTGGCCTTCGTCGAACAGGATCAGGTCGAAGTAGTCGGCTGGCAGGGATTGCAGCCAGCGATTGGCCTCGCCCTGCAACTGCTGAATGTTCGTGATGACGACCTGCGCCTCATCCAGGTCGGCACGGTTCACGGTCGTCCCGCGAATCTCAACGGGCTCAGGGTACGGGCCGCCAGCGAGTACCTGGCACTTCTGATAGAACATGCTGGTGTTGCTGGGATTGAAGTCCGCTGCCAGCTGGCCGGCGATCGCGAGGCCGGGCGCGACGACGAGCGTGCGGTTCGACCGAAAGGCAAAGGGCGCGAGCGTGATAGTGCCCGACTTGCCGCAACCGACTGGCAAAACGATGCCGACTTCACGCTCCGTCTCTTCCGGGTTGCTGGCATAGTCCACCAGCGCCTGATACGCCTCGCGTTGCGGCGTTCGGATAGTGCGGTTGCCGCCGATGTTGGGTTGGCGGTTCTGAAACGGACTGGTCATATGCTTTCCTTGCGTAGGCGGCTCGGTGGCTGCCGTGTGCCTTGGGCCATTGGCCCGCCGCCGACCCTACGTATTGCGCAAGGTGGGCCTCAGAACAGCTCGGCGTTCACCGTCGCGCTGTGCGACCAATCTGCCGCACCTGCATTATCCACAAACTTCTTGCTTTTTCTCCACGAATGAGGGGAAAATACAGGAAGTCAACGAATAGGCCACCAATGCAAACTTTGCTCCATGCTGAACCTGCGGCAGTCGCCGAGGCCCTTGCCCGCCTTGACCTGGCGGAGCAGCCGCTGCTGACTGCGGCGATGCAAGGTTACCTCGCGCGCACGAACTGCACGGCCAACCATCCGCCACTGTTTCCATCCTTTGTTGCTTGGGGCGAGACTGTGCGTGCACTGCGCGAACAGCTCGCGCCGGCGGGATGGGTGCGCAACGACGAGAAAAACTATTCCCGCGCAGTTCACCCCGATGGGCACCTCGCCATCGCGGTTGCGACCGGCAATGAGGCCACCGGCATGTCCGGCGAATCGCCGGCCACGAAGTCAGCGAAAGGGCCGAGCACCGTTGAGGCCTTGGAAATCAATCGTTTGCAGGCGTGGCTGCCCGGCATGGAGCCCCCAGAAGAAGGCGCCGCCGACGACGAAGAGAAGCAGCCCGTGACCACATGGATGTTGCTGGTCCATCACGCCGCCGATGAAATTCGTGCCGAGCTTTCGCTGCCGTTCGACATCGGCATCGACGGGCGGATCAGCATCTGGCAAGAGCGCATCTTGCTGCGCGCGATGCCTCTGGATCCTGAACCCCTTGCGGTGATGCCGCCGACCCAGCCCGACATCGATGTTGTCGTGCGACGGAAAGCATGAATGCCGCACTTGAGTTCAACCCCAAACGCCTGACCCTTGCCCGGCGTCGCCGCGGGCTAACCAAAACCAAGCTGGCCGCCCTGGTTGGGCTCGAAGCGCGCTCGATCACGGCTTACGAGAACGACGAATGGAAGCCCGAACCCGATCGGCTACAGAAGCTGGCAGCCGTGTTGCGGTTCCCGGAGCGCTTCTTCGGTGGCGACGATCTCGAAGAGATCGCGCCAGACATCGTCAGCTTCCGATCGATGTCAAAGATGACCTCTGGCCAGCGCGATTCCGCGCTTGGTGCGGGCGCTATCGCGCTGCTGCTGAACGATTGGATCGAAGCGCGGTTTGCTTTGCCGCAGGCGGCGCTGCCTGACCTTAGTCAGGAACCCAGCCCCGAGGCAGCGGCAGACACGCTGCGGCGGCTGTGGGGTCTCGGCGAAATGCCGATCAAGAACATGATCCACTTGCTGGAAGCCAGAGGTGTGCGCGTGTTCTCGTTGTCGATCGACACGGCGCAACTCGATGCCTTTTCGATGTGGCACGCCGACACGCCTTTCGTGTTTCTGAACACCAAAAAGTCGTGCGAGCACAGTCGATTTGATGTTGGGCACGAGTTGGGGCACTTGATCTTGCATCGTCATGCTGGAGCCAGAGGCCAAGAGGTCGAACGCGAGGCCAACGCCTTTGCGTCGGCGTTGCTGATGCCGCGCGCCAGCGTCCTCGCCAACGCGCCGCACATGGCGACGGTCGATCAACTTATCCGCCACAAGGCGTACTGGACAACGTCGGTTGCGGCGTTGTGCTACCGCTTGCACGACGTTGGTTTAGTCACTGATTGGCACTATCGAATGCTCTGCATCGAGATCGCCAAACGAGGCTATCGTAAGAAGGAACCAGACGAGGCCCCGCGGGAAACCTCGCAGGTGTTGGCGAAGATTTTCGCGGTACTGCGTGAAGATGGTGTAAGCCGTGCCGACATTGCTGCGGCGCTGGCTGTGCATGTCGAAGAGATCGATCAGCTGGTGTTTGGCCTGGCCTTGACGGCCCTGTCGTCGGCGGGCAGCAAGGTAGCATCTGGCAGGCCGCGGCCTGAGCTTCGGGTCGTTCGTGGCGGTGCCCGCGACGATAAGTGAGCCAAGCGTGGGAACGAGTATTGACCTTTCCGTCGGCGGCATATCAGTCGATTGGAGCAAGAACAGCAGGGGAACCGATCACGGCGCGTTGTTCCAAGAACCGGACCGCAGGCGAATGCGATCGGAACAAATAGTCTATGACTACTTCGAGCGCGGCGGGTAGGCCCTCGGGGACCGGAGTCACGCCTGGCTGGCGGTGAGCAAAGCGTACAGCGCGACATCGCTTCGGTGCGCTGGCCGATCAGGCGCAGCCTGTTCGGCGGTATCCCGGGGCGCCAAGCCTGCGCGGCGGGGTGGGCTGCAAAGCCGACCCCTGGAGTGGGGCGCGATGCCCACCGTCGCAACGCCGGCGAGCAAAAGGGGGCTGCGCCCCCGGGATCACATGAGCCCCTTCTCCGCCATGCTGAGAATGTCCGCCCCCGCCTCGATCAGGTGATCCAGCACCCGGACGTCCACCAGTGCCAAGGCTGCCTTGAGCGTCTGCGTCAAAGCTTCATCGGCGCGCGACGGTTGGGCCGAGCCGCTCGGGTGGTTGTGCACCAGCACCACGGCGGCGCTGTTGCGCGCCAGCGTCTCCTTGACCACTTCGCGTGGATAGACCGAGGTCTGCCCCACCGTGCCCCTGAACATCTCGACGTACTCGATCACGCGGTTCTGCGAATCCAGATGCACGACGGCAAACATCTCGTGCTCCAGGCCCGCCAAGCGCACCCGCAGGAAGTCCTTCACTGCATGCGGTGAGGAAAAGATCTCCGTATTTCGCACCCGGCTCAACAGCAAACGCTGAGCGGCCTGAAGAACTTCGTCGGCCTGGGCCGGACGGTAGGTGCCCGCAACGTCCTTGACGAAAAGAACGGAAGGTTTGAAGGAAGAGAAATCGTGCGACATGGTCGGCTCCGTGATCCGGGCGGAATTGCCCAGGACCGGCACCAGCACGGCGCAGCGCAGTTGTCAGGGTTCGAAGACGGCCGCAAGGACGCAAGCGCACAAGCAAAGCGAAGGGCGCGCAGACCTTGACCACGAGAACGGCGTGATACGGTGAAGGGAACAGCGAGACCGCCCCCTGCCCTCCAATGCATGCGGCAAGTGAAGCGCGCAGCCGGCCACGCTGGCGGAGGCGTCAGGGATCAAAGCCGAATGGCCGCGACTGGAAGGCGCGGGGCAGGGCCCGCGAGCCCGCCGGCATGCCGGGACGCAAGCCAGTTCGAATCGCAGATGCGGCTAAAGTGAGCGCATCGCACATTTGAGAAAACTGCTCCATGCCCAACATCGCCTCAGTTTTGAAGGAAGAGATCGCACGCGTCGCTCGCAAAGAGGTGCGCGGCGAAACCCAGCGGCTCAAGAAGGCATCAGCGCAATACCGCTCGGACATCGCGGCGCTGAAGCGCGAGGTGGCCGCCCTGCGCCAACAACTTGGCAGGCTGAGCAAGGTGCAGGGAAAGAGGCCTCAAGCGATCGCGGTGGACGAACCTAAGAGCTCGCTGCGCTTCAGCGCCAAGGGCTTTGCCGCGCAGAGACAGCGGCTTGGACTGTCCGCAAACGCGGTGGCCACGTTGCTGGGTGTCTCGGGACAGTCGGTTTACAAGTGGGAGGATGGCAAGACACGTCCACGCGCAAGTCAGCTGTCGGCGATTGCCGCCTTGAGGAAGATGGGCAAAAAGGAGGCGGCCACCCGATTGGCTGAATTGGCGGCCTGATCCAACACCGACCCCATTGGACAGGTGGCGCCACGCGCATAGCGGCGATCGGTCGGGAATCCGATATTCGCTGCCGCTAGCCCACCGCGCGCGCCATCCGGGTGAGGGCCCGCATCGCGGCATCGTCGCCCAGTGTGAACCGATGTAGGCGCATTGCGAACGTGGGTTTCGTCGACGAAATGACCTCGACCTGGATCACACCGTCATGCATCGGCAGGCGCGTGAGCGCCTCGATCAGGACGCCCTCGGCGAACGACAGCCCAGCCAGCGTGGCCCGGCAGATCTGCGCCAGTCCTGCGTGGATCGCGAAGAGGACCAGGCTGAGCAAGGCGGCCAGCGCGCGGTAGAGCCGGGGCCGGTAATGCACCAGCAGTTTCAGGAACATCGCGGCCAAGATCACCGACCAGTCGCGGAAAGCGCCCGGCTGCTGGACCAGGGGATGCAGCATGGCCGGGTCGCTGCGCGCCAGCTCGGCCACGCCCCACGCCATGAACGCCCAGCACAGCCCGCCCACCACCACTTCGACCAGCAGCATGCGCAGCCAAGGTTCGCCGCGCAAGGCCGCGACCCGCTCGTGCCATGCGTCGCGCAGCGAATCGTTGGTCTCGCGGATGGCATCCACATGCGCGAAAAGGCCGAAGACTTCGTCGCCGCGGCACCAAATGTGGCGCATGAGATGCCGCGGCGCGGGCGGGGTGACACCGAGCACTTCGCGTGCGCGGCGCGCGGCCGGCATCACGAGCGCAAAGACGCCGATCACCACCACCGTCCCCAGGGTGTTGAACCATTCGAGGTTCCAGGCCTGCAGTCCCGGGTAGCCGAGCAGCATCAGCACCCAGCCCGCTAGGTGCAGTGCCAGCGCGGGGAAGAACAAGGCGCTGGCGTACAGCAGCGCCGTGAGCGGCGCGTGCAAACGGTCCGCCAGCTTCTCCGTGTACTGCAGTACGGGCGCGCCCAGCAGGATGGGCATCAGCGGCAACTCCCCTGGCAGGTGGCGCGACGCGTGCTCGATCACGGTGCCCCCGTGCGAATGCCCGATGGTGAGCATCGCAACACCGGGATGCTTCGCATGCAGGGCGCCCAGCGCCTCGGCCAACACTGCGCCCTCGGCGCGCCGCGAAACCTCGCTGTTGTGTCCAGGCCAGTAGAAGCAGAAGCAGGCGGTGCGCGGGTGTACCGAGCGGACGGCGGCGACCACCTTGTCCCAGCGCTTGTCGTAGCCCTCGCCGCCGAAGGTGCCGCGCACGAACACGGCCAGGTGGCTCGGCCGGTCCGGATTGCCCTCTCCGAAAGGCTGCAGCCGTTCAGCCGGCGGCGTTCGCGAGCGGCGCCGGTAATCGACGGCCACCCAGTGGAGGAATTTCGCGACCCACGTGCGAAGCACAAGCCAGACAAAGGACCAGAATCCAATCACCCGTTGCACCTCGCGGCGGTGAACGGTCGACCTGTCCTCGACCATGGCGCGGCCGATCGCCAGCACCAAGTGCACGATGAATGCGAAGCCGAAGAAATAGGCCATTCCACCCCTCCCTGCAGCCGGGCTTGTCTGCCCGGTCCCTCAGAGGCAATTCTGTCCTCCGGGAAGCCAAGCATTTGCTGTATATTAATACAGTATCGGAGTATCGATGAAGGGCTATTACACCGTTCGTGCCGAGTCGCCAAGCTGCAGCCAGTCCCAGCGGATGACGTTGGAGGCCGGGTACGCCCGTGAACTGGAAGCGATCCTTGGCGGGGCCGACCGCACCACCGAGCTGTGCCTGGTTGCTGCGTCAGAGCGTGCGGATGGGGCCGCGCGGGCGTCCTTGCTACGCGCGAGCGAGGCGGCAGCGGCTGCGGTCCGCGTCGTCCTGCAGGTGCCGGACGACTGCCGATTCTCGATCGATGCCTGGCAGGCCACAGATCTCTGAGAGAGGAACGGTGAAAGTCTTGGACATTCAGGAGCTAAAGTCGATTCGGGACAAGTTGGCCAGCTTCGATGCGCGGTGCGAAGCGATCATGGCCTTGCTGGGCGACAAGAGGCACTTGTCGCGAGAGGAGCGCGCGCATGTCGAGGAACTCTATCGGTCGTTGAAAGACGATCTGAAGCGAGCCGCTACGGCCGGCGCAGTGACGGGCGAGAAGCGCGCACTGACGGACGGCGAAGAGCGTTTCTATGCGCCGGCGGTTCGGGCAGCGGCTCTGGCGCTCGCGCCCGCTGTCAATTCCAACCCCATCACGTCCAACTGGTTCTCCGCGCTCTACGACGCACAGATCGAGTTCGCGCACTACATGCCCAAACTCGAGGGCGCTTAGGCGGACCACTAAGAACTAGCACCCATACATGACGCCACTATTGACTCGGGAACAAGCCATCGCGAGCTTTCTCGGTGGAATCCAAGACGGCACGATTCCACTGGACGGCGTCATGTCGCCACTCACCAAGGAGTTGATGACGCGGTTTGGCGCGACTGAGGTGGATATGACGTCCTGGTGGGCATGGACTCCGAGCGATTGGACCTGCTCGGCCTGCGGCCGCCCAAAGTCCGAAATCGCGAGATTGAACCAGAAGGGGCAGCTCATGTGCCGGCTGGTCGAGCACCACGACCACATGCGGAATCTGTTGCTTGAAAGATTCCGACAGATCTCTTCGAGCAAAGATCGTGTTGTAGCCGACGAGATCGCTGAGCACTTCGCGAAGCGATCAGCGCAGATGGTCGCGGCCTACGACAACGCGATTATTTGCAACGACTGCAACAACGCCGATGCTGTTGCCAAGGGGCTGGCCAGCGCACACGCGGACTTTTCCTTTTCACCGGCCGAAATGCGCCGGTTCATCGTTGCGGAGCCCGCTCAGCCTCATCAAATTGATGGCGAAGTCGCCGCGGCGATATGGAAAGAGCAGGAGGAGACCTTCCGCTTGAGACTGCGCATCGTGGACAGGATCGCCGACATAGCCGCGACAAATACCCACTGGTTTCAGCCAGTAGGCCGCAGCAGTTCACCACACGCGATCAAGGATCGGGTCGATGCTCATGCGGCGGCAGCTCAGGCCTTCGGCGCGTTGCCCTTGTTGTGCGGCGAACCCCGCTCCAACAAGGCTAGTGAACCCAGCGCTTGGCGATACAAGCGCTACCCTGCCCCCAAGTCGAGTCCGACAAAGGGAGACATTGAACACGTGGCTCGCGTGACGCACCGTGGCTTTTGGGAACGGCTGGCCGAGGATTGGTGTTGCCCCGGATGTGGCCGAACAAAGGAGCGGATAGTGCGACCTTCCGGCCAGAATGCCTGGGCGTTCCCGCTCGCAAGCAAGTACCTTAGAACCGATGCGTCTGGAATGACGGGAGTCAATCAGATGATCTGTGGCGACTGCGGTTGGACGGTAGAACGGTTGCGCACGGAGGCAGCGGCCCTCTCTGGAATCGAAGAGACACGCCATTTCGCGTTGATCGAGTTGTCGGACGTTTCCAGAATCATCATCCCGCGTCCGCATTGCCGTCACAATTTCGACAATGCGAAGGCGAATGCAGTGGTTGCCGGCCTGACAGATCGACTTCGAAAGCTTGAGGTACAGACTCCACTCTTTGATGGTTCTCTCGTCCGACAGCATGACGGCCTTGAGAGGGCCAAGTGAAAGCTCCTTGGACTGGTCTGTCTTCGCGCTACTCAACTTCACTCGGTCGGTAGCCTGCTGGATCCTTGACCCAAGCCTGAAGATCGCCACTCGGCCAGGCAGAGGCTCTGCCGCCCAAATTGACAGGAGAAGGAAAGCGCCCTTCCGCTATTCGCCGATAGATCGTGGAGCGACTCAGCGAGGTGATCCGCATAACATCACCAAGGCGATAAAAAGCAGGCGCCGCCTTCGGCGCGGAGGACGGTGGTGCTTTGTGAAGGAACATGGAACATCCTGAGACGGCAAGCCCCGAGCATGCGTCTTGGATCACTCTGGATAAACCAATCGCGGCGTACCCTAGCGTACCGCCATACTGGACTAGGGATACAACTTCCAATGCGGCACGCCCGGACCTACAGTGCCTGACGGCATCAAGATCCACTTCGGCAGGTGTTCAATGGCGCCCTCCGGACCAAAATACCAGTCCACAGTTTCATCAACCTCCCAAGGTTTGTCGGTCACTTCATTACACTGAATGGAATGGACGAAGACGGCCGACACCGGTCTGTCGACCTTAAAACCTGAGAGCAAGGCGCGAATCTTTACTGCCCGAAGATTGTCGACTTGCCGACCCTCGAGCGTTTCGATCCCGATGTGGATGATTGACGGTTGATCGACTGGCACCTGTCGTGCTGCATCGATCAGCAAGCGTTTGATGTCGCGCGCTTTTGCAGCGATCGACTGCGGGGCATTGCAAGCCCACGTGCACCCTGATGCCCATCTAATTTCCTCCAACCAGCGCCCGAACGGAACATTTTCACAACCTTTGACACGCCCTCCCCTGGCCTCCACTGCCATCGGGCCGCCCGAGTTCTTCGGCGCCCAGTCGCCTCCCAGCAATGAACGCAGCATTGCGGATCCGTTCTTCACGAGATTGGACGCCATGTGCCGTTGCACTGCGCGCTTGTCAATTGGGCGTGCACGAATCGTTGCAGCATCGTCATCGCGAAGCGTGTACGCAGCGGTCAACGTCGGCAGCTCGGCGCTCAACAGCCCGGTCAGAAAGTCGCGTGGCAAGCCGGACAACTCCTTGTGAAAGACCATGTCAAACCACAACCACTGCCCCGTCCTTCGCAGTACGGTCGCGACTCCGTTCCACAGCTCCAGGAAGTGTTGGTGTTCCTCTGCGGAGTATTTGGGCCGTCTCGACTGCCGCTTGCACTCCACGAAGAACGACTTTCCGTTGCGCCGAACCAGAAGATCAGCCGTCTTTGCTGGCGGTCGCTCCTCAAGCATCTCGACATGCCAGCCGGATTGCGCATACGACAGTGCGACCAGCATTTCGAATAACGCACCGTCCGGCATTGACCTCTTTCCAGCCAGCACCTCCTTGATCTTTCGATCCAAGCCGGCGACTTTGACTCCGGCGACGAGATGTTGGCCGATTGCCACGAGATATGGAAGCGCGCGGGCCGCCTGATTCGTCTCAAGGCACAGCGGATCCGAGATCGCGGTCTCGGCCAAGTACAGGTACCAAGCAATTTCATCGGTCTCGTCGCGAATGGCTGGCGCATCCTTTAGCGCAACTTTGTCCTGCGTGGTGCTGATGCGCTCCAGCATGCAGGCCTTACGACGTGACCATTCGTCATGGGTCATGAAGCCCAAGAATTTCGCTAGCAGTGCGGCTAGCGCCTTGTTCTCTTCGGACTCAGGCCGAATCATTCCGCTCGCTTCATAGAACGCCGCCTTTTCAGACGCAGCATTTCCGGCGACCGGCACCGCGGTGCTTGGCAGTTCGTCTGGTGCGTCAGTGGTCATGGCTATTGTTCGTATCGATCGCGCTTACTTGTCGGCCGAATGGGGAACAGCCTCGATCATCTGCAGATACATCTGAACATGCATTGCAATCTCCTTCAGGATGGGCTCGAGATGCTCCTGCTGCGACACAAGCGTCTCTGCCTTTATTTCCTTCAGCGCCTTGCTAACCATGCTGAGAGCATCGACAGGTGACGTTTGCTCACGATGCTGCGCTTGCTCGAACTCCACTGCGCGAAGAGAAGGTGCCTGATCCGGCTTGTCAACATCCAGTTGCGACGCGAATGAAGTTTTCTTTTTAGAGTCGTAGGCTGCAATCTTGGCCCAAGACCGGATGCTCTCGGCTTTGTAGAAGACATTCGGATTCCCTTCTTCACCGTCGTCATCGTCCTTCTTTTGCCGTGGCTTGGAGAAACCCCACTTGAACAAAGCTTCGGCGGACTCTGGGGGAAGCTTCAGCTTGTCCTTGGTGAAGCCGAACTTGTCCCGGGCATACGGCTTGTCCAGGATCTCTTCGAAGAAGTAGTGATCGCTGTCCAGGAACTTCTCTCCCTCGGGCAGCTTGTCTTCGTACGCAGCCTTGAAGTGCGTGAAGGCAGACGCCGCCTGGATGCTGCGACGTGTGTCCGGCGCGCTCAAGGAGAAGATGTCGCCAACCGATCGAACGAGGTCCTCCTCCAGCCGAAGGTCTGGCTTCGACCCGAACTTGTCGCGAAACATCCGTTCGTACAAGGACAGAATGTACAAGTTCGTCGGATAAGGCTTCCAGTCCTGCGCATGCATTACATGGCGAACGCCGAGCAGCCTAGGAAGGGTTTGCTCAAGTTCTGCAATCGAGGTCGCCCCGACGGGGTGCACTTTCAATGTGTCAGTTTGAGCCTTGATGTCCTTCAGCCTGTTGACGACGGCCTCCTGCTCCTTGACGATCTCAGCGAATGGCTGCGGCACCTTGTTGAGCTTCTCCAGCTTCTTCGTTTCGGCTTCCAGTCGTTTGCGCAAGCTGCGCAGCGCTACGACTCGCGTATTGCCTTCGACAACGACATAGTAGCCAGGCTTTTTGGGATGCTCCCAAACGATCACCGCATCGATTGGAACCCAGCCTTGCGCTTTGATCGAGTCTTCCAGCTTGGAGACCTCGTAGACCGCGCGCACGCGCTCTTCCAGATTGGGCTGCGCTTCCTCATCAAACAGCGCCTCGGGATTGTCGTATCCCGGTGCATTTTTGGGAGCGATTCGCGGATTGTTGGGGTCAAGGAATATCCGGTCCAACTTGACATCGATGGGAGCGCTGAGCTCGGTCACCATGGAAACGGGCTTCTTCTTGGTAGACATGGAATGTTCCTTAAAATTTCAGTTTTTGCAGATCAAGCAGTTGCTCGGTTGCGCGAAGAGGGGACAACAGGCTTTCGATGCGTATTAGCAGACGATTTGGCAATGGCTCGGCAGTGCTGGACAACAGATTCGCCAAAGTTCCAACCTGTTGTCCAGGTTCACACGCGGCGAGGGTGATTCGAGCGTCTTCAAGCAGGCGAACCAGGGTCTCGTAGGTCTCGAGCCTCAACAGAAAACCTTCGAATCCGCCCAAAGGCAACGGCGTCTTGACCATCGCTCTCCACAACTCTGCCGATTGGAGGTAGGAGGATTCGAGTTCCTTCTTGTTGTGGCAATCTTCCAGGAACAGCGTGACCGGCAGTGGCGTGGAGGGACGGAATCTGAACGTCACGTACTTCAACCACGTTGTCGCCCCGTTGTTTCGCGCCGGCCGGTTGCCAGGTGCAGCCTCGGCGCTACCGCCGTAGACCTCCTGCTTCGCGAAGAAGGAAGCGATCAGCAGGCCAGTCAGTTGCCTCCACACGCTCGACGCGGTCAAATCGCGCTTGAAGCCGTGGTGTGAGGTCTGCGTCAAAAGAAAGTCGGACGGATCTGAAACGTTTGCACCCATCTCGCAGAACCCATTGAATACGGCGCGCACTCTCGCTGATTCCCCGGGCGTTTCGAGAACAGCGCCCCATTTCGCGCTGCGCTCGAATTCGCTCACGGGCCCAAAGAAGGGCAGCCCATAGAGGAGCAGGTTGCACAGCTCGCCACTCTGCTGAGCGGATACCTTTTCCAGCATGCGTTGCTTGGCGCTGGCATCTAGGTTGTGTCGATCAAGCAGCTCGGCGAACTTCAATTGGAGTTCCGATTGGTTGTCATACTCAATATCGATGAGTTGCGGCCGCAACAGGTCACTGATTTCTTGGTACAGCCAGCGCTGGTCGAAGTGATATTCAAGCGAGTCGTTGCGCGCTTGCAGCACATAGGCCGCAGCCTTCCCGGGTGCATAGCGGACGCTTCGACCCGCTGCCTGCATCAGGACCACCAGGCTCGATGACGGATAGGTGATGACGACCGCATTGATCGCAGGGTCGTCGAATCCTTCAAGAAGGAGTTGGGCTGAGACGACGATTCCGCGCGGTTTCGTAGCGAATACCTCGAGGAACTGGCCGTTCGGGATGTTGAGCGAATTTCCCTCCGAATGAATGAAGCCGACGTCTTCAGCTTCAAGGGGATGATCGTCCGGAAGCGCTTTGATCAAGGCCGCGTAAAACTCGTGGATTCGCTCGATCCTTGGCGCGATGACCAGCGTTTTTGTGAAGCGATCTTCGGCCTCCGCAATAACACGGGCGGCCAGGCGATCGACCTGGCCAGGCTTCCAGGCGAAGTCGTCGACTGGAAAGTCTTCGAATTGGGGAATGAGAATGGCGCCCCGTTCCGCCAGCTCGCGGAAAGTGATGGTGTAAGCGATCTCGTCGATCCCGATGGGCAGTTGATCGGTTCTGTTGGGTGTTGCCGTCAACATCAAGACCGGTGTACTGGGAATACTGTCCAGCAGGCCCACGTATGTCGGTGCCGCAGCATGGTGCGCCTCGTCGATGACGACCATCGCCAGACGTTGAATGGGTTCCTTCAGCAGCTGCCTGGCGTCTTGCAGCATCATGAACTTGATCCGGTTGGCCAAACGATTCAAGTCACCCGCGTCTTCGCTTTCCTGCGCCAAGAGTTTTTGGAGTTCACGATGCGCTTGATCGCGCAGGCTAAGGCGATGCGTGACCCAGATGACGCTGGCATCGGGATCTGCTGTTCTAAAGGTCGCGAGAATGACCCTCAAAGCCGTGCGCGTCTTGCCCGCGCCGGTTGGCAACACCAGGCCGATGCGGCCTGCCGGACGTCGTTGAAATGCCTCCATGCATCTGCTGACCGCCAGATCCTGAAAGCTCCAATCGGGCCGCTTGGCCAGCAGATTGACTGGCTTGGTTTCACGATGATGATCATTGGCCGTAGCGCGAGATGTGTCCAAGACCGAGCGGACTATGGCGCGAGGGACGTCCAAACGCGAGGCGATGTCTTCGACTCCGGCGTTGGCGAACTGCTGCAGATCGTTCGCCTTTGCTTGGAGACGACGGGTCTCGTCCGCCGCGCGCTCAAAGAGGGTTTCGTCCGCTGCCAGCACTTCGGCAGCAGCAAGGTCGATCAGATCGACCGTCCGATCGTTCACCGACTGCGCCACATCGTCCGAGAGCACCGTGTGCAGCCGGTTCGCGTGCAACACCATCCCAGCGCGGGCAACGGCGTTGGTCGTGTTCAGGAGCTTCGCCACGCCGGCGATGTTCCCCACCGCCAAATAGATCGGGGCAAGTTTGCTGCGGACGAGTTCGCGCACCGAGTCGGTGGTGACATTTATTCGGGCCATTGATTTCCTTGCATGCCGCAATTCTGTCAAAACGGAATTCTAATGTCAACTTCCATTTTTGCGGAACAATGACTGGGGCTTTCAGGTACACTTCCAGCCAGTGACCTCGTCGGCCACGGATCATGGTTGTCACTTGACAACCGCCGGTCGATCTTTTACGCTTGGAGGCATGCATGGCGCGTGCAAGACACCCGAAGAAAGAAGTTGAAGCAGCGCTCAAGTACGCCGAGGCGCAGAACTGGACGGTGCAGGTCGGGGGCGGCCACGCGTGGGGCAAGCTTCACTGCCCATCTAACGACGCGGACTGCCGGTGTGGCTTGTTCTGCATCATGAGCGTGTGGAGTACGCCCAAGGACAGCGGGAATCACGCGAACGCGATCAAGCGTGTCGTGGATGGCTGCACCAATCGCAAGAAGTAGCACGCAGCTTGCTGCGCCCAGGAGTGGCAGTGGAATTTGTTTTTACCCTCAGGTACAAGCTATCTGACGAAGACTGTGATCACGACGAGATCGTCGAGCGACTCGGCGCGGCAGGCTGCACGGATGCACTGGTTGGAATTGGGCACCCAGGGCAACTGGCCTTGGAATTCACCAGAGAATCCGACAGCGCTCACGCAGCGTTGGTTAGCGCGCTTGCAGACGTCAAGCGAGCTGTTCCGACAGCACAGCTTATCGAGGCGGCGCCGGACCTGGTTGGGTTGACCGACGTGGCCGACCTCATTGGCGTCACCCGCCAGAACATGCGTAAGCTATGGACGAAGCACGCCTTGACCTTTCCTCCGCCAATGCATGAAGGCAGTGCTGCGATTTGGCACCTGTCGGAAGTGCTGTCTTGGCTTCAAGCGAAAGGGCCATATCGTCTGCAGCCAGCGACCGTGGAAGTAGCTGCTGTCACGATGCAAGTCAATTTGGCAAAGGCAGTCCGGCAGCTCACGCCACGAGTTCGAAGAGAAATCCGTTCGTTCGTGGAATAGCGCGTAGCCGATTACGGCGCGGTTTAGAGCTTCGTCGGCACGTGCCGCCGAACGATCGCCGCGACTCTATAGCTCAACGAGCGCCGCGGCAAGTTCGACCAACAAGTCTTCCTCCCGCCGGCTGACCAAGTACGACAGGCCGCGATGCACGTGTTGCACGAGTGCGTTTCGGACAGCATCCGCAGTTACTTTTCTACCCTCTGCCGCCAATCGCACAGTCAGCAGGTTGAAGTACAGGTCGTCCTGCCCACCGGTAAAGGTACGCCAGTCAATCTCGACGCCGCCACCAAAAGTGTAGTTCTCGTCTGCAGGGACTGAAGGATTGGCAAGAGACAAGCACAACGCATGTCGGCAAAGAGCATTGTTGTGCTCAATTCCGGTTCGGCGCTTCAGAGTGCTGAGTTGGTTGCGCGCCGCCGCGTTCAATCTGATCCTCTCCATCACGCGGCCTCCTTCTCTAGGCGATGGACCGTAGTGCGCCCCTGGACGTCGTCGAAGTCCAGCACGTACTCCGCTTTCGTATGGGGCTGAAGCGCTTCATATGCAAGACCATCGACCTCCTGATCGGTGGAAAGGACCACGACTTGGTGGGAGACGGTCGCGAAGAACCGCTTGATAAGCGCAAGCCTGTGCTGCTGATCGAGCCGGGCCAGGGGCGTGTCTACCACCACCGGGAAGCGGCCTTTTCGCTCCTTGATGAGCGCGCTCAAGACTGAGATTGCAAGCAACTGCCGTTCTCCGGCCGACAACCGATCCATGGGAAGCTCGCGGCCTTGCCCATCTTGGATGGACACGCGGTAGCTCACAGGGTCAACATTGACCTTCCCGACCAGGTTGCGTTTCCGCAGTAAGTTCCTGAATTCCGCGGTGATCATCTCGGACAGCCATTGAGCCTTTGAGGCCAACAGCCGATCTTTGAAGATTCCCAGCGCTTTGCGTGCTCTGCCGGCGGCGTCAAGTCCCTTGGCTTCCAGTGACTGATCGCGGAACTCCGTCTTAAGTCGCTCCTCTGCGCCTTTCAATCGCGCGCCCACATGCGTCAGGTTGGAATGGACCTCTTCGATGCGCCGCGAAATTTCAGCCAACAGCGCGTCCGCCGTGCTGGCTTCCCGCGAAAGTTCCTGCAACTCCCGGAGCAGATCGCCAAGCTGCTCTTCCGCCGGAATCTGACCGATCTCTTGCTCGGCCCGATCGAGCAACGCCTGCGACGCGCGCAACTGGGCGAGGTCGCGCCTCAGTCGTTCCTTCGCATCTTGCACTTGCCGTTCAACATCCTTCGGCGGCGCGTCAAGCATCGCCGTCGTTCCACTGCGGCGCGGCGCAAACGACGCCTGTAGATCTTCCTCAAGTAGCTTCTTGAGAACCGTGAACGACGCTTTGGGCACGGAGGCGCCCAGCGACGCAAGAATTCGGTGGTCCCTCTTCTTGAATTCTTGGCTGAGCAACTTGGCATGCTTGGTGTGTTGGTGCCCCTCCCACATGGTGCAGTAAGTGGGCCATAGCTTCGTGAGCCAAGCGACGGGCAGCGTTGCGTTCGACATAGCCTCGGTCAACGCCGTTCGCGCAGCGACGGCATCGCTCTTGCGTGAAACGACGCCCGATCGAATAGCGGCCGCCTGCTCATAGGCTGCCAAGCCGCGGCGTTGCGCATCGTTCGTGAATTTCTCAAGCGTCCCCCTGGCGACCTCCGCAGCGTTTTTCGCAGCGGCTTGATCCTGGATCAATCCCTGCAGGCTGGTCGTCAACTCGAGTGATTGGGCTTCCCAGGAGCTGACGCTGGCGCGAGCGGCCTCGAACTCCGAGGAAGCGTTCTTGCTCTTTAATGTCGTGCGGCGCTCAAGCGCCTTGAGGTCATTGCCCAGCTCCTCGATGCCACCAATCCCAAGAAACACTTCAGTGGCGCGCTTCAACAACTCGGGCAGGCGATCTGGATTGGCAAGCGCCTCGATCTTCTCGCCATCGAACAAGAACAGCTGAACGAGCTCACCGGGAAGAATGGAGCCAATAAACTCATCCCAGGTTTGGGAGAACTCCAGGTCCTTCACATCATTCTCGTACACCGACAGTTCTTCCACCAACTCAAGAGACTTGCGTCGCCACTCGCGTCGCACCAGCAAGCGACGGCGACCGCCTCCCATTTCGACCGTGACCCCAATTTCCACGTAGGCGTTGGTAGTGGCATCTTTGCGTTGCATGCCAAGCAACAATGCTTCGTACTCTGACCTGCGGAGTGTGCTGAGAGCCTTTTGTCCATACAGCCCGATCTGAAGTGCAGTAAGCAGCGTCGTCTTGCCGCTACCGTTCAATGCCTTCACCAAGATTACGGAGCGCCCTCCGCTAACAGACAAATCCAGTGTCTGGCGCTCTCGGAATGGTCCCAAGTTTTCAATTGAAATATGGTCGATTGTTATTTTTGCCATGACTCAAGCGATTGCGATGCTGCCGTCGGGCTCATCGGACTCATTCTGTTTCTCGGGCGGTGCGGCGAGTGCAAAGTCCAACGCCTCGTCCTCTGTTCGGAACGCGTAGTGATGGAGCACATCTTCGAGACGATCAAGGTGCTTCGATCGCTTATGCGACTCGATTGTTTGAAACTGGACAGCCAACAAGCTGCGCGTCAGTTTGTAGAGCTCACCCGATGCTTCAGGATCAACCTCCTTCGCCACCTCTTCAAGCAGCGCGAGGTCGTCGCCATCAAGGGGAGCCTGTTCCATGTTCCTGCCGGGATAGGCGACGCCGAACACTTCGCTGTAGATGCGGGGCACCAAGTCCTCGATCTCGCCTTTCTCCTCCACCCAAAGCCGCCGGATTTCATCAAGCTCCTCGATTGAGATGAGTTCTATCAGCGGGGTCCCCTGCTTCTGGTCGGCGCTGCGCACAACGCGCTGGGTTAGAAGCAGCTCGCGGAGCAACTGTGCTCTGTGCTTTTGGGTGTACGGTCCGTGAACAAGCTCGCCGCGAAAGACAGTCAGCCTGCCATTCATGCGCCTGAAGTCACGAACGCCCCGATCCTCAACTGCCAAGTGCTTGTTTCGAAAGTCCAGAATGGGCTGCATCCATTGCTTCTGCTCGTCGTTCTGGATCATGGCCTGCATGGACTTGTCCTGAGTCACCATGGTGCAAACGTAGCAACCGAATCGACTGTCGCCGCAGCTTGGGGTTGAGGTGTCAACCACGACGGGGCACTCGGCGTCAGGCGTGGCGCCTCGATAGATGCCAAACAACTCCTGGTTGTCGATGCCCCAAGGGTTGGGTTGAGTGATGAGGTACTCCCACACATCGTCGCTGGACCAGGTTTCTATGGGCGGGTAGACCCAGACGCGCGACAGGCGCGGATCCTTGTTTTTGCTCAGACGAGCGCGCGTGCTGTCCTTGTACTGATCCATCACCTTGTCCCGCGCCTGACTCTCGCCTCTGCGCTGGCCAAGTACCAGGATCGCCTCACCATTGCTCTCGGAGAGCTCCTGAATGAAAGTCGTCGACGCGCTGATTTTCAGGCGATCTGTGCACCACCTGAATTTCGGTCTCGGTGCGGGATATCCTTTGCCGATCAGATTCACCCAGAATCGGTTTTCCACCGAAGGGGTCAGCCGGTGCGCAGTGATCGGAAGGCCCTGTTGTTTCGCAGCAAGCCCAATGCGCAATAGCGAGGTCTCGACCCATGCCGCAATCACCGGGTTTTCCACCAGCGTGTCTGTGCTGATGACATGAACATCCTTCCGACGCTGGTCTGGCTCTAGCGAGGTAATGGCTGACCATACCAACTGCAGGGAGGCTGTTGAATCCTTGCCACCGCTGTAGCCGATGATCCATGGAATCGAATCCGACAGGTACAGCTCGCGAATCTCAGCGACGATATCGTTATAAGGTCTAGTCATTGTTTGATTCCTGTGGCCCTCGGCCGCGGTCGTTTGGATGCGCCCCACGCATCTTCTGCATGGCTTTCCTCTGGAGTCAGCTTTAGCCCCAGCACACGCTTAATCTCATTGCAGGTTAATGTGATGTTTTGGCCGGATTTGGCCATCGTCCCGCCAACCATCGCACGTCCTTCCCACGTAGCTGCATTGCTTCTAGACCAGTCCACCTTGCGAAGACGTTTCAGACGCTTCGCACGCTCCTGGGCTGGCAGTTGGTAGAGCGCGCGCCCGGCACGGCCCAGGGCCTGCAAAACGATCGCATGCGAATGAATAAAGTCGCGACGAATATCCCCCGAGGTCAACTTCGATTGGCGGACGTACGTCCATTCGGGTATTTGCTCGCCCACAGCCTCCCAGAATTCGAGGCACTTCTTGCTGGCCGAGTCGAAGTCTTCCAGCTCCTTGTCGGAGAGCAGCTCAGAGGTTGCGAAGTTGAGCGCGCTCAGCGTGAACAACTTGCGCGCCCTGGGCGCAAGAGAGGAACTCTCCATCTCGATGAGATTCTTGAAGACCGGCGATGCCATGCTGAGGTGCCGAACAAGACCTGCAGCAAGGCTTCGATGGTCGTACAGTATTCCGATGGACGCCGACGGCTTGACCGCATATCGATTCAGGTCGGCAAACATCTGCTGGCAACGCTCAAGACCGCGGTCTAGGAAGAACACGACCGCAATCGTTTCTTCTCCAAGCTCCGGCGCGGTTTCCAGTGCCTGCAGGATTGCCGCCCGACGGTGCTGGCCGTCGTTCACGATGAACTTCGCATCCATAGACACTGTCAGCGCGCCCATTCGGAATGACGCGGGACCTTTTTTGGCCACGGGATCAAACTGAATTGAGCCATCGATCGAGACCGTGATCGCAGAGAACGTGTAGCTACTCTTGTTCTCGATGATGTAGCGCGCGATGTCGGGCACACGCGCTTTGTTCAACGTGCGCTGCGCACGCAGTTCAGGCACGAGCTCCTCCTCCCCAAATGAGAAGAGGCGCGGCAGCAATCTCAAGGGGCACATGGACACGTAATACTCGCGCCCAGCCTGCACCCCCCTGATCGCCGGAAAGACGTAGGAGAAATTTTCCGCCATGTATGGCAATGTTAGCATGTTTGTTTGTCTATTTTTAAACAAACAAACATACCTACGGCTAGCCGGGCATAGCGCTCGCGCAGTGCTGCAGTTCGGTCTCCCCCCAGTCGTGTGACAGTTCGGCAGGGGGGCGCCGGCGCACATGAGTGGATGGCGTGACTGTTTTGCCGGCGGCCAGATCATCTAGCAGGTTTGCCCATAGCTGGATCATCTGGTGTCGCTGATCCAAGAATGTTGCTCTATCGTAGCTGTCGCCCAATTCTTCGTCAGAGACGTGGGCCATGTGCCGCTCGATGATCTCTCGATCCCAACCCAGCAGTTCGCGTATCAGCGTCCGAGCCGTCGCCCGAAACCCATGCCCGGTGATTTGTTCCCTCGTGTCATAACCGAGCGTTCGCAAAGCGCTGTTGATCGTGTTGTCACTCATGTAGCGCGACGCCTCCGATCTCTTGGACATGCTGCGAAAAATGGGCCCGGTGGGTCCGGTCAACGGAAGGAGGTCGCTCAGGATTTCGACTGCTTGTCTCGGCAGGGGCACGAGATGTGCTGGCGTGCGGATGTCCCGCTTCATCCATTCACGCATCTTCATCTTCTCCGGAGGGCATCGCCAAAGCGTTCGCTCCAAGTCGATGTCCTCCCAGTCGGCTAGCCGGAGCTGTCCCGGACGTTGGAACAGTAGCGGCGAGAGCTGCAGCGCAGCGCGCGTGATGACGTTGCCGTTGTAGGCGCGAATGTCGCGCAGCAGTTGTCCTAGCTTGTTCGGATCGGTGATCGCCGGATAGTGGCGGGCGCGTGGTGGAGGCAGGCCACCGGTGCGCCTGTTCACGAAGTTCTTGGCCGGCTCCAGAGCGCCCACATCGACGGCGTACTGGAATACATGCTGTACGGCCTCGCGAACACGCTGAGCCGTTTCAAGGTTGCCCCGATCTCGGATGCGATGCAAGCAACGCACAAGCTCGGTTGGCTTGATTGCGTCCATGGTCAGCGAGCAGATCCATGGAAAGACGTGTAGCTCCAAGTGCCGCAATACCTTTTCGGCGTAGCTGGCGGACCATTGGCGGTCCTTCTGCGCCTGGGCGTGCCAGGCACGCGCCATCAACTCGAAGGTGTTGAGGCGAGCCACCCTGTCGCGCTCCTGCTGCTCCCGGCGCGCATCCCTAGGATCAACGCCGCCAGCGCGCCTCTCGGCCTCGTCACGAGCCTTCTTGCGCGCCATGGCAAGGGTGACGGTTGGATAGGGGCCAAAGCTCAGCTTGGCTTGCTCGCCCGCTTGCTTGTAGCGGTAGATCCAGACCTTGCCGTTGGGCCTGACGCGAAGGTACAAGCCCTCCCCGTCTGAAAGCATGTATTCCTTGTCGCGCGGCTGCGCCGCCTTGATCTGCAGCTCGTTGAGCTGTCCCATGGTGTACCCCCCGGAGAGACTGAAGTTAAAAAACAGTCTGGGGTACACCTAGGGGTACACGCAAGAACGGGACGTCTTGGGATTCAGCGACACCGCTTGAGCCGCTCTTTCGAGCTAAGTCCTTGATGTACAAGGACTTGTGAGCTGTCTTGGGGTCGTCTGAGAAAAAGGAGTGGTGGCCTGGGGCGGAATCGAACCACCGACACGCGGATTTTCAATCCGCTGCTCTACCAACTGAGCTACCGGGCCAGAGCCGTCGATTATATCAGGGGCCGATGTGCCCCCACCCCAGCCCTCCCCCGGTAGGGGAGGGAGAAAGAGATATCAGCCGCCTCGCTTGCCCCTCGACAGGTCCACGCCCAACTGCTTCAGCTTGCGGTACAGATGGGTGCGTTCGAGTCCCGTCTTTTCGGCCACGCGCGTCATCGATCCGCCTTCCTTGGCCAGGTGAAATTCGAAATACGATTTCTCGAACTCATCCCTCGCATCGCGCAGCGGCTTGTCCAGCTCGAACAGCTGGCGCGCCTGCGGGCCCATCTCGACGACGGGCGGCAGGTTCTGGCCGCCGGTCATCGCGGCTTCTACGGTGAGTTCCACCACCGGCGCCGGCGCGGAGCCCGCGACCCCGAGCTTGCGCGGGCCCAGGCCGTTGGTGCGCGAGAGCCCCGCCTCCACCGCCTTCAGCAGCTTCTGCATGGTGATCGGCTTTTCCAGGAACGACTGCGCGCCGATCTTGGTGGCTTCGACCGCGGTCTCGATGGTGGCGTGACCGCTCATCATGATCACCGGCATGCTGAGCAGCCCGCCGGTGGACCACTCCTTGAGCAGCGTGACGCCGTCCGTGTCCGGCATCCAGATGTCGAGCAGGACCAGGTCGGGGCGCGCCCGGCTGCGGGCGGCGCGCGCCTGGGCGGCGTTTTCGGCCAGTTCGACGTTGTGGCCCTCGTCGTTCAGGATTTCGGAGAGCAGGTCGCGGATGCCCAGCTCGTCGTCGACCACCAGTATGTTTGCCATGTTTTCCAGCTACACCCCTTGCGGCCGACGGGGTGGTGTTGCTAAGCCGCAACTGCGAATGATAGCGATACTTGGGCGCCCTGGACGACGCCGTCTTCCACCCGGTTTTTCAGGTCGACCCGGGCGCCATGCTCATCAGCGATTTTCTTGACCACCGCCAGCCCCAGCCCGGTGCCCTTGGCCTTGGTCGTGACATAAGGCTCGAACGCCCGCTTGAGGATGTGGTCGGGGAACCCGGCGCCCGTGTCCTGCACGATCAGGCGGCAGCGGCGCGAGGTTTCGTTCCACTGCGTCTTCACCGTGACCTCGCGCGCGGCGGCGCCCTCGGTGGCGTCCTGCGCGTTTTGCAGCAGGTTGTGCAGGATCTGCCGCAATTGCTGGGCGTCGCCCATGATCTTCGGGCACTCCAGGTCCAGCTCCATCAGCACCGGCACATGGGCGGATGCATCGCCGCGCTCGCCGCCTTCGCGCGCATAGAGCTGCAGCACGTCGACCACCAGCGCGTTGAGATCCACCGGCTTGAGCTCGGCGGCCGGCAGGCGCGCGTAGTCGCGAAACTCGTTGACCAGGCGTTTCATCGCATCGACCTGGTCGACGATGGTGCGGACCGACTTGGTGACGATCGCCTGCTCGACGTCGCCGACCTTGCCGGTCAATTTCATCTCGAGGCGCTCGGCCGACAGCTGGATCGGCGTCAGCGGGTTCTTGATTTCGTGCGCAAGGCGGCGAGCCACTTCGCCCCAGGCCTGCGCGCGCTGTGCCGACACGATCTCGGAAATGTCATCGAACACCAGCAGGCGCGAGCCCTGGCCGGGCGTGTCGGTCGGCAACTCGGCGCCGCGCGCCACCAGCGTCAACGCGTGCTGCGGCGAGCCGGGCTGCGCGGCATTGAGCTCGAACGACTGCTGCCAGTGGTCCAGGCCATGCTGCTTGCGCTCGTTCATGTATTCATCGAACTGCTGCTGCACCGCATTGCCGAACGCTTCCAGCCCCGCGACGCTGGCCAGCGGCAAGCCTTGGTACACCGCCAGCGGCACCCGCAATATCCGGGTGGCGCCCGGGTTGGACGACTGGATGCGGCCCTGCTCGTCCAGCACGATCACGCCCGCCGTCAGGTTGTCCAGGATGGTCTGCAAGTTGGCGTGTGCGGCGCTCACCTGCCCCATGCTTTCGTCCACTGCGGCACGGGCGTCGGCCAGCTGCTGCGTCATCTGCGCGAACGACCGCGTCAGGCCGCCGAGTTCGTCCTTGCCCTGCAGCGCGGGTTTCGGCGAAAGGTCGCCGGCCGCCACCTCGCGCACGCCGGCGGCCAGCACCAGCAGCGGCCGCGCCAACTGGTTGCCCAGGATGATGGCGAGCAGCACCGCACCGAACACCGCCAGGAACAGGCTCAGGGTGAGCGTGCCGATGTACATGCGCCGCAGCCCTTCGCGCGCCAGCGCGCGCTCCTGATATTCGCGGTTGGCTTCCTGCACCGCGATGGCATTGGCCACCAGCGTCGGCGGCAGCACCTGCGTCACCTGCAGCACGCGCGGCTCGCCCAGCAGGCCGACGCTGGTGGGGGAGACGACCGCCAGCGCCTTGATGCGGGCGTTGTTCACCGCATTCGGTCCCAGCTCATCCAGCCCCTCGACCACGGCCAGCGAGCGCTGCGCGCGCACGTTGCGCAACTGCTGCGGCGTCGGCCGTTCGGGATTGAGCTGGAAGCGCGATTGTCCGGCGCTGGCGATCAGCTGGCCGCTGCCGCTCCACAGGATCACGTCGCTGGCCGGCAACTGCTCGCGCAGCCGTTCCAGTCCCAAGGCCGCGGCCGCGTCCGGCGTCTCGGCCAATTGCGTGGCCGCCGCGCGCGTCTTGTTGGCGAGGTCGTTGGCCAGCGTGTCCAGGGTCGCGCGGCCCAGGTTCAGGCCGGCATCCAGCGCGCCCTCCACCTTCACGTCGAACCAGCTTTCGATCGAGCGCGAAACGAACTGGTAGGACACCACGTAGATCAGCACGCCCGGCAGGAAACCCACCAGCGCGAAGATGGCCGCGAGCTTCACCAGCAGGCGGCTGCCGAACTTGCCGCGGCGCAGCCGGGAGGCCAGCCGCACGGCGACCCAGATGATGACCAGCAGCAGCACCCCCGCCACCACCATGTTGA
>JAQGMS010000325.1 GCA_028292245.1 Ramlibacter sp.
CGGCGTTTACGGTTATGCCGGTATCAGCGGGAGTTTGCTTCAAGCGCAAATGGGACCGAGGCTGAACGGGCAAATGGATCATATATGGAGCTCTAGCAGGCCTGGTGGCATTTGTGAGCACCATCAAGCTTTGGCAGGCCGGAACTCTTTCTCGAGCGAGAAACATACGCGCTTTTAGGTCCGCAGCACTCCACGCGAGAGCCAAGGCGATAGCGACCAAAGCGGCGAGCAGCCCAAAGTCCGCTTGTGGCGCACACTGGCTGCTCCAGCCGCAATAAATTTAAGACGTCAGTGGCCGACAAGGTACAAAGCCGACTGGGGTGAACGTGTAAACCTCCTCGTCCTTCTGATTGAAAAGCGTCCATTTCACCAGAACGGTACCTTGATGCTTGGTCTTTGAGGGCGTCAGGCTAACAACCTCGCCTTCGATGCGGAGCATGTCGTCGGGTCGGACGGGCAGGAGCCACCGAAGACCCTCGACTCCAAGCCCAATCAAAGGATGCGGTCCAAACGGCCGAGCCTCTAGGGCAAGCCTCATTGCGAGAGCACAAGTGTGCCACCCCGATGCGGCTATGCCTCTAAACATAGTCTGTTGAGCCGCAGCATCGTCCAGATGGAATGGCTGCGGATCGAACTTGGAGGCAAACTCTCTAATTTCGTTTCCGCTGATTTGAATCGGTCCGCTTTTGAAACGCATTCCGATGGAAAGATCTTCAAACCACTCGATCATGTTCTTCAGCCCCACAGTAGTGCCATAATTGTCAACAATCTTGGCGGAGTTTACGCCAGGCTTCGGCCCCATTCCCGCAGATCAGCCACGAACAGCTCCGGAACCTCCATCGCCACAAAATGGCCACCGCGGGGCAAGTCGCTCCAGCGCACGACGTCATAGCCGCGCTCTACCCAGGAGCGTGGCGGAAACGGCGCGCGCGGGTCCGGATGCGCCGCCACCGCGGTCGGGATCACCACACGCTGCCCTTGCGGCATCGCGTTCACACCTTCTGCGGCCGCACCGGCATAAAACCAGCTGGCCGTCGCGAAGGCGTCGTTGGTGACGTAGATCATCACCTCCGTAAGGATCTGGTCACGGCTGAACACTGCCTCGAACGGCCGCTTGCGCAGGTCGGCCCAGTCATGCAGGCGTTCGACGATCCAGGCGGCCTGTGCCACCGGGTTGTCCGCCATGGCGTAGGCCAGCGAGTGCGGCCGGGTCCGTTGCAGCGCCTGATAGCCGCCGAGCGACTCCTCCGCGGCGGCGCGGACCGTGCGCCACGCCTTCTCTTCCGGGGTGTGCGGCTCGCCCGGCGGCATCACCAGCACCGAGTTGAGATGGATGCCCTGCACCGACCCGGCGTGCTCCAGCGCGAGCCAGGCCGTCACCGCCGCGCCCCAGTCCCCACCCTGGGCAAGGTAGCGCAAATAGCCGAACCTCTCGCGCATCAGCGTGTCAAACAGGCGCGCGGTCGTGCGAGCGCCGATCGGCGTGCGCGGCTTGCCGGAGAACCCGAAACCGGGCAGCGACGGGATGACCAGGTCGAACGCGTCCTCCGGGCGCCCACCGAAGCGGGACGGGAACGCCAGCGGTTCAGCCGCCTCCCAGAACTCAAACACCGATCCCGGCCAGCCGTGGATCAGCAGCAATGGGCGGCGCCCGCCGGCCTCTCCCACCACGTGCACGGCATGGATGTCGATGTCCTCCACCCGGCAAATGACCTGTGGGAAGCGGTTCAGCGCCGCCTCGGCACCGCGCATATCGAAGCCTTCCGCCCAGTAGGCGCACAACGAGCCCAGGAATGTCGGGTCGCAGCCGTAGCGCCAACCGGCTTTCTCGGGCGCAGGGGGAAACCGGTAGGCGCGGACCTGGGTGCGGAGGCGGTCGAGCGCGGCGTCGCTCCACGCGACCTTGAACGGCGTCATGCCACCTCCGGCCGGTCCGGGCCCTTGCCGCTGATCATCAGCGCCACGCCCCCGAGTGCCACGGCCGCGGCGGCGGCCTTGGGCCAGCTCAGCCGCTCGCCAAGAAACAACGACGCGAGCCCGAGGGTGATGACCGGTGCGACATAATTGTAGCTGTTCGCGAGCGTGGGTGAGACGGCTTGGTTCATCCAACTGAACACGCTGTAGCCGAGCAGGGTGCTGACGACGGTGAGGAACGCCAGCGCCGCCCAGGAGCGAAACGGGACATCACCCACCTCAAATTTCGCCCCACTCAGCCACGACAGAAGCCAGAGCAACGCTCCGGCGGTCAGGAGCTGCACCGTCAGGTTGACGACCGGGTCGCGCGGCAAGCTGACCCGGCGAGCGGCCAACGACCCAGCGGCCCAGCACGCCGTCGCGGCGAGGATCGCTGCCGCGCCGACTGGGCTGAAGCCGCCGCCCGCAGCCGAACTCCATCCCAGCAAGGCCGTTCCCACGAAGCCGATACACCCCCCCGCCAGTTGGCTTCGCGCGAGTGGTTGCCGGAAGAACAACCAGGTGAACAGCGCCAGGTAGAGCGGCGGCGTGGACCCGAACACCGAGGCCGTGCCCGCGGGCAAGTAATGTACGCCCCAAATCGCCAACGCCTGGCCGCCAACGAGCATGTTGATGCCCAGCAGACCCGCCGTAACCAGCGAACGCCCGTTTGGCCGCTCCCCTGCCCGGACACGCCAAGCCGCCACAGGCAGCATCATGAGACCAGCGACGGTGAAGCGGGTCGCCGCCAGGAATGCGGCCGGCAGCGCTTCCACGCCCACCTTGAAAGCGAGAAAGTTGACGCCGTTGTAGAACCACAGGAACGCCAGCGCGGGCACGATCCATTCTCCGCCAGGCCGGACCGTACCCGCCGCTACGGGAGCGCTCGCGGTCACGCCTGCCAACCCTGCGCATCCAACCGGTCGAAGAACGCCGCGATCGCCGCCGCCGCGCGGTCCGGCTGTTCCCGGTGCGGAAAATGGCCGGCATCCGGAAACGGCGCGTAGTCCAGGTCCGGGAAGGTTTCGCCCAGCCGATCCGACCACTCCGCCGGCAAGGTTGGGTCGCACTGCGCCCAGCGCACGGAGGTTGGGAGCGGGATCGGCGGCGGGGGCGGCGGAGGATTCTCGGATGCCTCCGCCCGGCGCTGCGCGGCTACCGCGCGGTAATGGGCAAAGCCGCCGGCGAGGTTGCCGGGCGCCTGGAAGTTAGCCACGAACGCCTCGATCGTGGCGTCGTCAAACGCTTCGGCCCGGTGCGCCCATCGCCGAAGCAGGAAGGTGATGAACCGGCGCACGGCTTCCGGAGAGGTCGCGAGCAGTTCGGGCGCGAGGTCGCTTTGGTTGAACCACGTGTGCCAGACGTGCTGCAGGTGGCTGGGCGCGGTGGCGCGCGTTCCAATCCCCGGATACATGAAGTTGAAAAAGAACAGGCCGGCGATGCGGTCGGGATGTCGGCGGGCGAGCGTCTGCGTGATCGTCGCCCCGACGTCATGCGAGACGATGCCGACAGGCCCGACCCCGAGCGCGTCGATCAGCGCGACGAGATCCTCCGTCTGCTCGTTCGGCCCAAACGGCCCGTCCGGCTTGTCGCTGGTGCCGAAGCCGCGCAGGTCAGGCGCGATCAGGTCGAAGCGGTCCGCCAGACGGGTCATCACGGGCTCCCAGGTCAGCCAAAACTCCGGCCAGCCATGGAGAAGCAGCAGCGGCCGGCCCCGCCCAATGCGCGCGACGTGCAGGTTCGCACCATGGGCGACGACGGTGGAGTGCTGAACCGCCCTGGGAGTGACCGGTCCGATGCTGCTCATCTTTGTTCCTCCGGCATGCGCGGCCTTGCTAGACAAATTTGGCACCAGGATTGTCAACAATATGGCAGCTGGCAACAGGATTGTCAACAGTCTTGCAGCAGAAAACGTCAGCGGATAGGATGGATTTATGGTGCAACCCGCCCGGCAACCCGCTTCAGACAGCACGCGGCCAACAGATGCCACGGTGCTGTCGATCCTCCAGTCGCTTCAGCAAGACATTGTGTTCGGCCGCCTAAAGCCGAGGGAGCGCCTGGTTGAGGAGGACATGAGTGCGCGGTTCAAGGTCGGACGCCACGTCATCCGTGCCGTGCTGGAGGAGTTGGACCGAGCGGGCCTGGTCGTGCGCCGGCCCAACCGCGGCGCCGTCGTACGCGACTACACGCCTGCGGAGATGGACCAGCTCTATGACGTGCGCCGCCTCCTGCACCGGGAAGCCGCGATGCGGATGGAGCTGCCCGGCTCGCCCGCGCTGGTGGCGGAGTTGCGCGGCATCAACGACGACTACCGCCGCAGTTGCAACGACGGCGACCTGTATCGGGCAGCGGGCCTGAACGAGCAGTTCCATCAGACGATGAACGCGGCATGCGGCAACGTCTTCCTGGCCGAAATGATCCAGCAGTTCTGGCTGAAGACTGCCTCCGTCCATTCCCGGAGCTACGCCACCGGGAACATGCAGCGGATCCTCGAAACCATCGACGAGCACGACAAGATGGTCGAGGTCATCGCGTCGGGCACGAACGAAAGGCTCGCGACGCTCTACATCGAACACATGAGGCCGGCCTTGGCCACGTATAAGGTCAACCACTACCGCTGATTCACAGCACGACGACGAAAGCAGCCGACACGACGCTATTTGCGGGAGAGACCTGGTTCGACCCGATCGAGACGAGCATTCGAGGTCGAGTGCGTGGGTTCATTGAGGAACCAGAGTGCGACGAGGTGCTCGTCGTTATCGGCCTGGCTCGTGCAGACGTCGCCTCAGATGGATTCCGTCCACTCCGCAGTGGCGCACCGACACTCGCCGCCGTGGCATGACGTTCCTGGTCCGTCCCGCTTAGGGTGAATCCAGCATCCGTTCTATGGCGTGACCCCAATAAACGGA
>JAQGMS010000081.1 GCA_028292245.1 Ramlibacter sp.
TCACCGTTTCCTCCTGGCTGCCGCCCACGCACGGCATGAGCATGGCGCAGAAGGAATGGTGCGACCTGCTCGAGAAGAACACGGCCGGCAAGATGAAGTGCAACATCCTGCCGCGCGGCGTGACCAACGCGCCCGGCACTTTCGACGCGATCAAGAACGGGCTGGCCGATATTTCATTCACCGTGCACGGCTACACGCCGGGGCGTTTCGTCTACACCCAGATGGCGGAGTTCCCGTTCCTGGGCAACACCTCCGAGCCGATCTCGGTCGCATTCAACCGGGTTGCGTCGCGCCATCCCGAGTTCGCGGCCGAGGAACAGGGCGTGAAGGTCATCACCTACTTCACGCACGGCCCCGGCATCGTGTTCAACACCAAGCGGGCGATCACCAAGGTGGAAGACCTGGCGGGCCTGAAGTTCCGCGTCGGCGGCGGCATGGTCAACGAGATCTCCAAGAACCTGGGGATGAACGTCACCCTCAAGCCGGCGCCCGACTCCTATGAGCTGCTTTCGGGCGGCGTGATGGACGGCACGCTGTTCCCCGCCGAGTCGACCGAATCGTTCAAGATCGACAAGATCATCAAGTACGCCACCACCTTCCCCGGCGGCCTTTACAACACCAGCTTCGTGTTCATGATGAACCAGGGCCGCTACGACAAGCTCAGCGCCGACGAGAAGAAGGCGGTGGACGCGATCTCCGGCGAAACCGCGGCCCGGCTCTTCGGCCGCGCCTGGGACAAGGTCGACCTGCGGGCCACCGCGCTGATGCAGGCCAACGGGGTGCAGATCACCAAGGCCGACGCGAAATTCGTCGCCGACGTCAAGTCCAAGACCTCGGCGCTGGAACAGAAGTGGGTCAGCGAGGCCGCCGCCAAGGGACTGAAGGACCCGGCCAAGGTGCTGGCCGAGTTCCGCTCCGAAATCGCCAAGCAGGAGAAATGATTTTCTTGCACCCTCCCCTGAAGAAACTTCTGCTTCTCGTCTGTGGCCTGCTTTCCGGCGGCGCCCTGTTCGCCATCATGGCGCTGACCTTCGCCGACGTCAGCGCGCGCAAGCTTCTGGACAACTCGATCCCCGGCTCGCTTGAGATGACCGAGCTGCTGATGGTGGTGGTGATCTTCGGCGCGTTGCCGCTGGTCTCGCTGCGCGGCGAACACGTCGTGTTCGATTCGCTGGACAGCTACTTTTCGCCGGCCGCCCTGCGCGCGCAAAAGGCCCTCATCCACCTGCTCAGCGCGGCGGCGCTGCTGGGGCTGGGCTGGCTGATGTGGAAGACCGCGGGGCAGTTCGCGCTCAATGGCGAAACCACCGCGCAGCTCAAGCTGGCCAAGGCGCCGTTCATCTACGGCATGGCGGTGCTGTGCGCGGTCACGGGCATCGTCCACCTGGTCCTCACCGCTCGGCCCCCCGAAGAGCTGGCCGAAGGCGAAGGGACCGCGCTGTGATCGAAGCACTCGCCGGCTTCGCCGTCATCTTCGCACTGGCCTTGTTACGCGTGCCTCTCGCCTTTTCGATGGCCGGCGTCGGCATCGTCGGCATCGGACTCACGCGCGGCTGGGACCCGGCGCTGGCCAGCACGGCGCAGGTGGTCTACGAGACCGGGTTCGCCTACACGCTCTCGGTCATACCGCTGTTCATCCTGATGGGCAACTTCGTCGCCCGTGCCGGCCTGGCGCAGGAGCTGTTTCGCGCGGCATACGCCTTCATCGGCCACAAGCGCGGCGGCCTGGCGCACGCCACCGTGGTGGCCTGCGCCGGCTTCGGCGCGATCTGCGGCTCCTCCATCGCGACGGCCGCCACCATGGGGAAGGTCGCCTACCCGTCGATGAAAAGCCTGGGCTACAGCGACGAGCTGTCGATGGGCGTGATCGCCGCCGGCGGCACGCTGGGCATCATGATCCCGCCCTCGACCATCATGGTGATCTACGGGATCATCACCGAGACCAACATCGGCAAGCTGTTCGCCGCGGGCGTTATTCCGGGCTTGATGTCGGCCGCGCTGATGATGCTGGGCATCGTGTGGATCACCGGGCGCGACCCGCTGCACGCCCCGGCCGGAGAGAAAAGCACCTGGCCGCAGCGCTGGCAGGCGCTGCGCGGCATCTGGGGCGTGCTGCTGCTGGTGATCGTGGTGCTGGGCGGCATCTACGGCGGCATCTTCACCGCCACCGAGGGCGCGGGCTTCGGCGCCGCCGGCGCCTTCCTGTTCGCGCTGGCGCGCCGGCGGCTGACCTGGGCCATCCTCTATGAAGTGCTGGTCGAATCGGCCCGGACCACCGCGATGCTGTTCACGCTGCTGATCGCGGCCACGCTGTTCGCCAACTTCGTCAACTTCACGTCCATGCCGGGCGACCTGAAGAGCCTGATCACCACCAGCGGCCTGTCGCCGACGATGATCGTGGTGGCGATGATGGCCATCTACGTGGTGCTGGGCACGGTGATGGAGGAGCTGACCATGGTGCTGCTCACCATCCCGCTGTTCTTTCCGATCGTGACAGCGCTGGGGTTCGACCCGATCTGGTTCGGCGTCCTCATCGTGATGGTGGTCCAGATCGGACTGATTTCCCCCCCGGTGGGCATGAACATGTTCGTGCTCAACGCCCTGCTCCCCGGCGTCGGCCTGGGCGCGATCTACCGCGGCTGCTGGCCGTTCGTGGTGGTCCTGGTTTTCATGCTCGGCCTGCTGATCGCGATGCCGCAACTCAGCCTGTTCCTGCCGTCGCTGATGAAATAGCAGGCGGAAGCGTTACACCGCTAAGTGTCCTGCCGCACCGAGCCGGCGCTCAGCTTCAGGTACCCTGTGTAAAGACATTAGCAACGCCGCGTGCCTGTGCCCGGGGCCGCTTGCTGTGGCAACTGCTCGTGCGAGACGGTACGAGCGAAGGCGGCTATGCCCCATACGGTATTTGGTAACGGCGCGGGCGAAGGCCAGGTGAACCCCAGCGGCACCATTGAATTTCGGCGCCAGGAGACCCTGCTCAAGACCGGCGCCCTGCAGGACGCGATTTTCAACAGCGCGAATTTCTCGAGCATCGCCACCGACGAAAAGGGCGTGATCCAGATTTTCAACGTCGGCGCCGAGCGCATGCTCGGATACGCCGCCGCCGACGTACTCAACAGGATCACCCCGGCCGACATTTCCGACCCGCTGGAAGTGATCGCGCGCGCCGAGGCGCTGAGCCTGGAGCTGGCGACACCGATCACTCCCGGCTTCGAAGCGCTGGTGTTCAAGGCGTCGCGCGGCATCGAGGACATCTACGAGCTGACTTACATCCGCAAGGACGGCAGCCGCTTTCCGGCGATCGTCTCGGTCACGGCCCTGCGCGACGCGCAGGAAAAGATCATCGGCTACCTGCTGATCGGCACCGACAACACCGCGCGCAAGCAGGCTGAAGAGGCACTGATCAAGGCGGGCGCCCTGCAGAGCGCGATTTTCAACAGTGCCAATTTCTCCAGCATCGCCACCGACGCGAAGGGTGTCATCCAGATTTTCAACGTCGGCGCCGAGCGCATGCTGGGCTACACCGCCGCCGAGGTGATGAACAAGATCACGCCGGCCGACATTTCCGACCCGCAGGAGCTGATCGTGCGCGCCGAGGCGCTGAGCGTCGAGCGCGGCACCCCGATCACGCCGGGCTTCGAAGCGCTGGTGTTCAAGGCCTCGCGCGGCATCGAGGACATCTACGAGCTGACCTACATCCGCAAGGACGGCAGCCGGTTCCCCGCAGTGGTGTCGGTCACGGCATTGCGCGACGCGCAGGACGCCATCATCGGCTACCTGCTCATCGGCACCGAGCTCAAGGCCGGCGCCCTGCAAAGCGCGATCTTCAACAGCGCCAACTTTTCCAGCATTGCCACCGACGCAAAGGGCGTGATCCAGATCTTCAACGTCGGCGCGGAGCGCATGCTGGGCTACACCGCCGCCGAGGTGATGAACAAGATCACGCCGGCCGACATTTCCGACCCGCAGGAAGTGATCGCACGGGCGGAGGCGCTGAGCCTGGAGCTGTCGACGCCGATCACGCCGGGTTTCGAAGCACTGGTGTTCAAGGCGTCGCGCGGCATCGAGGACATCTACGAGCTGACCTACATCCGCAAGGACGGCAGCCGCTTCCCGGCGATGGTCTCGGTCACGGCGCTGCGCGATGCGCAGAAGAACATCATCGGGTACCTGCTGATCGGCACCGACAACACGGCCCGCAAGCAGATCGAGGCGGCCCAGGCGATGCTCGACCAGCGCCTGCGGGACCAGCAGTTCTACACCCGCTCGCTGATCGAGTCGAACATCGACGCGCTGATGACGACCGACCCGCAGGGCATCATCTCCGACGTCAACCAGCAGATGATGTCGCTCACGGGGCGCACCCGCGACGAACTGATCGGCGCGCCCTGCAAGAACTTCTTCACCGATCCGGTCCGTGCCGACGCCGCCATCAAGCGCGTGCTCACCGAAAACAAGGTGAACAACTACGAGCTGACCGTGCGCGCGCTGAACGGCGAGGAAACGGTGGTGTCGTACAACGCGGCGACCTTCTACGACCGCGACCGCAAGCTCCAGGGCGTCTTCGCCGCGGCGCGCGACATCACCGAGCGCAAGCAGGTCGATCGCGTGCTGCAGGAAAAGAACATCGAGCTGGAGCATGCGACCCGCATGAAGTCGGAGTTCCTGGCCACCATGTCGCACGAACTGCGCACGCCGTTGAACGCGATCATCGGTTTTTCGGAGGCGCTGAAGGACGGCTTGATGGGCAGGATGGCCGACAGCCAGCAGGATTGCATCGTCGACATCTTCAGCAGCGGGCAGCACCTGCTGTCCCTGATCAACGACATCCTGGACCTGTCGAAGGTCGAGGCGGGCATGATGGCGCTCGAGCTGGAGGCGGTCAACCTGGACGGCCTGCTGGCCAACAGCCTGACCATCGTGCGGGAAAAGGCGGCCGCCCAGCGCATCTCGCTCGAGCTGGAAACCGACCCGGACCTGGGCATGCCCCAGCTCGACATGCGCAAGACCAAGCAGATTGCCTACAACCTGCTTTCCAACGCCGTCAAGTTCAGCGCCAACGGCGGCCGCGTGGTGATGCGGGCCCGGCGCGTCCCGCGCGGGACCGTCTGCACCATGGCCGGGGCCTGGCCCGTGCACTCCTTCCCGCTGGCGGACAGCGGCTACACCGAGTTCCTGGAACTGTCGGTCACCGACAGCGGCATCGGAATCTCCAAGGAGAACATGGGCAAGCTGTTCCAGGCCTTCAGCCAGATCGACAGCAGCCTGGC
>JAQGMS010000009.1 GCA_028292245.1 Ramlibacter sp.
CGTTCATCCCCAGGCCCGGCGGAAAGAAGGCAACACGGTTCACCGCCTCGGTCAGGCCCAGGTACTCGAACATCTTGAAGATGTTGGGCCCGAGCTGGATGCCGGCGCCGATTTCCCCGAACGCGGCTGACTGCTCCAGCACCGTCACCGCATGGCCCTCGCGCGCAAGCACATAGGCGGCGGCCAGGCCACCGATGCCGCCGCCCGCGATGAGTAGATTGAGCTGGGCCATTCGTGGTCGTGCCGTTGCGATTTCGCTGAAATGCTAAGCATACATATTATTTCGAGAATCAACAAGCAAAGACGCTGGCTACACTCGTCCCATGGCCAAGAGTTTCGATTTCCAGCACGCGCCCGGGCACCTCATCCGCCGCGCACACCAGCTTGCAGTGGCCCTCTTCATGGAAGAGACCGGGGACTTCGACGTCACGCCGGTCCAGTTCGCCATCCTCAACGCGCTGATGGAGGATCCGGGAGAGGACCAGGTGACGCTGGCCGGGAAGGTGGCCTTCGACGCGGCGACTTTCGGATCGGTGATCGGCCGGCTCGGCGCCAAGGGCTGGGTGCGGCGCGAACCGGACGCGAGCGACCGCCGTCGCAAACTGCTATGGGTGACCGCCGAAGGCGAGCAAGCGGCGCTGCGGATGAAGCGCGCGGTCACCAAGGTGCAAGGCCGGATCCTCGGGCCACTGAATCCAGCGGAGCGCCAGCAGCTTGTGAAGTTGCTCGGCAAGCTGGTTGCCGGGCACGAGGCGGGCTAGGTAGTCTGCGCGGCAGAACGTGTCGCTCGCGGGGGGCAGGACGCGCGGGGGAGCGGGCCAGGGACGCCGGGGTCCGGCTCCACTCGTGTCCCCCGTCGCCCTATGGGCTTCCTCCTCCTTGACCTCGCGGAGCCGGTCCCCGGCATCCCTGGCCCTTCGGGCGTGCGCAAGGTTTGAACTTCCCCACAGGCGATGAGGGCTCGGGCCGGCGGGTGCCCTGCGCCCGTAAGTAAAGGGGGAGTACGCCCATAGGGCGACGGAGGACATGAAGGGCGCAGGGTACCCGCCGGCCCGAGGCCGCCCACGCAGCACATGGGTTTTCTGCCGCGCAGACTAGCTCTTAGCCAAGAGCGTGAAGTGCTGCACTACCGGCGGGCTCGCGAAAAACGGTCCGATGATCGCGCGCCATTGCGGAAACAATGGCCCTTCGCGAAACGCTACCGTGTGGTCTTCCAGCGTGTCCCAGAAGATCTGCAGCACGTAGCGCTCGGGCGACTCGATCCCCTTGTTGACCTTGTAGCCGCGCATGCCCTTGGCGTTGACCATCACGGTGGTGAGGGCGCGCTGGATCGCCTCGTCGAAGGCGGCCTGCTGGCCGGGCGGGATCCGGATCTCCGCGATTTCGAGAATCATGGGTCGCTTTCTAATACTGGGTGTCGGGCAAGTCTACCGTCAGGCCGTCCAGCGCGTCGGTGAGATCGATCTGGCAGGACAGGCGGCTGTTGGCCTGGCGCGGCACGGCGGTGAATTCGAGCATCGCGTGTTCCTCCGCGAAGACGGGCGGCAACCGGCCGGCGTAGGGTTCACGCACGAAGACATGGCAAGTACCGCAGGTCATCATGCCGCCGCAGTCGGCTGCGATGCCCGCGACATCGGCGGCCACTGCCGCCTGCATCAGGCTCTGCCCGGTCCTGCATTGCAGCGCCGTGCCGGTGCCGCCGCTGCTGACGAAATGCACGGTGATCATCAGAAGCGGCTGAAATATTCGCGCCGCTGGAAATCGTCCTTGTCCTCGGCCTGCTCGAAGCGGTTCAGCTCGAACCGCTTGATGCGGGTGAAGTAGTCGACGAACGGCTGGCCGAAGCCTGCGGTCAGAACCGTGTCCGCCCGTAGCGCCTCCAGCGCTTCGCCCAGGCTGGCCGGAAGTTTCGCGGCCGACGACGCATAAGGCGCGTCGGTCGCCGCCGGCGCCGTCAAGCGTCGCTGGATGCCGTCGAGGCCGGCGTGGATTTGCGAGCCCAGGTAGAGGTAAGGATTGGCCGTGGGTTCACCGATGCGGTTTTCGACGCGCGTGGCGGCATCACCGCATTCGCCGATGACGCGCAGCATCGCGCCGCGGTTGTCCCGGCCCCACAACACCGATTGCGGCGCCAGCGCGTTGGGGCGAAAGCGCCCGAAGCCGTTGACGGTGGGCGTGCAGAACACCGCCATCGCGCGCGCGTGTTCCAGCAGGCCGGCCAGGAATTGCGCGCCTGTTTCGGACAGGGTGTGGCGGGCATCGGCGGGCGTGGTGCCAGCCGGTGGCGCGTCGCAGCGAAAGACGTTTTCGCCGCTCTTCGCATCGACCAGGGATTGATGCAGGTGCCAGCCGCTGGACATGATGTTGGGAAAGGGAGGGCGGCACATGAAGCTGGCGTGGTAGCCGGCCCGGCGCAACGCCTGCTTCACGCCATTGCGGAAAAGCACCATGTTGTCGGCCGCCGTCAGCGCGTCGGTGACGTCGAACACTGCCTCGACCTGGCTGGGGCCGAGTTCGATTTCCAGCGACAGCAGCGGCAGGCCCAATGCCTGCGCTGTGTGCTGCACGATCCGCAGCGGCTCCTCGGCCATGTCGTACCAGGCCTCGGTGAGCAGGTTGTAGCCGGGGTGGATCATGCTCACGGCCGGCGGCGCGCCGGGCCACGCGGCCTGCAGGGGATCGAGCTGGTCGCGCGTGTCTTCGATGCGATAGATATGGAACTCGATCTCCAGGCCGCACCTCATGGCAAGCCCGGCCTGCGCCAGGCGTCCCAGTGCGCGCTGCAATACGCGCCGCGTGTCCAGTTCCACCGGTTCGCCGTTCTGGAACCAGGGTTGGCCGCGGACCCAGCCGGTCCCGGCTGTCCACGGCAATTGCCGGAAGCTGTCCGGATCCGCCAGCAGCAGCAGGTTGCTCGCGAATTCGAAGCCGGGCAGGCCGGCCGTGCCACCGGGTTCGAACACGTTGTACGCCGTGCGGTCCGAGCTGTCCTTGAGCATCAGCGTGCTGACCAGGCCGACGCCCTCGCGCATTGCGCGTTCCGCGGCCGATGCCACCAATGTCTTGCCGCGCGTGACACCGTGCAGGTCGCACCAGGCGAAGCGCACCAGCTCCAGCCCGGTCGCGCCGATCAACCGTGCCGTTTGCTGGAGCGCTTGCTCGCGCCGCGCGTCGTGGATGCCGCAGCGCTCAGCGAACGAGCTCATTCCGCTCCCGAACGGCTGGGCGGGCCCACGGCGCGCCGTCGCGCTTTGCCTTCACCTGTTCGCGCCACCATGTCGGCCAGGCGCCGGCCGGTGCGATGCCGTCCACGGTGTCCGGTCCCGTCATGGCAGCAGCCTGGGCCGCATCGGCAACGCCCGGCGCGACGCCGCCGGCCTGCACGGTTTCGATCGCCTTCAGCAGGGTCCGGCGATTCGCCATGATGACCTTGTCGCTGGTGCCGAGATGTTCGCGCGTCCGGTCCTGGATCGGGCCCATGCCTTCGACGGCCCACTGGTCATGTACGTTGATGTCGTCTTCGCCCATGCCCAGGTAGGTCTGCGTCAACTGCTCCTGCGGGTCGAAGCCCCAATGGTTGTGGCGGCCGGACTTCGGGATGTAGTCGGGCAACTGGATGTATTGCAGCCGCTGGTTGCGCATCGCCTCCTTGTCCACCGGCCCGGCAAAGCTGGTGAAGATCGAGTACCAGTAGGTGTGCGTGTCATCGACCGGCAGGTGCAATTGGGTGATGGTCAGCGTTTCCGACAGCGGGATGACGAACGTGTTCGGAAAGATCGACTGCGTGATTCGAACGTGCGTGAGCTCATCGGTCATCGGCCTCAGCGCAGTGACCTGCATGCCCCACGGCGCAGGTTCGAAGCTGATCTCGGGCTGGTGGAACTCGCGCATGATGCGCGTCATCGGCCAGCGCTCGCCGGCGAATTGCCCGGCGCTGGCGCTGCGGAACTGCTTGCCGGCCGCGTTCTGGCCGATCTCTTCCAGCGGCTCGTCGTACAGGAAGCGATGCAGGAACGAGGGATGGGCCGGATCGATGCCCACTTCCACGGCCTGCAGCCAGTTGCATTGCCACAGGCCCTTGAAGGCGAAGGTGTGGGAAGAGGGCGCCGCGAAGCAATCGAACTCAGGGAACGGCGGCGCCGCCTTGCCTTCCTCACCCAGCCACGCGAACAGGATGCCGCTCTTCTCGAGCACGGGATAGCTGCGCTGGCGCACGCGTTCGCACAATTTGCTGCCGGCGGGCTCGGCCGGCGTGTCCAGGCAGGCGCCGTTGACGTCGAACTTCCAGCCGTGGAAGGGGCAGCGCAAACCGTCGCCTTCGTTGCGCCCGAACGAGAGGTCGGCGCCGCGATGCGGGCAAGCGCGATCCAGCAGGCCCCAGGCACCTCGCGCGTCCTTGAACAGCACCAGGTCCTGGCCCAGCGCCCGCACTGCCTTGACGGCGCGCACCGCCATGCGCGGGTCCAGCACCGGATCGAATTCATCCACCAGCGCGACCGGCTGCCAGTAGCTGCGCATCACGGCCCCGCAGGGTGTGCCGGGCCCGATGCGCGTGATCAATTCATTCTGTTCGGCCTTCATCCGGGCTCCTGCGAACTGCGTTGCCAGAAAGTTTATCCTCTTGCCTATGAAGCTGTACAACTACTTCCGATCCTCCGCGTCCTTTCGGGTGCGCATCGCTCTCGAGCTCAAGGGGCTGGGCTACGACTACGTGCCCATTCACCTGGTCAAGGGCGAGCACAAGCAGCCGGGCTATGCCGCCGTGTCGCCCTCGATGCTGGTGCCGACCCTCGAACTCGACGGCGGTGAGCACCTGAGCCAGTCGATGGCCATCATCGAGTACCTCGACGAAACCCATCCCGAGCCGCCGTTGTTGCCGCGTGACGCATTGGGCCGCGCCCGGGTGCGGGCGCTGGCGCAGTTGATTGCCTGCGAGATCCATCCGCTGAACAACCTGCGGGTGTTGAAGTACCTGGTGCGCGAACTGAAGGTGGATGAGGAAGCCAAGAACACCTGGTACCGGCATTGGGTCCGCGACGGGATGGAAGCCTTCGAGCGGGAACTGTCGGCGCTGCCCGCCTCGAAGTACTGCCATGGCGACACGCCGACGCTGGCCGACTGCTGCCTGGTGCCGCAAATTTTCAACGGCCGGCGCCTGAATGCGAACTTCGATGGCCTCCCGCGCACGATGGCGGCCTTCGACGCGTGCATGGCCCATCCGGCATTCCAGAAGGCGCAGCCGTCGAGCTGCCCTGACAACGAGGCCTGAATGGCGCTGCCCGCCGGCTGGATCGTGCCCGACTGGCCCGCGCCGCCGAACGTGCGCGCGGCCTGCTCGACGCGCGTGGGCGGCCGATCGCGCGGCCCCTACGAGAGCCTGAATCTCGGCGAACACGTGGGTGACGACGTTGGCGCGGTCGCTGCGAACCGCGCCATCTTTTCGGACGCGCTTGGCGTGCGTCCGGTTTTCCTGGAGCAGGTGCATGGGCAGCAGACGCTGTTGCTCTCGGACACCACGCCGGACGGCACGCAAGCCGACGGATGCGTGGCGATCGCGCGCGGTCTGGCCTGCACGATCATGGTCGCGGATTGCCTGCCGGTGCTGTTCACCGTGGACAGCGGGTCGGTGGTGGCTGCCGCGCATGCCGGATGGCGTGGCTTGTCGGGCCAGCATGGACAGGGCGTGCTCGAGTCGGTGACGCTGCAGCTCGGCGCTGTCGATGGCGCTCGCCCGGCCGAGTTGATGGCGTGGCTGGGCCCCTGCATCGGCCCGGAGGTGTTCGAAGTGGGTCCCGAGGTCAAGGCCGCGTTCGAGGCACACGATCCCGAGGCAGCGGCGCTGTTCAAGCCGCACGCCGCAGGCAAATGGCTGGCCGACCTGCCGGAACTGGCGCGCCGCCGCTTGCGGGCGCTGGGCGTCACGCGCATCTACGGCAACGACGGCAGCCGCGGCTGGTGCACCGTGAGCAATCCTTCAAGATTCTTTTCGCACCGGCGGGACCGCGTCAGCGGCCGCTTCGCCGCCGCTATCTGGCGGGCTTGACGCAGCCGCGGCGCGCTGCGCCAGCTCAGCCGCTTCGCGCGCCTTGATCGCCTTCTTGCGCGCCGGCGTTCCCATCAGATACATGAGGAGCGACACAGGCGCGGCGCCATAGAGTACAAAGGTGAAGAACGCGCCGAGCAAGCTGCCGATGGGGCTGGTGGCTTCCGCCACGGCCATCATGAGCGCAACATAGAGCCAGGCAATGATGACGAGGTACATCAGGTAGAACGCGATTTATTGTTGCACTGCAACATGAAAGCTGAGATACTTCGGGTTAACCCGAATCAATACTGGGTACAGGAGACAAGATGAATTCTGAAGCAGACTGGGTCGCGGCGACCCAGCAGTTCCAGCAGAGTCCACAACTCAATTTCTCGCCGGAGAAGCTCCAGGCCTTGCAGCAAGCCTACCTGAAGGAAGCGGCCGAGCTCTGGAACAACGGCTTGTCGATCAATCCGGCCAGCACCGACAAGCGCTTCGCTGCCGACGCCTGGACGTCCAACCCGGTCGCAGCCTTCAGCGCCGCGGCCTACCTGCTCAACGCGCGCACCTTGCTGGGCCTGGCCGAGGCAGCCGAAACGGATCCCAAGACCAAGGCCAAATTGCGCTTCGCGGTGGAGCAATGGATGGCCGCATCGGCCCCCAGCAATTTCATGTGCCTCAACGCCGAGGCCCAGAAGAAAGCCATCGAGACCCAGGGCGAAAGCATCGCCAAGGGCCTTCAGAACCTGCTCAAGGACATCCAGCAGGGCCATGTGTCGATGACCGACGAGAGCGTGTTCGAGGTGGGCCACAACGTCGCCACGACCGAGGGCGCGGTGGTGTTCGAGAACGACCTGTTCCAGCTGATCGAATACAAGCCGCTCACCGGCAAGGTGTACGAGCGCCCGTTCCTGGTCGTGCCGCCGTGCATCAACAAGTTTTATATCCTCGACCTGCAGCCCGAGAACTCGCTGATCCGCTACCTCGTCAGCGAGGGGCACCGCACTTTCGTGATCAGCTGGCGCAATCCCGACGATTCGCTCCAGGCCAAGACCTGGGACGACTACGTCGGTGATGGTCCGATCAAGGCGATCGACGTGGTGCAGGAGATCACTGGCGCCAAGCAGATCAACGCGCTTGGCTTTTGCGTGGGCGGCACGCTGCTGGGCACTGCGTTGTCGGTGCTGGCGGCGCGCGGTGAAAAACCGGTGGCGTCGGCCACGTTGCTGACGACGATGCTCGACTTCAGCGACAGCGGCATCCTCGACATCTTCATCGACGAGAACACCGTCAAGTTCCGCGAGATGCAAATGGGCAAGGGCGGCCTGCTCAAGGGCCAGGACCTCGCTTCCACCTTCAGCTTCCTGCGCCCGAACGACCTGGTGTGGAACTACGTCGTGGGCAATTACCTGAAGGGCGAAACCCCGCCGCCGTTCGACCTGCTGTACTGGAACAGCGACTCCACCAACCTGCCCGGTCCGATGTACGCCTGGTACCTGCGCAACACCTACTTCGAGAACAACCTCGTCAAGCCGGGCAAGTGCACGGTCTGCGGCGAGAAAGTGGACCTGGGCAACGTCGACATCCCGGTCTACATCTACGGCTCGCGCGAAGACCACATCGTGCCGATAGGGGGCGCCTACGCGTCGGTGCAGCACTTGCCGGGCAAGAAGCGCTTCGTCATGGGCGCGTCCGGGCACATCGCCGGCGTGATCAACCCTCCCGCCAAGAAGAAGCGCTCGTTCTGGACCAACGACAAACTGCCGAAGACGCAGGATGCGTGGCTCAAGGGCGCGAAAGAACATCCCGGCAGCTGGTGGACCGACTGGTCCGCATGGCTGAAGCCCCACGCGGGCAAGCAAGTTGCCGCACCCAAGAGCTATGGCAAGGGCAAGTACAAGGCGATCGAGCCTGCCCCGGGCCGCTACGTCAAGGCCAAGGCCTGAACCCCCTCGCATACACCTAAGGAGCACACCATGGAAGACATCGTCATCGTTTCCGCCGTCCGCACCGCAGTCGGCAAGTTCGGCGGCTCGCTCGCCAAGATCCCGGCGACCGAACTCGGCGCCATCGTGATCAAGGAGGCCCTGGCCCGCGCCAAGGTCGATCCGTCCCAGGTCAGCGAAGTGATCATGGGCCAGGTGCTGGCGGCCGGCGCCGGCCAGAACCCCGCGCGCCAGGCGTTGCTGAAGGCCGGGCTGCCCAAGGAAGTGCCGGGCCTGACCATCAACGCCGTGTGCGGCTCCGGCCTGAAGGCCGTGATGCTCGCGGCGCAAGCCATCGCCTGGGGCGATGCCGAGATCGTCGTTGCCGGCGGCCAGGAGAACATGAGCGCGGCGCCGCACGTGCTGCCGAATTCGCGCGACGGCCAGCGCATGGGCGATTGGAAGATGGTCGACACCATGATCGTCGACGGCCTGTGGGACGTGTACAACCAGTACCACATGGGCGTCACGGCAGAGAACGTCGCCAAGTTGCACAACATCGACCGCGCTTCGCAGGACGCCCTGGCCCTGGGCAGCCAGCAGAAGGCAGCCGCCGCCCAGGAAGCCGGCAAGTTCAAGGACGAGATCGTCGCGGTGACGATTCCGCAGAAGAAGGGCGACCCGATCGTGTTCGCCAACGATGAGTTCATCAACAAGAAGACCAATGCCGAAGCGCTGGCCGGACTGCGCCCCGCATTCGACAAGGCCGGCAGCGTTACAGCGGGCAACGCATCAGGCCTCAACGATGGCGCCGCAGCCGTTGTGGTGATGAGCGCGAAGAAGGCGGCGCAATTGGGCTTGAAGCCGCTGGCACGCATCGCGGCCTTCGGCACCAGCGGCCTCGACCCCGCAACCATGGGCATGGGCCCGGTGCCGGCGACCCGCAAGGCGCTCGAGCGCGCCGGCTGGAAGGCCAGCGACGTCAACCTGTTCGAGCTGAACGAGGCGTTCGCCGCGCAAGCCTGTGCCGTCAACAAGGAGCTGGGCATCGACCCCGCCAAGGTCAACGTCAACGGTGGCGCCATCGCCATCGGGCACCCGATCGGTGCATCCGGTGCGCGGATTCTTGTGACTCTGCTGCACGAGATGCAGCGGCGTGAAGCCAAGAAGGGCGTGGCCGCGCTGTGCATCGGTGGCGGCATGGGGGTTTCCCTCGCCGTCGAGCGGGTCTAAAGCGGGTACAAAGAAAACACTTCAAGGAGACAGTTCTATGAGCAAGAAAGTCGCATACATCACCGGCGGCATGGGCGGCATCGGCACCGCGATCTGCCAGCGCATGCACAAGGAAGGCTTCACGGTCATCGCCGGCTGCGGGCCGACGCGCGACCACGTCAAATGGCTGGGCGAGCAGAAAGCCTTGGGCTACACGTTCTACGCGTCGGTAGGCAACGTCGGCGCGTGGGAATCCACCGTCGACGCGTTCAGCAAGGCCAAGTCCGAGCATGGCGCGATCGACGTGCTGGTGAACAACGCCGGTATCACGCGCGACCGCATGTTCATGAAAATGTCCCGTGAAGACTGGGACGCGGTGATCGAGACCAACCTCAACTCCATGTTCAACGTCACCAAGCAGGTGGTGGGCGACATGGTCGAAAAGGGCTGGGGCCGCATCATCAACATCAGCAGCGTGAACGGCGAGAAGGGCCAGGCCGGCCAGACCAACTACTCAGCCGCCAAGGCCGGCATGCACGGCTTTTCGATGGCGCTGGCCCAGGAGCTCGCGACCAAGGGCGTGACGGTCAACACGGTGAGTCCCGGCTACATCGGCACCGACATGGTCAAGGCCATCCGGCCCGACGTGCTCGACAAGATCGTCGCCACGGTCCCCGTCAAGCGGCTGGGCGAGCCCAGCGAAATCGCCTCCATCATTGCCTGGCTGGCCTCGGAAGAGGGCGGCTATGCCACCGGCGCGGACTTCTCGGTCAACGGCGGGTTGCACATGGGGTAGCGCGCAACGCGGCCCCAAAAGACAAAGCCCGCCATCGGCGGGCTTTTGTTTTGCCTTTGTCTGCCTATTCGACCAGGTCTTCGATCACCAGGTGCCGGTACTTCTGGCCGTAGGAAATCTTGGCGTGCTTGAGCACTTCCATGATGTGTTCGGTCTCATGGGCGGACGGCGCATGGATCATCAGCGCCCAGTGGCCCTGGCTGGCCAGCTCGGCGAAATGCCGCACCGTGTCGGCTTCGGTGCCGGCCGAAGGCAGGGGCATGTCGGCGCTGCCGACCGTGCGCGCGACTTTTTCCTGGATGTCCTGCGGGGTCAGCAGCGAAGCGGATTCGCCGGTGTAGCCGTCATCCTCGAGCGAGCGCTCGGCATCGCGGGCGTCCTGCTCAGAAGGGAACATGATGAACATGTAGCCCGTGGGATAGAACACACCGCGCATGGTCAGCATGTTGGGTTCAAGCGCAAACGGCTTCATATCGGCTCCTTCCAGTCATCCTGGTATCCCATTAATGAGCAAATCCAACCGCTGGGCTGTCAGCGGCGTCTTTCAAGCCATGTAGGACGCACAGCCGGTCCCGTCCGGCAAGAATGGCGCCGCGCCCCGCGCTTGTCAAACCCGGGCGCCTGGAAAAACGCCGTAAAGTGCCGCTGTGAAAGAAAAAAACAGTTTGCCGGGCCGTTGGCGGATGAGCGTGGCCCCGATGATGGATTGGACGGTAGTGTCGCGGAAGTTGTTGATTCAAAAAGAACTCTCGTCGACGACCATCGCGCAGTTGCACGCGAAAGTGCAACTGATATCCAAGCGCAATCCCCAGTTGCACGGGCAGCCGACTCACTCGAACTAATTTTCCCGACACGAGAACTCATGGAGCAATTTCACTGGACACCCGGATGTGGTTACGCCATCGATGCACTGTTGAGAATGCAAAAGCATTTTTCCCGCCCGCGCACACCGATGGGTGAAGCTTGGTTCATGGGTTCAGAGAGAAAGATGTACCCGGAATTGGAAGGTGACCTGTCCGCACTGAGTTGCCGAGAACTCCAAAGGCCTGTGGAAGAAATCGGAAGTGGGACGAGTGCCTTTGGACCCATGGACGAGTGGACGGATTGGTATCACTACCTTCTTCCCCGTCTGGTTTCGAGAGCCCACGAGTCCTACGTTGACACCTTGCTTGAAGGCTTGATCACGTCATTTTTCGCCTTGTATCCCGAGGACGTCATCGACGAACCTTACCGCGGCTTCAAGGCCGACGCGTTAGTGACACTGGGTCGCTGCATGATGAATTACGACTGCTGGGAAGGCGATCAGATCAAGGTCGGCAGGATATTGCATAGATCAAACGACAACCCCAACCGAATCTGGTGCTGGTGGGACGCGAGTGGCGATTTTTCGGCTTCCATGTTCTTCTGCTTGAAGTACCTGCCGGATGAGTTGCTGACCGAGTGGATTCAATCCGTTTTCGACATTCGTTCACCGCATTGGCGCGCGCAACTCATGGTGTGGTTGGTCGGAGCACATGATCTTTTGTCTGGCCGCATAGCTTGGCCCTCTGATTTTGTCTCCGGACATGTTCCATCGGTTTCGTGGGCGTGGTCACACTCTGTTAGCGCAGGCTTGGTCAGTGTGGAGCGCGGGATTTCGGGTCAAGGAACATTCATTCGGAGCTTTGCAAGAACTCAACTGCTTGCGGCCGCACGGACTTATTTCACCTCAGACAGATTCTTGGAATGGCTGTCGTCGTTCGACGAGGTTCCCTACGTCCGTGATGAGCTCATGCATCTGCCAAGGGACTTCGAAGAGCTCTACGTTCGATGAAGGATCCCCCCTCCTCAAGGTGGCGTCGCCTTGAACTAGGAATGCGCCCGATAGGGTGTTGTGGAGGCGACTATTGGGGCACCCAATGTCGGAGAGGTTGCAAGGAGCAGTCGTCGTGCGGCTGTGGAATTCAAATCACTCGCCAATCCCGGTCCCAAAATGATCTTGTGAATCACTTCAGGTATGCCGAGGGTCGGGCCGTTCGCATCTTCAGTTAGAAATTGAAACTTGAACTTCGGCGCAACACCCCCCCGCTCGTCATGCCGGACCTCGATGAAGTGCTTGCACCAGTTCGCGTTGTCGCGGTCTGCGATGTACACGGCGCGCCACTCCCTCTCCTCCCTGAACCCCACGTGCTTTGTATAGAGTGCGAATTGCCGAATGCGCTCAAAGAAGACCGTGGCCACATACGGGAGGTCTGTCGCATCGAGCGGCAAGCCCTTCAAAGTCGCTGCGAATCGGTCGCAGAAGTTGACCATCCAGGCCTCCCGCTGTGTGCTAGAGAGGTAACTTACAGGGCCTAGCGTTATCGGCGATCCCGGTCGGAATCTGAGCTTTGATGTGTCGATGACGACTGCTGTGCCTTTTCCGCCAGCCCCGTATCCTCGCCACATTGACAATAGACCGTCGTCATTGTCCGGATCGTGCTCGCTTGCACAAAAGACGTAGACATCAAATGCGTTGATGTTGTTGAACTCGCCAAACATCTTTCGAAGAAGACCTTCCAGCATCTTGTGATGGTCGGATGACAGTGCGCCTTCGATTGACTTTGCGTAGGGGAAGTAATTCGCGGCTAAATGAATCCCATACCCCAGCTCCTCGTAGTCGTTCATGTAGAGCGGGTTCGAGAACCACACCTCCTTTGATTGCAGAATCAGGTCGATGGTTTTGAGCGATGTGTAGTGCGCAAGGAGAGGGCGCTTGATCGGGAACTGGACGGAGGCGTCCACGTCCTTCCAAAGCCCGCCCATGGCGGATTGAAGAGCTGCAAAGTCCATGAGCGATTATCAATAGATGGGCTCTTCTGAGGGGAAATGGATTGGACCAGCGCCCGCAAGAACTCTTTAGTTGACCTCGTCTCTTGACTAAGAGTTGTGCAAGGTGCGCGCGTGAAGAGCGGGTGCCTTTGGAGCTCGTGGCAGGCACTTTGAGCAAAGTGCAACTGAACGGAGGGTCTGGGATTGCGAGAAAATGACAACTCCTTATGAATCAAGAAGTTAGACCTGATCACTCGAAGTGGAAACTTTCGGTTGCACCCATGATGGATTGGACAGACCGGCACTGCCGCTACTTCCACCGCCTGCTCAGCCGCCGCGCCCTGCTGTACACCGAGATGATGACCACCGGCGCGCTGATTCACGGCAACGTGCCGCGGCATCTGGACTTCAATGCGCAGGAGCATCCCGTGGCACTGCAGCTCGGCGGCAGTGACGCGGCTGAGCTGGCGCATTGCGCCCGGCTCGGCGAGCAGTGGGGCTACGACGAGATCAACCTCAACTGCGGCTGTCCCAGCGAACGCGTGCAGCGCGGCTCTTTCGGCGCCTGCCTGATGGCCGAGCCGCAACTGGTCGCCGACTGCGTCAAGGCCATGGCCGATGCGGTCACGGTGCCGGTCACCGTGAAGCACCGCATCGGCATCGACAAGGGCGAGAGCTACGAGTTCGTGCGCGACTTCGTCGGTGCCGTGAGCGAGGCCGGTTGCCGCGTCTTCCTGGTTCATGCCCGCAACGCCTGGCTCAAGGGCTTGTCGCCCAAGGAGAACCGCGAAGTGCCGCCACTGCGATACGAGACGGTGCACAGGCTCAAGCACGATTTCCCGCAACTGGCGTTCGCCGTCAACGGGGGGATCACCGAGGACGAGCAAGTCGCCGAGCAGCTCGCTCTCGTCGACGGCGTGATGATCGGCCGCCAGGCGTATCACAACCCCTGGTGGCTGGCGCAATGGGATGCGCGGTTCTTCGATGCCGTGGAATCCAACCTCACCCGCGAGATCGTGGAAGAGCAGATGACCGAGTACATGGCGCGGGAGCGGGCGGATCACGGAACGCCTTGGAGCGCCGTGGCCCGCCACATGCTGGGCCTGCGCAACGGCCTGCCCGGCGCGCGCCGCTGGCGCCAGGTGTGGAGCGACCACAAACTGAAGGATCTGCATCCGCGCGACGTGATGGCACTGGCCCACGACCGGTGACAGTCGCCGAAAAATGCTTTAAACTTAAATTATCTAGGTTGGAGCGATCATGAACATCGTGTGCATCGGCGGCGGTCCCTCGGGCTTGTATTTCGCGCTGCTGATGAAGAAACAGAATCCGGCGCACGATGTCACGGTGGTCGAGCGCAACAAGCCCTACGACACGTTTGGCTGGGGCGTCGTGTTCTCCGACCAGACGCTAGGCAACCTGCAAGCCGCCGATCCGCAGACGGCCGCGGAGATCCTGGGCGCCTTCAACCACTGGGACGACATCGAGGTCAACATCCGCAGCCACCGGATCGTTTCCGGGGGACACGGCTTTTGCGGCATCGGCCGCAAGCGGCTGCTGAATATCCTGCAGAAGCGCTGCGAGCAACTGGGCGTGAAATTGGTGTTCGAGACCGACGTGCAGGACGACAGCCAATACCCGCAGGCCGACCTCATCATCGCCAGCGACGGATTGAACAGCCGCATCCGGACTCGGCACGCCGGCACCTACCAGCCGGACATCGACCTGCGCAAGTGCCGCTTCGTCTGGCTCGGCACGCACAAGAAGTTCGAGGCCTTCACGTTCGCCTTCGAGGAAACACCCTGGGGCTGGTTCCAGGCCCATGCCTATCAGTTCGACGGCGACACCTCCACCTTCATCGTCGAGGCGCCGGAAGATGTCTGGGCCAGGGCGGGCCTGGACAAGATGGAGAAGGAAGAGTCGATCGCGTTCTGCGAGAAGCTCTTTGCGAAATACCTGGACGGCAACAAGCTGATGTCCAACGCGTCGCACCTGCGCGGCTCTGCGCAGTGGATCCGGTTTCCCCGCGTGGTCTGCAAGACCTGGGTCCATCACAACGGCCCCAATGGAACGGGTACGCCGGTGGTGCTGATGGGCGACGCGGCCCACACCGCGCACTTTTCGATCGGCTCGGGCACCAAGTTGGCGTTGGAGGATTCGATCGAGCTGGCGCGATGCATCGCCCGCTCGCCGTGCGACCTGCCGCAGGCGCTGAAGGAATACGAAGCCGTCCGGAGCATCGAAGTGCTGAAGATCCAGAACGCGGCGCGCAACTCGACGGAGTGGTTCGAGAACGTGACGCGCTACGCCCACTTGCCGCCCGAGCAGTTCGCCTACTCGCTGCTCACGCGCAGCCAGCGGATCAGCCACGAGAACCTCCGGCTGCGCGACAAGAACTACGTCGAAGGCTACGAAGACTGGATCGCCGAGCGTTCCGGGCTGCGCCGCACGCCGGCGCAACACCCCGTCCCGCCGATGTTCACGCCCTTCAGCGCCCGGGGCGTCACGCTGAAAAACCGCGTGGTGGTCTCGCCGATGGCGCAGTACTCCTGCGTCGATGGCCTGGCGGCGGACTATCACCTGGTGCACCTCGGCGCGCGCGCCATGGGCGGCGCCGGCATGGTCGTGGCCGAGATGACCTGCCCCACGGCGGATGCGCGCATCACCCCCGGCTGCCCGGGCCTGTGGAACGAGGCGCAGCGCGCCGGCTGGAAGCGCATCGTGGATTTCGTCCATGCAAATACCGACGCCAGGATCGCCTTGCAACTGGGCCACGCCGGCGCGAAGGGTTCGACCCGCGCCCCCTGGGACGGCGAGGACCAGCCGCTGGATGCCGGCAACTGGCCGCTGATCTCCGCTTCGCCGCAGCAGTACATCGATGGCGTGAGCGACTGGTCCAGGGCGATGACGCGTGCCGACATGGACCGCGTGCGCGACGACTTCGTGCGCAGCACGCAATTGGCGGCGCAGGCGGGCTTCGACTGGCTGGAACTTCATTGCGCGCACGGCTACCTGCTCTCCAGCTTCATTTCGCCGCTGACCAACCAGCGCACCGACGAGTACGGCGGCTCGTTGGAGAACCGGCTGCGCTATCCGCTGGAAGTGTTCGGCGCCATGCGCGCCGCCTGGCCGCAGCAATTGCCGATGTCGGTGCGCATCTCCGCGCACGACTGGGTCGACGGCGGCATCACGCCCGACGATGCGGTGGCGATGGGCAAGGCCTTCAAGGCAGCCGGCGCGGACATGATCGACTGCTCGTCGGGGCAGGTGAGCAAGGAGCAGAAGCCGGTCTACGGGCGCATGTACCAGACACCATTTGCCGATCGCGTGCGCAACGAAGCGGGCATCGCAACGATCGCGGTGGGTGCGATCTCCGAAGCCGACCATGTGAACAGCATCATCGCCGCGGGCCGTGCCGACCTTTGCGCCGTTGCGCGGCCCCACCTGGCCAACGCGGCCTGGACGCTGCTGGAGGCCGCGAAGATCGGCTACGCCGATGTGTCGTGGCCCAGGCAATACCGGTCGGGCAAGAGCCAATTGGAGCGCAACCTGGAGCGCGAGAAGGCCTTGGCGGCCGCGCCGATTCAAGAGGAAAAGTTATGAACGAAACCGATCGCGTCGATCCCGCGCTGTCTGCGGGCAACCGCAAGTCACTGGAAAGCTACCGCGCCACGCACTTCCTCTGGGAGGTCGGGAACGCCGTGGCCACCGTGACGCTGAACCGGCCGGAACGCAAGAATCCGCTGACCTTCGAGTCCTACGCCGAACTGCGCGACCTGTTCGGCCAATTGAAGTACGCGACCGACGTTCACGCGGTCGTCGTGGCCGGCGCCGGCGGCAACTTCTGCTCGGGCGGCGACGTGCACGAGATCATTGGCCCGCTGGTGCGGCTGAAGGCGCCCGAACTGTTGATGTTCACGCGCATGACCGGCGACCTGGTCAAGGCGATGCGTGCCTGCCCGCAACCCATCGTGGCGGCGGTGGATGGCGTTTGCGCCGGCGCGGGCGCCATCGTCGCCATGGCGTCCGACTTGCGGCTCGGCACCGCGCGCAGCAAGACTGCCTTCCTCTTCAACCGGGTCGGCCTGGCCGGCTGCGACATGGGCGCCTGCGCGATCCTGCCGCGGATCATCGGCCAAGGGCGCGCCAGCGACCTGCTCTACACCGGCCGCTCGCTCGGCGGCGAGGAGGGCGAGCGCTGGGGCTTCTTCAACCGCCTGTGCGCGCCGGAGGCCCTGCTGTCTGACGCACAGGCATTGGCGAGCGAATTGGCCCAAGGCCCGAGCTTCGCCAACGGGATCACCAAGACCATGCTGCACCAGGAGTGGGCCATGACCCTCGAGCAGGCGATCGAGGCCGAAGCCCAGGCGCAGGCGCTTTGCATGCTGACCGAGGACTTCTCGCGCGCCTACAACGCGTTCGTGGCGAAGAGCAAGCCCCGCTTCGAAGGCAATTGAGGCTGCCATGAGCGACACCCGATACCTGGACTGGCCGTTTCTCGAAGAGCGGCACCGTGTGCTGGCGCGTGAACTCGATGCCTGGGCGGACCAGCATATTTCCCACGACCACGGCGCCGATATCGATACCGAATGCCGGTCGCTGGTCCGCTCGCTCGGCGAGGCCGGATGGCTCAAGCACGCTGTCGGCAGCAGATCGCATGGCGCGGGAGAAACGATCGACACCCGGGCGATCTGCCTGATCCGCGAAACACTGGCGCGGCACAGCGGCCTGGCGGATTTCGCCTTCGCGATGCAGGGCCTGGGCTCGGGCGCCATCAGCCTGCAGGGAACGCCGGAACAGAGGGAGCGCTATCTCTCGCGCGTGGCGAAGGGGGAGGCGATCGCCGCATTCGCCTTGTCCGAACCGGAAGCGGGCTCGGACGTCGCGGCCATGCAGTGCAATGCGCACGTCGACGGCGGGCATGCGGTCCTGAATGGCGAAAAGACCTGGATTTCCAACGGCGGCATCGCGGATTTCTACGTCGTCTTCTGCCGCACCGGCGAAGCACCGGGCGCGCGCGGCATCTCGGCCTTCATCGTCGACGCCGATACGCCCGGATTCGAGATCGCCGAGCGGATCGACGTGATCGCGCCGCATCCGCTGGCGCGACTGCGTTTTGTCAATTGCCGGGTTCCCTTGACCCAACGCGTTGGCGCGGCGGGTGAGGGCTTCAAGGTCGCCATGCGGACCCTGGACGTGTTCCGCACGTCCGTCGCCGCCGCCGCGCTGGGCTTTGCGCGGCGGGCGATGGATGAAGCATTGCGGCGGTCCACCACACGCAAGATGTTCAACCAGGTGTTGTCCGATTTCCAATTGACGCAGGCCAAGCTGGCGCAGATGGCGACCACCATCGACACGTCGGCGCTGTTGGTCTACCGGGCCGCGTGGCAGCGGGACCAGGGACAAAGCGTGACCAAGGAGGCGGCCATGGCCAAGCTCACCGCCACCGAAGGCGCGCAGCAGGTGATCGACGCCGCAGTTCAGATCTTCGGCGGGCAGGGGGTGGTCAGCGGCCAGGCCGTGGAGCGGCTCTACCGCGAAATCCGCTCGCTGCGCATCTATGAAGGCGCGACCGAAGTCCAGCAATTGATCATCGCGCGCGAGCTGCTCAAGGAAAACTCATGGAAGTGATACTCCCGGCCGGCTGGCCGCGTCCCAAGGGCTATGCCAACGGCGTCGTCGCCAGCGGCAGGATGCTGTTCATCGCCGGCATGATCGGCTGGGACGCCCAGGGGCGGTTCCACAGCGACGATTTCGCCGCGCAGGCCAGGCAGGCCTTGCAGAACGTCGCCGAAGTGCTGCGCGAAGCCGGCGGAAGGCCCGAGCACATCGTGCGCATGACCTGGTACGTGACCGACAAGCGTGAATACCTCGCGGCCGCGAAAGAGATCGGTGCTGCCTTCCGCGAAATCATCGGCGCCTACAACGCCGCGATGAGCGCGGTGGAAGTGAAGGCGCTGATGGAAGACCGGGCCAAGGTCGAGATCGAGGCCACGGCGGTCTTGCCGCAGTAGCAGCTGCTTCGCAAACGGGTTGAATGACCTTCGCAAAGCGAAGGCTGTTGCTCGGCAGTCAGCGCATTTCCCTACAGGCACGCGCCACTATGGACTGCACGGCGCGCGAATTGTCGAGCTAGATTAGGTCACAGGTCAGGTGCATTCGGTACTCGGCTTTGTTCCTCAACCTAGCGGAGACCTTCCATGACTATCTCAGCACAAGAGCGCACCAGCATCATCCAACTCGCGGTCGCGATGTTGGACGTGGCCCCGGGCGCGACCTACCTGGCGACGCTCAGCGCCGCCCTCGAAGCCAATGGCCACAGCATGTCGGCGCTTGCCGTCGAAGTGGCGAACTCCACCCAGTACCAGTCCCTGTATCCGGTCACGCAGTCAGCCAGCGCTTTCGCGGCAGCCTTCCTGACGCCATTGGGCCTGCAGGCCAACGCCACCGCGCTGGGTTACGTCAACGCGCAGTTCGCGGCGGGGGTCAACAAGGGCCAGATCGTGTATGACGCCATCACCGCGTTGAACAACTCATCGGCCCCGGAATTCGCCGACGCCAAGGCCGTCCTGGCCAACGAGACCACCGTCGCCACGTACTACTCGGTGACCCTGGGCGCGACGGGGACCGACCTGAGCGTGTTGCACCACGTCATCGACACGGTGACCGCCAGCCCGTCTTCAGTGGCCGCCGCGATCGCCGCGATGGCGCCGCCGCCCCCGCCCCCTCCGCCTCCGCCGGCCCCTCCGCCGGCCCCGGCCCCGGCGCCTTCGGGACAGCACGTGATCAACCTCACTTCCGCCAATGACACCTACACGATCGGCGCGGGCGACTTCCGCATCAACGGCCTGGGCGGCGACGACACCATCACGACCGGCAGCGGCCGCAACACCGTCGTCACCGTGGCCGGCAACGACACGATCACCACCGGCGGCGGCGCCGACATCATCCAGGCCGGCGACGGCAACAACACCATCAATGCCGGCGACGGCGTCAACTCCGTTACGACGGGTGCCGGCAACGACACCATCACCACCGGTTCGGGCAAGGACACCATCGTCAGCGGCGCCGGCAACGACATCATCTCCAGCGGCGCCGGCACCGACGTCATCACCAGCGGCGCGGGCAACGACTCGATCGACGTCGGCGTCGACAGCGTGCAGGACAGGGTGATCTTCGCCAGCACCGCGGTGCTCAACGGCAGTGACGTGATTACCGGGTTCACCACGGTGATCGACAAGCTCGACGTCGGCCTGATGACCTCGCAGCAGGCGGCAACCATGGTCACAGGCAACCTGACGGTGCAGGCCGGCAAGGTCTATTTCCTCGCGTCCGGCATCAACGCCGACGCCGACAGCCCTTCTGCAGTGGCGGCGGTGGTCAATGCGGGCGCGGTGTGGACCAACGGCACCGTGGGATCTGTCGCGTTCTTCGTCGTCAACGACAACGACAGCTCGGCGGTCTACCAATATGTCGAGGCGGGCGGCGCCGGCATCACAGTGGGCGAATTGACGCTGATGGGCACCGTGGACGAAAAGATCGTTGTCGGCGACTTGATGTTCTGACCGGGGCGCGAGGCTTCGCGGCTCGCCCGGATTCGGCGAGAATCCATCCAGACAAGCTCTGGATGGATCGACATGAAAGCCACGAAAGCCTCCTTCAACTGGGCCGACCCGCTGCTGCTGGATGCGCAGATCACCGATGAAGAGCGCATGGTGCGCGAGTCGGCGGCGGCGTACTGCCGGGAGCGGCTCGCTCCGCGCGTGCTCGAGGCGTTCCGCCACGAGAAAACCGACACTTCGATCTTCCGCGAGATGGGCGAACTGGGCCTGTTGGGCCCCACCATCCCGGAAGCCTACGGCGGCGCCGGCCTGAACTACGTCTGCTACGGCCTGGTCGCGCGCGAAGTCGAGCGCGTGGATTCGGGCTACCGCTCGATGATGAGCGTGCAGTCGTCTCTGGTCATGGTGCCGATCAACGAGTTCGGCAATGAAGCCACCAAACAGAAATACCTTCCCAAGCTGGCCACCGGCGAGTGGATCGGCTGCTTCGGCCTGACCGAGCCGAACCACGGCTCCGACCCCGGCGGCATGGTCACCCGCGCCAGGAAGGTCGACGGCGGCTACAAGCTCTCCGGCGCCAAGATGTGGATCACCAACAGCCCGATCGCCGATGTCTTCGTGGTCTGGGCCAAGGACGACGAAGGCGCGATCCGCGGCTTCGTGCTGGACAAGGGCGCCAAAGGCCTGTCGGCACCCGCCATCCACGGCAAGGTGGGACTGCGCGCGTCCATCACCGGCGAGATCGTGATGGACGAAGTGTTCTGCCCCGAGGAAAACGCTTTCCCCGAAGTGCGGGGCTTGAAGGGTCCGTTCACCTGCCTGAACTCAGCGCGCTACGGCATCGCGTGGGGTGCCCTGGGCGCGGCCGAGGACTGCTGGTTCCGCGCCCGCCAATACGTGCTGGACCGCAAGCAGTTCGGCAAGCCCCTGGCGGCCAACCAGCTGGTCCAGAAGAAACTGGCCGACATGCAGACCGAAATCACGCTGGGCCTGCAAGGGTGCCTGCGGCTGGGGCGCATGAAGGACGAGGGGACAGCCTCGGTGGAGATCACTTCGATCATGAAGCGCAACTCCTGCGGCAAGGCGCTGGACATCGCGCGGACTGCGCGCGACATGCTGGGCGGCAACGGCATCAGCGACGAGTTCGGCGTGGCCCGCCACCTGGTGAACCTGGAAGTGGTGAACACCTACGAGGGCACGCATGACGTGCACGCCCTGATCCTCGGGCGGGCGCAGACGGGGATATCGGCGTTCTAGGCGTCAGGCCGCAACCGGCCTGTCCCTGAAGTACTGCGCCGCCAGCGCGGCGAGTACCAGTGCGATACCGATCAGGTCGGCCGTCGCCGTGGGATAGACGAGCGCGAAGCCCGCGACCAGGAACATCACCCTTTCGACAGGCGTCGCTTTCTTGAGCGCCCAGCCTTGGAAGCCAGCGGCCAGCGCGGCAACCCCGAGCGCCGCGGTGAACGTGACTTCCGCGATCGACCACCAGTTGGCGCCGGCGAGCGCCTTGGTCGATCCCATCAGCAGCAGGCCCTGGCCGCTGGGGTCGAGCACGAACATGAACGGCACCAGGAACGCCGGCACCGTGTACTTCCAGCATTGCATCGTCGTCTTGTACGGGTCGCCGCCGGTGATCGCCGCCGCGGCGAACGGCGACAGCGCGGTGGGCGGAGAAACTTCGGACAGCACGGCGTAATAGAAGATGAACATGTGGGCCGCGAAGTCGGGCACACCCAGTTTGATCAGCGCGGGCGCTGCGATCACTGCGCAGATGATGTAGGAGGCGGTCACCGGAACCGCCAGGCCGACGATCCACACCACCAGCGAGGTGTAGACCGCGGTGAGAAGCAGCGAGCCGCCCGCCAGGTCGATCACGATCGAGCTGAATTTCAGGCCCAGGCCGGTGAGCGTCACCACGCCGACGATGATGCCCGCGCCGGCGCAGGTGGCCGCCACGTTGAGCACGCCGATCGACCCGCCTTCCATGGCCTTGATGAATTTGGAGTGCCACAGCTGGCGCGCGATCGGTCCCTTGCCGCGAAACACGTCATACGGAACCAGCGCGCAATCGGCCCGCAGGAAACTCGTGGCACAGGCAACCACCGTTGCCCAGAACACCGAGAGCACGGGCGAGAAGCCCCACAGCATGAAAATGACGATGGAGATCAGCGACAGGAAGTGGAACCAGTACTTGCGCGTCAGGTTCCACACCGTGTCCACCTTCTCGAACACCGTGTTGCCCATGCCGTACTTGCGCGCGTCGATTTCGACCATCAGGAACAGCGCGAGGTAGAACAGCAGCGTGGGGATGCACGCCATCAACAGCACGTCGAGGTACGAGATCTTCAGGAACTCGGCGATCAGGAACGCCGCGGCGCCCAGCACCGGCGGGGAGATGATGGCGCCCAGTCCCCCGGCTGCCAGCAAGCCACCGGCGGCGTTCTTTTCGTAGCCGACCTTGGCGAGCATCGGCCATGCCACGGAGCCGAGCGTGACGGTGGTAGCGACACCGGAGCCGGAGGGCCCCCCGAGCAGGAATGACGCCAGCACTACGGTGCGTCCTGCGCCGGTCGGCTTGCCGCCCATCGCCGAGAACGAAAAATCGATGTAGAACTTGCCTGCGCCCGAGTACTGCAGGAATGCGCCGAAGATGGTGAACAGGATGATCAGCGACGACGAGACGTCGATGGCAACGCCGAAGATGCCCTCCAGCGTCATGTACAGGTGGCCCACGAGGCGCCCGACCTCGTAGCCCTTGTGGGTCCAGGGGGCCGGCAGGTAGGCGCCCAGCAACGCATACAGGATGAAGGCGCCCGTGATGGCCGGCATGATCCACCCCGCGGTGCGCCGCATCGCCTCCAGGATGAGGGCGATCAGCGCGACGCCGAAGAAGATGTCCCAGGGCAGCGGCGTGGTGTTGCGGTCGGTGAAATCGTCGCCGCCCCAGATCACATACGCCACCACGGCGATCGACAGCGCCGAGGCGACGATGTCCCACCACATGATGCGGTGCCGGTAGCGCTTGGCGACCGGGAACAGCAGGAAAGTGAGGAACAGCACCATCGCGACGTGGACCGGCCGCAAGGTCTGGGTCGGCACGATCGCGTAGGCCGCGTAGAGATGGAACGCCGACATCGCGACGGCAACCAGCGTCACGAAATCCGCGCGCCAGCCCGCCAGCGTGTTCGCCGCGCCTTCTTCTTCCTCGATGAATTCCTGTGCCTTGGAGAGTGCTTCGTCGCTGACCAGCCCGGCCTGTTCGGTCATGTCAGTTGAGCTTCACGCCCTTTTCGGCGAAGTACTTCGCCGCGCCGGGATGGAAGGGAATGGGCGTCGCGGCGGCCTTCTGGTTCTCGAGCTTGAAGTTCTCGGCTTCCTTGTGCACCGCGATCAGGTCGCTGCGCTTGTCGAAAATCGTCTTGACGATGCTGTAGGCCGTCTTGTCGTCCATGTTGGCGTGCGCCACCAGCAGGTTCATCACGGTGGCCTGGTGGTTGTCGGTGTCCATGCCCTTGTAGGTGGCCTTCGGGATCACGTCCTCGACGTACAGCGGCCCGTATTTCTGGTTCATCTTCGCGACCACCTCGGTGTGGTCGATCATCTTGATCTTGGTGCCCGGGGTGTTGGCCAGGTCGGTGACGGCCGCCGTCGGCAGGCCGCCGACCCAGAAGAAGGCGTCGATCTTGTTGTCCTTCATGGCATTGACCGACTCCGCCGCGCCCAGCCGCTCGCGCTTGACGTCCTTGTCCTTGTCGATGCCGGCGGCTTCGAGGATGCGAAATGCCATCACCTCGGTCGCGCTGCCGGGCGAACCGGTGGACACGTGCTTGCCCTTCAGGTCGGCCAGCTTGTTGACGCCGCGCCCGTCCGTGGTGACGATGTGCATCCGGTTCGGGTACAGCACCATCAGCGTGCGCAGCGGGATCTTGTTGCCCTTGAACTTGTCCTCGCCCTTGAACGCATCCAGGCCGGCATCGGCCATGGTGAAGCCGATATAGGGCTTGTCGGTGCCGATGAGCTTCAGGTTGTCGACGGAGCCGCCGGTGACCTCCGCCGTCGCCTGCATGCCGGGGACGAACTTCGACAGCACCGCCGCCAAGCCGCCCCCCATCGGGTAGTAAACGCCGCCGGTGCCGCCGGTGGCGATCGAGATGTTCTGGGCCAGAGCGATGGCTGCGAATGCCAGGGCCGACAGCGCGACTGCAATGCGCAACAACAGACGGGTCATATGCTTTGTCTCCATCAAAGGTGCGGCAAATGCTAGGCGACCGCTTGTTGCACTGTCAATGCGCTTAAACGCTTGCTGCTTTGGTACTCGGCCTCACGCGGCCGCTTCCAGCCCGTTCCTGAAATGCTCCTGCATCTTCTTGACGGCACCCTTGGTGTCGCGATGCGACAGCGCTTCCATGATGGCCCGATGCTCCAGCATCGACTCGCGCACCCGCCCCGCCTTCAGCAGCGAGTTGTGGCGGTTCAGCTTCATCACCTTGCGCAGGTCGGCCACCATCTGGTCGCGCCAGCGGTTGCCGGCGATCTCGAGCAACCGCATGTGGAAGCGCTCGTTGATCGCGAAGAACTTGTCGCGGTTGCCGGCGGCCGCTTCCAGTTCCTTGTGCAGCGCCTGCAGTTCCTTGATCTGGGCATCGGTGGCGCGCTCGGCCACCACGCCGGCGGCGTCGCTTTCCAGCAGCGAGAGCAGGTGGTAGACGTCGCTCAAGTCCTTTTCGGACACTTCGGTGACGTAGGCGCCGCGCCGCACCTTCATCGTGACCAGGCCCTCGGCCGCCAGCACCTTGAGCGCTTCGCGCAGGGGCGTGCGGCTGATGCCGAATTCTTCCGAGATTTTCATCTCGTCGATCCAGCTGCCGGGTTCGAGCTCTCGCTTGAAGATCCGCTGGCGCAGCAGTTCCGCCACCTCCTGGTAGAGGGCGCGCGGGGCGAGGGAGACGGCGGCCATAGGGGCGATTTTAGGGCAAACCCAATTCTTTATCAATAATTATGAATGATGTAAGATGCAGGGTAAACGTGCACAGTCGTCCTTGAACGCGCAAAGTTGCGCAACAGCCGGAACCGACCCATGAGCCAGCCTGACCCTGAATTCACACCGTCCAATCTCGAAGCCTGGGGCCTGGCGGCGGCCAAGTCGGCGCCGCGAGGCGACCTGGGCGCCCTGGACTGGGTGACACCCGACGGCATCGCCGTCAAGCCGCTCTACACGGCGCAGGACCTCAAGGGCCTGGAATACACCAACACGCTGCCCGGCTTCGAGCCCTATGTGCGCGGGCCGCAGGCGACGATGTATGCGGCGCGGCCCTGGACCATCCGCCAGTACGCCGGATTCTCCACAGCGGAAGAGTCGAACGCGTTCTATCGCAAGGGCCTGGCCGGCGGCGGGCAGGGCGTGTCGGTGGCGTTCGACTTGGCCACGCACCGCGGCTACGACAGCGATCATCCGCGCGTGACCGGTGACGTCGGCAAGGCCGGCGTGGCGATCGACTCGGTCGAGGACATGAAGATCCTGTTCGACGGCATTCCGCTGGACCAGGTTTCGGTGTCGATGACGATGAACGGTGCCGTGCTGCCGGTGCTGGCGGGCTACATCGTGGCGGCGGAGGAGCAGGGCGTGCCGCAAGACAAATTGAGCGGGACCATCCAGAACGACATCCTCAAGGAGTTCATGGTCCGCAACACCTACATCTACCCGCCCAAGCCGAGCATGCGGATCATCGGTGACATCATCGAGTACACGGCCAGGAACATGCCGAAGTTCAACTCGATCTCGATCTCGGGCTATCACATGCAGGAGGCCGGCGCCAACCAGGCGCTGGAACTGGCGTTCACGCTGGCCGACGGCAAGGAATACGTGAAGACCGCGCTGGCCAAGGGCCTGGACGTGGACGACTTTGCGGGCCGGCTTTCGTTCTTCTGGGCCATCGGCATGAACTTCTACCTGGAAGTGGCCAAGATGCGGGCGGCGCGCTTGCTGTGGTGCCGCATCATGAAGGGCTTCGACGCGAAGAGCCCCAAGAGCCTGATGCTGCGCACCCACTGCCAGACCTCGGGCTGGTCGCTGACCGAGCAGGACCCGTACAACAACATCGTGCGCACCACCATCGAGGCGATGGCCGCGGTATTCGGCGGCACGCAGTCGCTGCACACGAATTCGTTCGACGAAGCCATCGCGCTGCCGTCGGCGTTCTCTTCGCGGATCGCCCGCAACACGCAATTGATCATCCAGGAAGAGACCCACATCCCGAACGTGATCGATCCCTGGTCCGGCAGCTACATGATGGAGAAGCTGACGCAGGACATGGCCGATGCGGCCTGGAAGATCATCGAGGAAGTGGAAGCCATGGGCGGCATGGTGCGCGCCGTGGACTCGGGCTGGGCCAAGTTGAAGATCGAGGCCGCGGCGGCTGAAAAGCAGGCGCGTATCGACTCGGGCCGCGACGTGATCGTCGGCGTCAACAAGTACCGGCTGGACAAGGAAGACCGGCACGACATCCGGGAAGTCGACAATGTGATGGTGCGCGACCAGCAGATCGCGCGGCTGAAGGCGATCCGCGCCAAGCGGGACCCGGCCAAGGTGCAGGCGGCGCTGGACGTGCTTGCCGCCGCGGCCGAGAAGGGCGACGGCAACCTGCTGGACCTGAGCATCCGGGCGGTGCGCTTGCGTGCGACGGTCGGCGAGGTGTCGGATGCATTGGAGAAAGTTTTTGGGCGCCATCGCGCCGATACGCAAAAGGTGACCGGTGTGTATGCAGCTGCCTATGACTCGGCCGAGGGCTGGGACAAACTCAAATCCGAGATCGCGGCTTTTGCCGAGGAGCAGGGCCGCAGGCCCCGCGTGATGATTTCAAAATTGGGCCAGGACGGCCACGACCGCGGCGCCAAGGTGGTAGCGACAGCGTTCGCCGACCTGGGCTTCGACGTCGACATCGGGCCTTTGTTCCAGACGCCGGAGGAATGCGCGCGCCAGGCGATCGAAAACGACGTGCACGCCGTGGGCGTCAGCACGCTGGCCGCGGGCCACAAGACGCTGGTGCCGGCGATCATCGAGGAGCTGAAGAAGCAGGGCGCCGACGACATCATCGTGTTCGTCGGCGGCGTGGTGCCGCAGCAGGACTACGACTTCCTCTACAGCGCCGGCGTGAAGGGCATCTACGGCCCCGGCACACCGATACCCGCGAGCGCCAAGGACGTGCTCGAGCAGATCAGGAAAGCCTTGAGCCAGAAATGAGCGCCGCGAAGGGTCTGGTGGAGCAGGTTCTCGGCGGCGCCGGCGCGGTGCAGCGCCGCGCGATCGCCAAGGCGATCACCTTGCTGGAGTCGACGCGCGGCGACCACCGCAGCCAGGCCGACGTGTTGCTCACCGCACTGCTGCCGCATACCGGCAAGTCGCTGCGGCTGGGCATCAGCGGCGTGCCGGGGGTGGGCAAGAGCACCTTCATCGAATTCCTCGGCCTGTACCTGATCGGCAAAGGCCATCGCGTCGCTGTGCTGACCGTCGACCCGTCCAGCACCGTGTCGGGCGGCTCCATCCTCGGCGACAAGACGCGGATGGAGAAATTGTCGGTCCACGAGATGGCGTACATCCGCCCCAGTCCATCGAGCGGAACACTGGGCGGCGTCGCCGAAAAGACGCGCGAAGCCGTGCTGGTCTGCGAAGCGGCCGGCTACGACATCGTCATTGTCGAGACCGTGGGCGTGGGGCAGAGCGAGACCGCGGTGTCGGGCATGACGGACATGTTCGTGCTGATGCAGTTGCCCAACGCCGGCGACGACCTGCAGGCGATCAAGAAGGGCGTGATGGAACTGGCCGACCTGGTCGTCATCAACAAGGCGGACCTGGATGCGGATGCGGCGACACGGGCGCAGGCGCAGGTCACGAGTGCATTGCGGCTGTTCACGCAGCACGGGCGAAGCTCCCACCCCGGCCCTCCCCCAGTGGGGGAGGGAGAAAGGCATTGGCACCCGCAGGTGATCCAGCTCAGCGCCTTGCTCGGGCAGGGCGTGGACAGGTTCTGGGACGAGGTGAGCAAGTTCAAGGCGCTGCAGACCGCGAACGGCCGGCTGGCGGCGCGCAGGCAGCACCAGGCGCTGGCCTGGATGTGGGAACGGATCGACAGCGGATTGAAGCAGGCATTCAAGCAGGACCCGCGGGTTCGCGCGGCGCTGCCTGCCTTGTTGGAACAGGTGGAGCGGGGCGCGTTGCCCTCGTCCACGGCCGCGAGGCAATTGCTCGAGCTACATACGGAGAATCACAATGCAAGACATTCTCGAACAACTTGAAAAGAAGCGCGAAGCGGCGCGCCAGGGCGGCGGCGCCAAGCGCATCGCGGCGCAGCACGCCAAGGGCAAGTTGACGGCGCGCGAGCGGCTCGAACTGCTGTTGGACGAAGGCACGTTCGAGGAATGGGACATGTTCGTCGAGCACCGGTCGCACGACTTCGGCATGGCCGACAACAAGATTCCCGGCGACGGCGTCGTCACGGGCTACGGCATGATCAACGGCCGCCTGGTGTTCGTCTTCAGCCAGGACTTCACGGTGTTCGGTGGTGCGCTGTCGGAAGCCCATGCCGAGAAAATCTGCAAGGTGATGGACCAGGCGATGAAGGTCGGCGCGCCGGTGATCGGCCTGAACGACTCGGGCGGCGCGCGCATCCAGGAGGGCGTCGCGTCGCTGGGCGGCTATGCCGACGTGTTCCAGCGCAACGTGATGGCGTCGGGCGTGATCCCGCAGATCAGCATGATCATGGGGCCCTGCGCCGGTGGCGCGGTGTACTCGCCCGCCATGACCGACTTCATCTTCATGGTCAAGGACAGCTCCTACATGTTCGTGACCGGCCCCGAGGTGGTCAAGACCGTGACGCACGAGGAAGTGACGGCGGAGGAACTGGGCGGCGCGATTTCCCACACCACACGCAGCGGCGTGGCCGACCTGGCTTTCGAGAACGACGTCGAGGCCATGCTGATGCTGCGGCGGCTGTACAACTACCTGCCGTTGAACAATCGCGAGAAGGCGCCGGTGCGCCCCAGCAACGACCCGGCCGAACGCATGGACGTGTCGCTCGACACCCTGGTGCCCGACAACGCGAACAAGCCTTACGACATGAAGGAGTTGATCGTCAAGAGCGTGGACGACGGCGACTTCTTCGAGCTGCAGCCCGAATACGCCAAGAACATCATCGTCGGCTTCGGCCGGATGGAAGGGCAGACCGTGGGCATCGTCGCCAACCAGCCGCTGGTGCTGGCCGGCTGCCTGGACATCAAGAGCTCGGTCAAGGCGGCGCGATTCGTGCGCTTTTGCGACGCCTTCAACATACCCGTCATCACCTTCGTCGACGTGCCGGGATTCATGCCGGGGACCAGCCAGGAGTACGGCGGGATCATCAAGCACGGCGCCAAGCTGCTGTACGCGTATGCCGAGTGCACGGTGCCGAAGATCACCGTGATCACCCGCAAGGCCTACGGCGGCGCCTATGACGTGATGAGTTCCAAGCACTTGCGCGGCGACGTCAACTTCGCCTGGCCCAACGCCGAAATCGCGGTGATGGGCGCCAAGGGCGCGGTGGAAATCATCTTCCGCGAAGACAAGGGCGATCCGGCGAAACTGGCGGCCAAGGAAGCAGAGTACAAGGCGCGCTTCGCCAACCCGTTCGTCGCCGGTGCGCGCGGCTTCATCGACGACGTGATCCTGCCGCACGAAACGCGCAAACGCATTTGCCGCTCGCTGATCATGCTGCGAGACAAGAAATTGGAGAACCCGTGGCGCAAGCACGGGAACATTCCACTGTGAGGTGGTTGGTGCATCACTGTTTTTTGAACGCAGAGGGCGCAGAGATTGCGCAGAGTTCGCAGAGAAATCCAGGGATTTTTCTCGATGACTTCCTCTGCGTCCTCTGCGAATCCTCTGCGCACTCTGCGTTCAAAAGGCCATAGCGTGTTCACAAAGATCCTGATAGCAAACAGAGGCGAAATTGCCTGCCGCGTCATCAAGACGGCCAGGAAGATGGGCATCAAGACCGTCGCCGTCTACTCCGACGCCGACCGCGACGCGCGACACGTGGAGCTGGCGGATGAAGCGGTGTACGTCGGCGCGGCTCCCTCGCGCGATTCCTACCTGCAAGCCGACAAGATCATCGCGGCCTGCAAGCAGACCGGCGCGCAGGCGGTGCACCCGGGCTACGGCTTTCTCTCCGAGAACGAAGCGTTCGCGCGGCGGGTCGAGGAGGAGGGCATCACCTTCATCGGGCCCAAGCACTATTCGATTGCCGCGATGGGCGACAAGATCGCGTCCAAGAAGCTCGCGAATGAAGCCAAGGTCAACACCATTCCCGGCTGGAACGACGCGATCGGGACCGCCGAACGCGCGGTGGAGATCGCGCGGGACATCGGCTATCCCGTGATGATCAAGGCTTCCGCCGGCGGCGGCGGCAAGGGCTTGCGCGTCGCTTACAACGACAAGGAGGCCTTCGAAGGCTTCACCGCCTGCCAGAACGAGGCGCGCAACAGTTTTGGCGACGACCGCGTCTTCATCGAGAAGTTCGTCGAGGAGCCGCGCCACATCGAAATCCAGGTGCTGGGCGATTCGCAGGGCAACGTGATCTACCTGAACGAGCGGGAATGCTCGATCCAGCGCCGGCACCAGAAAGTCATCGAGGAAGCGCCGTCGCCGTTCATCAGCGACAAGACGCGCAAGGCGATGGGCGAGCAAGCGGTGGCGCTGGCCAAGGCTGTGAAGTACGAGAGCGCGGGCACGGTGGAGTTCGTGGTCGGCAAGGACCAGAGTTTCTATTTCCTGGAGATGAACACGCGGCTGCAGGTCGAGCATCCGGTCACCGAATGCATCACCGGCCTCGACCTCGTGGAGCTGATGATCCGCGTGGCAGCCGGCGAGAAACTCCCGCTCGCGCAGAAGGACGTGCAGCGCAATGGCTGGGCCATCGAGTGCCGCATCAACGCCGAAGACCCGTTTCGCAACTTCCTGCCCAGCACCGGGCGGCTGGTGCGCTTCCAGCCGCCCAGGGAAACCATGTGGGCCGGCGACACCGAGCACCTGTATGGCGTGCGCGTCGATACCGGTGTGCAGGACGGCGGCGAAATCCCGATGTACTACGACTCGATGATCGGCAAGCTCATCGTGCATGGCAAGGACCGCAACGAGGCGATCGCCAAGATGCGCGAAGCCCTGAACGGCTTCGTGATCCGCGGCATCAGCAGCAACATCCCCTTCCAGGCCGCCCTGCTGGCGCACCCGAAGTTCGTGGCCGGCGACTTCAACACCGGCTTCATCGCGGAGCACTATGGCAAGGGCTTCCACGCCGAAGATGTGCCGCATGCGGACCCGCATTTCCTGGTGGCGCTCGCCGCGTACGTCAACCGCCGCGCGTTGCAGCGCGCGGCAGGCATCAGCGGCCAATTGCCGGGACACGAGTTCGAGGTGGGCGAGGACTTTGTCGTCGTGCTGCTCGATGCTGGCGGCAAGCACAAGCGCCAGGACGCGAGCGTGCGCGACTTCGAGGCCCTGTCCGGTTCCAGCGCGGTGGAAACAGCGGGCAAGCGTTACGAAATCTGCAGCGCCAAGTGGCACCTGGGCGGCAACCGGATTCGCGGCACTGTGAACGGCAGCCCCTTCACGGCGCAAGTCGAGCGCGGCGTGGGCAAGAATCCGCTGGCCATCCGCGTCATGCACAACGGCACGCTTCTCGACACCCTGGTGTTGACCCCCCGCGCGGCGGCCCTCCACACCCTGATGCCCTATAAGGCGCCGCCGGACATGAGCCGCTACGTGCTTTCGCCGATGCCGGGGTTGCTGGTCGAAGTGGCGGTGCAGCCGGGGCAGAAGGTGCAGGCCGGCGAGCGTGTCGCCGTCATCGAAGCCATGAAGATGGAGAACGTGCTGTTCGCGGCCGCCGACGGCGTGGTCGGCAAGGTGCTGGCCAACAAGGGCGAAAGCCTGACCGTGGACCAGCCGATCGTGGAGTTTGTCTGAGCATGAAACGCCGGGAGCTTCTTGCCGGTGGCCTCGCGTTGGGAGCGTTGGGCGGCTGCGCGGTGCCGGCAGAGGGCTCTGCCCCGGGAGCGACCGGGCCGGCATCGCCGTTGCGTCGCATTGCCTTCGATTCGTGCTTCGACCAGACCCAGCAGCAGCAGCCGATCTGGGCTCCGGTGCTGGCCGACCGGCCCGACCTGTTCATCTTCGGCGGCGACAACGTGTATTGCGGGATGCCGTACTCGCTGGCCAAGCTTCGCCGCGCCTATGCGCAGGCCGCCGAGTCCGAGGGCATGGCGCGCTTGCGGCGCAGCGTCCCGCACCTCGCGATCTGGGACGACCACGACATGGGCGTGAACGACGGTGGCGCGGATTTCCCGTTCAAGTCAGAGGCCAAGGCGGAGTTCCTGGACTTCTGGAGGATCGCGGCCGGTGACCCGCGCCGCACGCGCGATGGCCTGTATCACGCGCAGGTGTTCGGCCCGCCGGGGCAGCGGGTGCAAGTCATCCTGCTGGACGCACGCTGGTTCCGCTCACCGTGGAAGGTGACCGACCGGCGCGACGCGCCCGGCAAAGAGCGCTACCTGCCCGATCCCGATCCCGGCAAGACGATGCTCGGCGAAGTGCAGTGGCGCTGGCTCGAGGCGCAATTGGCGCAGCCCGCGCAGGTTCGGCTCATCGTTTCGGGAATCCAGGTCGTGACTGATGGCCATGGCTGGGAGCGCTGGGGCAATTTCCCGCTCGAGCGCCGGCGCCTTTACCAGTCGATCGCCGAAGCACGAGCCAACGGCGTGGTGTTCCTGTCCGGCGACCGTCACATCGGCGCTCTGTACCGGGAAACCGCGGGCACGCCGTACCCGTTCTACGAAATGACCGCCAGCGGCATCACGCATACCTGGCGCGAGGCGGCCGAGGACGGCCCGAACCGGCTGGGGGCCTTGTTCACCGAGCTGCACTACGGCGTCGTCGATATCGACTGGGATGCCCGCGCGCTGCGCCTCGCGATCAAGGACACCGGCGGCGCCGTGCAGCGCAGCCGAAGCATCGCTTTCCAGGAACTCGAGGCTTTCTCATGACCCATCGCCCCTTCAAAGTCCTCGGCATCCAGCAGATCGCCATTGGCGGCCTCGACAAGATGCGGCTGCAGAAACTCTGGGTCGACATGCTGGGCCTGCCTGTCACCGGAACTTACAAGAGCGACCGTGAAAACGTCGACGAGGACATCTGCACGCTGGGCGCCGGTCCTTTCAAGGTCGAAGTGGACCTGATGCAACCGCTGGACCCCGACAAGAAACCCGCCGTGCACCAGACCCCACTCAACCATGTCGGCCTGTGGATCGACGACCTGCCCAAGGCGGTGGAATGGCTGAGTGCGAACGGCGTGCGCTTCGCCCCGGGCGGCATCCGGCGCGGCGCCTCCGGCTTCGACATCTGTTTCGTGCATCCGAAGGGCAGCGAAGAGGCGCCCATCGGCGGCGAAGGCGTGCTGATCGAACTGGTCCAGGCGCCGCCCGAAGTCGTGAAGGCTTTTGCGCTACTGGAACGCGACCGCTGACCTCAAACTGACTCTCTCGGGGAATCCCCGGAGAGCCGTAGGGCGCAGCGCAAGCGTAGACTGGCCCCGGGGCGCATTGGCCCCCAGAACCGCACGGCCCCGACCGGGGGCGATCACGCGGGCAAGGCAAGGAGACAGTGTTGCAGCGAACCGATATTGCCAACCCGGCGTATTTCCACAAAGTCGTCGATTGCCAATGGGCGTGTCCCGCCCACACCCCCGTTCCCGAATACATCCGATTGATCGCGCAGGGCCGCTACAGCGACGCCTACATGATCAACTGGGTCTCGAACGTCTTTCCCGGCATCCTCGGACGCACTTGCGACCGGCCGTGCGAGCCCGCCTGCCGGCGCGGCCGGGTCGAAGAGAACAACGACGAGAAGCCCGAGCCGGTGGCGATCTGCCGCCTCAAGCGCGTCGCGGCCGACATGAAGGACGACGTCGGCAGCCGCATGCCGAAAGTCGCGGCGAAGAATGGCCGGCGCATCGCCTGCATCGGCGCGGGACCGGCATCGCTCACGGTGGCGCGCGACCTGGCGCCGCTGGGCTACGACATCACGATCTTCGACGGCGAGGCCAAGGCCGGGGGCTTCATGTGGACGCAGATTCCGCGCTTTCGCCTGCCCGAATCGGTGATCGACGAGGAGACCGGCTATATCCTGGATCTCGGCGTGAATTTCGTGAGCGGCAAGCGCATCGATTCGATGAAGGCGCTGATGGGCGAAGGGTACGACGCGATCTTCGTGGGCTGCGGCGCGCCGCGCGGACGCAACCTGGTGATCCCCGGCCGCGAGGAAGCCGCCGCCGGCATCCATATCGGCATCGACTGGCTCGCTTCCGTTTCGTTCGGCCATGTCACGAAGATCGGCAAGCGCGTAATCGTCCTGGGCGGCGGCAACACGGCGATGGACTGCTGCCGTTCGGCGCGCCGGCTCGGCGGCGAGGACGTGAAGGTGATCGTGCGCAGCGGTTTCGAGGAAATGAAGGCGTCGCCGTGGGAAAAGGAAGACGCGATGCACGAGAGCATCCCGATCATCAACTTCCATGTGCCCAAGGCCTTCATCCACGAAGGCGGCCAATTGAAGGGCATGACTTTCGAGATCGTCAAGGCGGAGTACGACGCGAAGGGACGGCGTCAATTGGTCCCGACCGGCGAGCCGGATGCGTTCTTCGAATGCGACGAAGTGCTGGTGGCGGTGGGGCAGGAAAACGCGTTCCCGTGGATCGAGCGCGACTGCGGAATCGAGTTCGACGAGTGGGGCCTGCCCAAATTGGACAAGGCAACCTTCGTCTCGAGCGTGCCCAACGTGTTCTTCGGTGGCGATTCCGCGTTCGGGCCCAAGAACATCATCACGGCGGTGGCGCATGGCCATGAATCGGCGGTGTCGATCGACAAGCTGCTGCACGGCGAGGAAATCTATGTCCGGCCGGCGCCGATGACCAACCTGATGTCGCAGAAGATGGGCATCCACGAGTGGAGCTACGACAACGACACCAGCAACGACACGCGCTACAAGGTGCCGTGGGCCAATGCCCAGAAGGCGCTGGCCAGCATCAAGGTGGAAGTCGAACTGGGCTTCGACGTCGCCACGGCCGTGAAGGAAGCGGGGCGCTGCCTGAACTGCGACGTGCAGACCGTGTTCACCGAGAGCGCGTGCATCGAGTGCGACGCCTGTGTCGACATCTGCCCGATGGACTGCATCAGCTTCACGGTCAACGGCGAGGAAGCCGAATTGCGAACGCGGCTGCAGGCGCCGGCGCTCAACTTGGCGCAGGACCTCTATGTATCGGGCGGTCTGAAGACAGGGCGGGTGATGGTCAAGGACGAGGACGTCTGCCTGCATTGCGGCCTGTGCGCCGAGCGCTGTCCCACCGGCGCATGGGACATGCAGAAATTCCTGCTCAAGATGTCGACCGCCGGCCCGTCGAGCCGGGACAAGCCCGCTGCGGCGCCCGTGCAGGAGGCCGCGGCATGAGAATCGAAGCGGTCAACGATTTCGTCATCAAGTTCGCCAACGTCAACGGCTCGGGCTCGGCTTCTGCCAACGAGCTGTTCGCCAAGGCGATCCTGCGCATGGGCGTGCCGGTCAGCCCGCGCAACATCTTCCCGAGCAACATCCAGGGGCTGCCGACCTGGTACGAGGTGCGCGTCTGCGAGCAAGGCTACCTGGGCCGGCGCGGCGGCATCGACATGATGGTGGCGATGAACCCGCAGACCTGGGATGCCGACGTCGCCGAACTCGAGCCGGGCGGCTACCTGTTCTACGACAGCACGCGGCCGCTGCCGCCTTCCAAGTTCCGGCCCGACATCACCGTGATCGGCATGCCGCTCACCGAAATCTGCAATGCGGTGTACAGCGACCCGCGCCAGCGCCAGCTGTTCAAGAACATCGTTTACGTCGGCGCGCTGTCCGCGCTGCTGGAGATCGAGCCCGAGGTGATCGAGAAGCTGTTCGGCGAACAGTACAAAGGCAAGGAAAAATTGCTGGCGTCGAACGTGCAGGCATTGCACCTGGGGCGAGACTTCGCCAAGGAACACCTGCAAGTGCCGCTGGGCATCCGCGTCAAGCGCACCGACAAGGTCGGCGACCAGATCTTCGTGGACGGCAACACCGCCGCGGCGCTGGGCTGCGTCTACGGCGGCGCCACCGTCGCGGCCTGGTACCCGATCACGCCGTCGTCTTCGGTAGCCGAGGCGTTCCAGAAGTACTGCGCCAAGTACCGCGTCGATCCCGCCACGGGCCAGAACCACTACGCGATCGTGCAGGCGGAGGACGAGATCGCCTCCATCGGCATCGTGGTCGGCGCCGGCTGGAACGGCGCGCGCGCGTTCACCGCCACTTCGGGGCCTGGTGTGTCGCTGATGACGGAGTTCATCGGACTGGCCTACTTCGCCGAGATCCCGGTCACCATCATCAACGTGCAGCGCGGCGGACCTTCCACCGGCATGCCCACGCGAACCCAGCAGGCCGACATCCTCTCCTGTGCCTACGCGTCGCACGGCGACACCAAGCACGTCTTGCTGCTGCCGGAAGACCCGCACGAGTGCTTCGAGCATGCGGCTTGCGCGCTGGACCTGGCCGATCGCCTGCAGACGCCGGTGTTCGTGATGACCGACCTGGACATCGGCATGAACCAGCGGCTGGCGCGCCCGTTCGCCTGGACCGAGGGCCGAAGCTACGACCGCGGCAAGGTGATGACCGCCGAGGAGCTGGAAGCCGGCAAGGACTTCGGCCGCTACAAGGACGTGGACGGCGACGGCATTCCCTGGCGCACGCTGCCGGGAACGCACCCGACCAAGGGCAGCTATTTTACCCGGGGCACCACACGCGACCCTTATGCGCGCTACTCGGAGCGCGGGCCCGACTACATCTACAACGTGGAGCGGCTGCTCAAGAAGTTCGCCACGGCGGCGGCGCTGGTACCGCAGCCCGTGCTGCGTCCCGCGGCGCAGAAGACCCGGCTCGGCGTCATGTACTTCGGCTCGACCAGCCCTTCGATGCACGAGGCTCTCGATGTGTTGACGGCCGATGGCATCCACCTGGACGCGCTGCGGCTGCGCGCATTCCCGTTCCCGGCCAGCGTGGCCCAGTTCATCGACGATCATGACGAGGTGTTCGTGGTGGAGCAGAACCGCGACGCGCAGATGCGCAGCCTGCTGGTCAACGAGCTGGATGCGAACCCGGCCAAGCTGGTCCGCGTGCTGCACTACGATGGAACGCCGATCACCGCGCGCTTCATCACCAAGACCATCACGGAACGGACGCAGGCGAAGTCGCCGGCCCCCAAGGCAAAGCCGAAAGAGAGAGTCGCATGACGTACCTCGCCAAACCGCGGCTGCATCACCCGACCCTGGAAACCAACAAGGTCGGCTACACCCGGCGCGATTACGAGGGCAAGGTCTCCACGCTGTGCGCGGGTTGCGGGCATGACTCGATCTCGGCGGCGATCGTCCAGGCCTGCTGGGAACTGGACATCGAGCCGCACCGCGTTGCCAAGCTGTCGGGCATCGGCTGCAGTTCCAAGACACCCGACTACTTCCTGGGCGCCTCGCACGGCTTCAATACGGTGCACGGACGCATGCCTTCGGTGCTGACCGGCGCCAACCTGGCTAATCGCGACCTGCTGTACCTGGGCGTTTCCGGCGACGGCGACTCGGCTTCGATCGGTCTGGGCCAGTTCGCGCACGCCATGCGGCGTGGCGTGCGCATGGCCTATATCGTGGAGAACAACGGTGTCTATGGGCTGACCAAGGGGCAGTTCTCGGCCACGGCCGACAGCGGCTCCAAGAGCAAGAAGGGCGTGATCAACAGCGACAGCCCGGTCGACCTGGTGGCGATGGCGCTGCAACTCGGGGCAACCTATGTCGGGCGAGCGTTTTCCGGCAACAAGGAGCAGCTGGTGCCGCTGATCAAGGGCGGGATCACGCATGGCGGCGCGGCCTTCATCGACGTCATCAGCCCCTGTGTCGCGTTCAACAATCATGCCGGCAGCACGAAGAGCTACGACTATGTTCGCGAACACAACGAGGCCGTGAACCGGATCGATTTCATCCCTCATCGGGAAGCGATCACGACGATGTACGCGCCCGGAGAGGTGATCGAAGTGACGCAGCACGATGGGAGTCTGCTGCGACTGCGCAAGCTCTCGGCGGGCTACGACGCGGGCGACCGAATCGCCGCGATGAGCCACATCGCGACGCACGAATCGCGTGGCGAAATCCTGACGGGCTTGCTGTACGTCGATTCGTCGGCCGAGGATCTGCACGATCACTTGTCGACCGTTGCCGAACCGCTGAACCGGTTGAGCGATGCGCAGTTGTGCCCGGGTTCGGCGGCGTTGGCGGCGATC